>NZ_JBQEOI010000009.1:0-130058 GCF_052045125.1 Paracoccus sp. 22332
ATTGCCGTCGGTCAGGGTCACGTCCACATCATAGGGCACACCCGCGTCTTCGGCCCGGTTGACATAGGTCTTGCCTTTCGACCCATCCGGCCAGGACCAGTCGAAAATCGGCTCGGGCCCGGCGACCAGGCTAAGCGGCGGCGGCAGATGAAGCGTCATCGTCTCGCCCACAGCCGGAGTGCCGGTGATGTAGGGATCGCGCAGCAGGACCGGACCGAAAACCAGGGGCGCGAAGTCGATCTCCCACTCGCCCATCATCTCCGAGGGCGCGGTCGGGCTGGACAGGGCCAGGGTTTCGGGTTCCGACCCGGCGTCCACGTTCGCGATGGCGAAGATGCTGGATGGGGTGACGATCAGGTCTGGCAGCGCCGGGCTGACCTCGAAGGTCCACGGACTGGACGCGTAGCCATCTGCCGTCGCCGCGATAATCAGCGCACCGGCTGCGACGGGCGTAAATGTCCACTCGTTCATCTGGCCGACCCGCGTGGCCGTGATTGCCGTCTGGCCCTGGGCGATGGTCGGTGGGCCGTCGATGGCGGTGTTGAAGGTGACGCTGGCGGGCTGACCCGCCACCAGCGGGTCGGGGGTGATGGCGGCTTGGAGGGTGGGGATCTGCGTCACTTCGACCCAATTGGACCAGAGCGTGATCTCCCCCTGGCTGTTGAAAAAGCGCGTCCCGGTGCGGATCTGGTGGCCCACATCAAAAACCGCGTCGTCAACAAACAGGGTTTCGCCACTGGCTCCCTGGATGATCTGCGCTGCCGCATTGCTGTCCGCGCGCATCGCCCACAGCGGTGGTCCCATTTCCGGCGGGGGGTTGCTGGTCACAACGCCGGGCGACTGCCTGGTCACCGTCCCGCCTAGGACCGCGCTGCCGGAAAGCACGGGGTCGGATACGCGGGCGGGCGCTTTCAGCGCAGCCAGCGTCGATCCTTCGAACGCAGGTCCGGCCGCACGCGCAATATAAGGGGTTGGCGATTCCGCCAGATCGGCGATGGTGAAACTGCCACTTCCATCATGGAAACGATAGGTTTCCCCGCCATCCAAGCTGACGACGACGCCATCGGCTTCAATATCCGCCATTACAGCAACTCCAGGGTAAGGCCGCCGATCGCGGCGGAAATCGAGTGATCGGGGAATTTCCCGAGGTTCTGGACAGCGATGCCGCCTGGCGCCGGGGTCACGAGCATCTGCGGCCCGTTAGCAGCAGCGACCACGAAGGAAATCGACCGACTGGTCTGCGCGCCGTATATGTCCTCGACCATCAGAGTGACGGTGAAGTTGCCGACTTGGGTCGGATTTCCTATGAAATCGAAGCCATCTTGGGCAATGCCGGGCGGCAGGGTTCCCGTTACGTCCAGCGCGCTCAAGGCATGGTTGTCGGGATCCGAGAAATAGCCCGAGGCATTGAAGGAAAATGCCGTCCCAACTGTCAGGTTTTGCGTCGGAATCGCGGTGCTTGTCGGGGGGCGGTTCACAAAGCCCGGATCCAGGTTGTCGATCCGCGACTGCAACTGCGTGATCGCAGCTTGGATGGCGGTAAGATCGACCAACACAGGAAGATCGGCCAGCGTTTGTTCGGCGGCCGTCAGCCGCTCTGCGGCCTCGGCCAGATCGGCTTTGATCTGGGTGTCATCATAGCCAGCGACAGACAGGGTGCTGACAACTTCTTCCAGGTCAGCAAGATGCTGGGTCGCCAGCTCGAGGGCGTCGGCTGATGCGGCGTTGCCAAGCGACTGCTGAACAGCCAGCAATTGCGCCCTGACATCTGCAAGGTTGGTGTCGGTCGGGAGGTTCGCGGCAAGTTCGAGAATGGCTTGCGTGACTGCATCGGAGATCCGATTCAGGATCGGATCATGCTCGGCTGCCCAGCCATAGGGGGGGATCTCTACCATAGGATGCGTGCCTCAACAGGAGGAAGCGCGCACGTCCTATGCCGCGATGGGTGGGAGTATAGCAGCCGCGCCGGTCCCGCGCTACAGGGTGGGCACCGGCGTCGGCAGGTTTTCGTTCAGTCGGTGATGTGACGCAAGGAATATCCCAATTCTATCGCTTTGGCGCGGTAGGCGTCGTGTGCGGCATTGGGGCATCTGAACGTGCCGAGGCATAGCACCTTACCAGAAACAGAAATCCGCGCCTCGTATCTTGGGGCTTTGGCTTTAGTCCGAACGACCCCACGAGGGAGAGGGAAGTTCTTAGCTCCACGGATGCGATTGGTCATATTTGTGGCGCGGGGCACTGCCCGGAGGTTGGTGATGCGATTGTCGAACCGATCACCGCTCAAGTGGTCTATTTCGCCGTCAGCATGCTGCCCATAGTGGAGCGCCCAAGCCACGCGATGTGCGAGAAGGTAGTTTCCCAGAACGCTGCCGTGAAGATAGCCATTTCCTTGCTTCGCAGTCAGGGCAGGTTTGCCAGCGTAGCGGCTATTCCAGGTCTTGGATGCGGAAGGTCTTTTCTTCCACGTCATCTGGCCCGTTTCAGGATCATAATTCAAAAGTTGACGAAGATCGTCTGGCGATAGTAGCTGGCGTTTAGGCATGACGATGCTCCAATCATCGGTATGTTTAGAAACCGCCGTGCCTTGCCGGGCCGGCGGTTTCATCATCTTAGCACCATGTTCCCCAAATGAGGAACACGTTACGTCATCCAAAGATCGGCGTGGCTTCGTTCTCCCGAAGGCGGCGGTCCAGTTTCGGGTTCAAACTGATGCCGCCCTCGTTTCGCTCCGACGCGCGGGCGCGGCTCTGCATCGAGGCGCGCAGGGTTTCCGCCGTGACCGGATATTCAGGATAGCGCCGGTTGAAGTCCCGCATCTGTTCAAGCAAGCCTTCGCTGATACCCTTGCCCGACTTGACCGCATCGCCCAGGTCTTTGTGCAGCTTCTGCCGCTCTTTGGTGATCCGCTTCTCCTCATTCTTCATGCGGTTGTTGGCCTCGTAGCGTTCAGCCACCCGTGCGGGGGTCAGGCCAGATGCCTGGGCCAGCAGTTCAAGCGGTCCCAGATCCTCAACCAGCACATCGCCGTTCATCGTGGTCACGCCGTCGGTCGCATAGCGGCCTGCCTTGATCGGGTCGCGGACCGCCTTCGGCACGATCTTTTCGAGCGCGCGAACCGGATCCTCGCCGACCATGCCCGCGGCCATGAACGCGCTTGCTCCCAGCCCCGCGATGGGGCCGAGAAGATCGCCGACAAGAGCG
Organism: Paracoccus sp. 22332; assembly: GCF_052045125.1. Classification (NCBI taxonomy): domain Bacteria; kingdom Pseudomonadati; phylum Pseudomonadota; class Alphaproteobacteria; order Rhodobacterales; family Paracoccaceae; genus Paracoccus; species Paracoccus sp. 22332. The sequence continues at coordinate 3,202 of NZ_JBQEOI010000009.1, forward strand.
TTCCAGGCATCAGCCCCTTCAAGGTCGCGGCCACTGTCCCTGAACCACAGGTTCGGCGATCCGATACGGTTGGTCAGGTCCACGTTCAGCGCGCGACCGGGGATGCCGACAAGGGCGGCACCGGCAATCCAATTCCAAGCTGCCGTGCCCATATCGTCGCCTTCCATCAGCAGCGCGTCCTGCAGCCAGCGTTCCGCGTCGTCGTCGTCCCCAGGCATGAACATGCCCAGCAGCATCATGGCGATACCAAAGCCCCAGGTGCCCTTGATGCCCGCGTGGGCCATCATCGACAGGGTGATGCCGATAAGCTGGGTGCGTGCCTCGGCCCGTTCTTCCTTGGTGGCTCCGGTGAACGCCTGATTGGCATCGCGGAACAGGCGCCACAGTAGGTTGACCGAGTAGGACCGGAACAGCAGCACGACCTTGGCCACGTCGCTTTGCATGATGCGGGGGCGCGACGAGTTCTGGTAATCGAAGTGCGTTTTCCAGGTCACGTCTGCCGCCGCGTCGATCGCCGCCTGATGCCCTTGGCCCGACTCGCGCGCCATCCGGTAAGAGGCCAGGAACGTCACCTCTCGGTTGGCCCTCTCCGTGTGGTGGAACAACCAGCCGATCTTGCGCATGACACGCTCGCGCGTGGCCGAGTATTCGGCCCCGCTGTCGGCCACAGATGCAAGGTCATGGCTCTGCGTCCGGTCCACGGTCCCGCGCCGATAGGCTTCCTGCATCGCGGCCTTCTCGTCGTCGGTCAGGCGAGGCGAGTTCTCCGCGCCACCTTTGCCCTTGAGGAAGTCCTTGGAAGCCCGCCCGATGTGCCGCACAGCGCCAGAGACGCCGGATGCCGGGAAGCGGGCCGCCATGATCGCCGGTCCCATGATCGTGGTCTGGCTCAAGTTCACTGCCGCCGCGGCGGGCGACATGCCGAGATACCAGATGAAGCCGATCCCGGTCAGTGTGGACGTGAGCGGGTTGCCCCGCGGGTTCATCGCAAAAGCGTGGCGGCGCTTCATTTCCTGCACCACAAACCCGGCGCGTTCGGGATTGTCCGACTGCGCGGCTTCCTCGGCGGCCTGATCGAGCGCATCCCCCATCCGAAGCCCGAAGCGCAGGCGTGCGAGCTGGTGCGCGCCGTGGAACATCGTCTTGCCGAAAGCGCGGAAGGCATCGCCATGATAGCCCTCGCGGCCCTTCCGGTGAATTTGCGACTTGCGGATCGACTGGTCGGGCAGGGTTTCCAGCCACCGCTGCCAGATCGCATCCAGCAACGCCGGATCGGCGCCTGCGCCGTCGAGCATGGCCACGATTTCGCTGGTGAACGTCGGATCGACCATGCTCTTGAGGTCAAGGTCTGATGCGTCCAAGACGCCATGTTCCACCTTGCCGGCCGGATTGTCCTTCCGTGCGTCCTCTACATAGGCCGCTTGATCGGCCTTGCTTTCAAACCGGCTGAAGCTGATGACCTTGCCGTCAGCATCCTTCACGGTGACGAAGTAATTGCCAAAGCGGGCAAGCGGGAAGTATGGCCCGGACAGGCGGTTACTCTCGAACGCCTTGCGCAGACTCGCCGCCCGCGCCGCCGATCCGGTGCGGGCGCGGCTGCGGGCGCTGTCCAAGGCACCATCAGCAGCCAGGATGGCGGCATCGCGCTCCGCCCCTTCAAGCCCCTCGTCCTCGATGCGGCGCAGTTCCTTCCGGTGCGCCCGTTCAGCCCGGCGCACGCTGATTTCGGCGGCGTTCTTGATGTTCTCGATCAGCGCCGCGTCGATGTCATCCGCCAGGGCCGTATAGGTGTCGCGCACTTCCACGAACGTCTCGCGCAGGGCTTTCGGCAGCGCATTGAACCGTGCCGACAGGGCTGCGTGCTGGTTCTTCCGACGAACCTCTGCGGCAATGCCATCGGCATCGCTGGCGTTCACATCGCGCGGCATGAACGGTCCAGACGGGTCCACCTGGGCCACCGTTGCCTTGTGCATCAGGTCCATGAGGGTCTGATTGGCCTTGCCGTCCTTCCGCGCCAATGCCGCCCATTTCTGCGCCACGGCGTCGGCCCTGCCGTGCCATGCGTCCCGCTGCGCATCCATTTCGGTCTTGAGGCCAAGATATGCCTGGGCCGACTTGATGTTCTTGCCAAGCTCCGTGAACAGCGGGCGTCCAGGCACCAAGGCCAGGGAGTTGATCGCGCCGTGCTTGCCCATGCCGTCGGTCAGCACGTCCGACCAGAAGTCGGACGCTTTTCGCCAGCCTTGGAAGCCGAAGGGAACGCCAGACTTGCGGGCCTTGGCGGTCAGCGCCTCGCGGATCGCGCCCATGTCGCGCTGTTCCTTTGGTGCGGCCTCGGTCGCAGCGGTGAACCGGCCTTGCGCATCGCGCGGCTGGCCGCCCGGACCATCCGGCCCGCGCCCGCCGACCTCACCAGAGGCGATGCGCTCCATGATGCGCGCAGCATCTACAAAGCCTTCGCCGCGCAGGGCCGAAGCCATGGCCCGGAAGAAGGATCGGATCGTCTCAAGCGCCTGGCGCAGCGGGCCGCCATCGACCTCACGCCGCCCGGCGGCCCAATCGGCGTAAAGCTCGGCAACCATTTCCTCGGATTGGCCGGTGGCGTCCAGATCGCCATAGGTGGCCTCGACGCGCGCCCGGATCCCCGCATCAGCCCGTGCCGCCGCGACCAGCGATCGCCATTCCTGCGCCGCGAACAGGCCATGCGTGCCGCCCCAGCGTGCCGGGTCGCGCAGCGCGTGGACAATCTCGTGATCTAGCGTGTGCCGCCAGCCCTGCGCGCCGTTGCGCAGGATCGACACGACGCCGCGCGAATAGCTGCCCGTGGCCCCCGTCAGGCGCCCGGCCTCGACCTTCAGCCCGATCTTGTCCAGCAGCCCGACGCGCGCCATGACAGAGCGCGCCGCCGCGTTGATCGACCGTGCCTGGACGGGGGTGATCGCCTCGCCTGTCCCGTCCATGTCCCGCCGGAACAGCTCGACGCCCTGTTCTGTCTCACGGGTCTGGATCGTCTCGAACAGCGCATCAAATGCCGGGCGCACGACCTCAATCTCGTCAGGCTTGAGATACGGGTAGCTGTCACCCAGCCCGGACATTTCGGCCTGCATCTGCCATGCTGTGCCCTCGACCACGTTTGCGAGATAGTCGTTCGCAAGGCTGTTGTCCTGCAACTTGGCGATGACATAGGACTCGAAAGCGCGGGCGTGCAGTTCAATTCCGGTGGACCAGTAGGCTTTGCTGCGGGTCTTGTCGATGTTGCCGGAGCGGGCTTTCAGGCCAGTCTTGCCGATCGCGTGGCGCAGGGCGGCAAAGGCGCCCATAACTTCGGGCCTCACACCTTCCACGGACACGCCGGATTGGATGCTGTCCGTGATGTAGGATCCGCCTTTCCCATCGGTGCGCGCCTTAGCAAAATAGTTGTCGAGCGCATGAAACCACTCATGCGCCAGCGATCCGGCGCCGTTCATCTTCGTGAGGTTGATGACCACCTGACCGGGTTCATAGTGCGCGGCCGCCGGCGTAACGCCGCCGGTCCCTCTCGCCCCGAAGGCAAGCCCTAGCGTCCCATTGAGCGAAATAGCGCGTGGCGGAATGTCCAGGATGCCCGCCATGTCCATCAGTGCGTCGTAGGCGTCGTTCAGATCCTGCTGGCGTCGGCCGCCGCTGACCCAGTTCCCGAACTGCACGCCCCGAAAGCCGAAGGTTTCACCAAACTGCTCGGGTGTCACATCGGATCCGCTGCGGTGGTCGATGCCAACCCGCGGGGCGTTCTCGGCCTTTCGATCTGCCGGAAGCTGGCGCAGGCGGTCCAACTGCTCCTGCAATGCGTCGGCTTCCTCGGCGATGATCCGGCGTGCCTCCTTCACATCATCGACACGGCGCAACTGGATATAGGTGCTGCCGACTTTGGTCCCGACTGTGAAGTATTTGCGCCCCTCATGGGCATAGACCAGCCACTTGCGCGCCGTGGCCGCTTTAGCCTTTTGCTGATCCAAGCCGCCGTAAGCGCGCTTGAAGGCTTCCAGCGCATCGGCCTCGTTTTCGGCGCGGGCAATGGTCCGGGGCATATTTGAGAAGGCCGTCGCCTTGGCCTGCTGCGACACCTCCCAGAACGCCTTGGGCTTGTCGTAGCGCACCCCGCCCAGCATAGAATAGCTGACTTGGCCGAAAGACATGCCCTTGAGGCTTTTGGCGTGGCCAACGGCGGCGTAGAGCTTCATCTGACCAAGAATTTCGCCGGGGGATTTCCCCCCTCGCACAAACAGGGCGTGGCGCAGCTTGTCCTGGTCAATCTCCCCGTCCATCACGCTTTGCGCCAGTTCCCGCATCCCCGTTACGGCATCGACCCATCCCTTGAGGCGCCATTCCTTCTGCGGCTTGGTTGGGATCATGTCTCGCGCGGCGCGGATGAACGAAACCTTCCACGGCTCGACCCCGGCCTCGATCAGCTTCTCATAGTCCGGCGCAGGCCATGATTTGGAAAGCGGCTGGCTTGATACATCGACCCCTGCAGCATTCCGCATTTCGTCGGCATAGCTGGCCCAGACATCCTTGCGGGCGCCACTGATCTTCTCGCCAAAGTCTTCGATCTTGGCGGGCTTGGCTGGTCCTTCGGCCGTGGGCTGTGATGGCGGAGCGCCTGCCGTGGACTGGTTATCTGGATGCTGATCGAGGTAGGCATCCACAATCTGCTTTACGTCGGCATAATAGTTGCTCTTGCGCTCCATCGGGATGCCAAGCGTCACCATGCCTGACAGGTGGTCCAAGGTTGAACTGCCGTCCCCCCTGACGCCGAGCTGCGCACCGATAGCTTCCTTGCTGATGCTGGCCTTTGACGTGCTGCGGCGGCCCGTCTTGCTGTATGCCTCCCATTTCAGACGCTCGACCCGATTAACCTCTTGTGTCAGCAGGTCGGTCAATTTGCTGCGCTGCGCATTGAGCTTCTGCGCGTCCGTTGCGTCTGGGTCAGAAATGACAGCTTCGGTCGGATTGGAAGCACGCGGCAGACCTTCATCGAACAAGCCTCCTTCCGCCGCAGGCGCCGGCGCCGGGGCGGCAGAGAACATATCCACTTGGTCATCGAACAGCGGCCCAGCATCGCCGCTGTTGCCGTCCAGGCGTCGCATCTTCGATTGCTTCTGGCGCGCTTCCAGTTCAAGCCGCTGGCGCTGTGTCATCTGCGCGCGGCGCTGATCCTCGCTGCCTTCCATGCCGGGCATGATCGTCTGCGGCAGACCGTCGGCGCCCGGTTCTGTGGTGAGCTGCCCCTGTTCTGGCGCAGCGTCAGCTTCACCATCGAATCCACTCTCGGGATTGGCCTGCGCCCACGCCCGCGCCTCGCTTTCGGTGGCGAACGGCCGGGCGTCGAGGTCCGACGACAGAAGCACCCAGGAACCGCCAACGGCAGTATCATCGAACAAGGTCCAGCCGCGCACGCTGCCCGTCGAGGGCACCGACTTGCGCCAGTTGCGGATCGTGTCAGGGGATGTCGGATTGACCTGCGGGTCAGAGGATGTCGTGGCAGGCTGCGCCTCCATCGGCGTCCGTTCAAGCCGGGTATATTCGACTCGGTTCTGGGTGCTGCGGTCAGTGCCGTAGCGGATAAACTCGGCCCGTTCGAACGACGACTCGTCGCCCATGCCGCGCAGGGCGGCCTTCATGTGCGAGGGGATTTCGCCGCGGAAGGTGAAGGCTTTGACCTGATACTGGCCGGGCGCGATGCCGTCCTCGTCCGCCATTTCCTGCGTGACGGTCAAAACATCATCAAGAGCAGGGTTGTGCTTGGCCTTCTCGCGCAGCCATTGCAGCGCCTTTTCCTGGCGGCTTAGGCGCCCACCTTCGGCTTGCTCGTCGCCATTTCCTTGCGGATCCTGGCCGCCTGCTGTTGCAGGTTCTGCCGGTCGCTGGGGTTCTGCTCCTGCCGGGACAGGCGATCCATTGCTTTCGCCATCCCCTTCATTGCGAGGGGTGAATAGCCCGGCTTGCTGCTGTTGCCCGTCGCTGCCATCGAGCTTGCCTTTCGCGGTGGTGGCAGTGCCCTGCGGGTCTGCCCTGTCGCCCAGCATATCAGCACCGGGCTGCGTTTTCATAGCCTCGTCTGCATAGAATTGAAGGCCATTTGCTAACTTTTCCCGACCGCGCGGCGAACCGTAGCTGCGCGGCGCATCACGGAACATCAGGGACAGGAATGCCTTGCCCATTGGGGATACGCTGTCACCGCTGAACATATCGCCTTGACCGATGAACTCATCGACCTTGCGGCCGGCACGGCGCGCACGATCGACAATCCGCACGGCTTCCAGGAGCGCGTCGGTCGCATCCATTTCGGGTGCGATGGAGTTGTCGGCCGCGGCATCGCGCATCTGCGACCAACGGGCGGCCACGTCCATCAGCGCCCCGCCGATTGCCTTGATGTTGTTGTCGGTGGCCTCCATCACCTGTCCGACAAGATCGGCGTCACCATAGGCTCGTGCCAGAAGTGCGCCCTGCACGCGGCGAACCGCGTCCTGCGTCATCGACCCGTCGTTTCGGATCAGGTTGCCCATTTCCGCCGGTGCAACCACGCTGCCCAGGAAGGCGCGCACAAACTCCCGGTTGCCAACGGCATCCACATCGCCACCCCGGTAAAGGTCGATGATCGAGGGGCGCAGGGTTTTGGCATCCGCCATCGCCTGTTCGCTCGCGCTCATCGTCGCCGTGTCACGTTCGTTCGCCTCGCGGGCGAAGGTCGCGGCCTCGGTCATGGTCATGTTCTCGGTGACAATGCGGACCAGGACCGGCTTGCGCATGTCGCCTTCGGGATAGCCTTGCGCCTTGAGGAAGGCGCGGTATTCGTCCATGCGCGCGGCTGGCGCCTGCCGCAGCGCCAGCGTGCGCCCGTTTCCAGACAGAACCTCGCCGGTCGGCAGGATGATCGGGGCGCCGTTCGACGCCTGCGGGCTTTCCCCCAGCAGGGCGGGGCGCAGATCGGCGGCGATCTTGCGCACCTGTTCGGCCGATTTGTTTGTCGATCGGTCGCGGGGCTGCAACTCCTGCGGATAGGCCGGGTTGTCGCGCCCGTCGTCACGCTGCGACGGGATCAGGTCGTCAAGCTCGACCAGGGCATAGTCAACCGGAACCTCCCGGCCGCGCGCCGTGATCGCCTTGTCGGTCTTGATGATCTTGGCCGGGATAGCGCCTGCGGGGGCGGTTTCCGCCTGCGTTTGCTGGGGCGCGGCTTCTTGATCGGGTTTTGATTCCGCGCCGTTCAGAGCCGCCCGGACCTCGGCCATGACAGCCGCCGCGTCGTCCATGTCGGACACGTCCTCGCCGTTCAGGTCCATGTCATCGCGGACATGGTTATAGGCCGCACGCATGGGCGCCTGCGCCTCGCGCATCGACAGGCCCGTCGTCTCCGCGAAGTCGCGCAGCATCTGCCCGAACCGCTTGGTGCCGGCCTCGATGTAGAGCGCCACCAGCTCGCCGCCCAGGGTGATGTATTCGGGATCGAGGCCGCTCGATGCCTGACCGCGCGCCTTGGCCGCCAGCCGGGCTTTCAGCTCTGCGGCGCGGTCCTGCTTGTCCTGCGACAGCACGCCAAGGATGCCGGGGGCAGGGGCATTATTGGTTCTTTCAATATTGCTCGGCGCGGGTTGCGCTTTCGGCGCCGCCGGTTGCGGATTGGCCGCCTGCGGTTGCGCTTTGCGGGCTTTCGGTTGACGCGGGGCCGGATCGGTTGGCATCAGGTCGCGGATCGCCGCGTTCGCCGCGTCGTCGTCCAGCTCCATGTAGTAGAAATCCGCGACGGCTTCCTCGATGGCGTCTGCCGTCACGCCGGCGGCAAGCGCGTCCTCGATCAGCTTGCGGTCCAGCCGGTCGAACTTGTTGGCCAGCGCCATGACCGGATGATCGACGGCGTTGTTCGCCATGAAGAAGCCATAGGCGAAGCCCTCGGGGGTCGCGCTGCGGGCGTTCTTCGTGGCAAGGCTCTTGCCTCCATACTTGCTGTGCATCTTCGAGCCCTCCACGGGCTCGACAGGCGCAACCGGCAGGTCGCCGTTGAAGCGCCCCCACAGCAGGGTTTTCTTGGTGTAGGGGTCGCCCAGGTCGTTCGGGTCGAAGGACAGGCGCCAGGGCGGCAGCCCGCCCAGCTTCTCGATGCGGCCAACGGGGTTCTCGATGGCCCACACCGCGGGGCGGAAATGCTCGATTGTGGCAAGGGTCTGGTGAACCAGCTTCACCGATGCGACGGTGCGCCCGTCCTTGTCCTTGGCCGCGAAGTGCCGCGCGCCGCTGCTGGCGAAATCCGTGCAGGGGCAGGCGGCGAGGATCGCGTAAATGTCCTGGCCGTCGAAGTCGCCGAACCAATCGCCAAAGAACTCGGTCGAGAAGTTGTTCACGTCCCCGACCTCGGGGTCATCCTGAATATCGAAGCGATAGACCTGATAGCCCGCTTCTTCCCAGGGCTTCGACCAGCTTCCGGTCAGATCGAACAGCGAAAGCACAACCTTGTCGGCGTTCACGCTGCCCGGCCCGCCTTGTGCGCGGGCGTGTTCCTTCCACTCCGCGATCCGGGCCTTTGCCTCGGCGGGCGTCATCCAGCCATGGTCCTTGTGATAGACACGGCTTTTCTGCGCCAGCCGCACAACCTCGCCCTTGGTCGGCGCGTCGAACAGATGGTGGATCTGCTCCTCGCCGGTCTGCATCGACGCATGGGCGTCGTTGAACTCCCCGACAATCTCGGCAAGCTCGCGGTCATCCACGCCCACGGCGGCATGTTCCGGCGCGGTGCTGGCGGTCGCGGGCGCCGCCTTGGGCGCGGAATCGCGGATAGGTGCGCCATCCTCGCGGATCGCGGCCAGCGCGCCAGCCGCGTCGGGGAACTGGCCCAGGGTCTTGGTCGGGATGGCAACGCTGCCCACAGGCTTGTGCGTGCGGGTCGCCTTGAAGCCCTGACCGGACTGGCGGATCACCCACGCCCCCTTGTCGTCGCGGATCACGCGCGCCGCAGGGTCGCCGCCGCGCTCCATGCCTGCCGCCTCGAAAGGATCGGCGGGGGCTTCCACTTCCGGTTGCGAAGGCGCCTCCGCAACCAGATCGGAAATAGGGGCGGTTTCGTCAACTGTGAGAGGTTCCAAGTTGGATTGTGTAGCGTTTTCAATGGTTCCAACTGCCGCCTGCACCTTGTCGGTGTGCTTGCGGGAGAAGATGAACCCCCCCGCCTTGTCGTCCCATTTCAGGCTGACGCCGGGCACGTCCGGGGGCGTTTCCTTCGGCACGCCGCGCAGGACCGCGGCCTTCGCGCGGATAGGCTCGATGGTCGGGGCGGCATCGGACCCGGTTTTTCTCACATTTGCGGCGGGCGCTGGGCCGCCGTCTTGCATGATCCGAGAACGGATCACGGCCCGCAGTTCCTTTTCCGCGTCAGCATTGTCGCGGCCTGCGGCACTCATTCCAGCATAGGCGCCTTCGGTTGCGGTCGCCTCGACCATGCCCTTGTCGTTGCCGCTGGTGATCTTCTTGAAGCGGGGCTTCATTGCCTCGCCCTGCGCCGCCGCATCTGCCGCAGCCCATGCGGGCGCTACTGGAACGTCCAGGTCGCCGGCATCAGCGTTGCCAGCCAGACCTTGCGCATCGCCGGTCCCATTTCCGGCGACAGGTTCAGCGGGTGCAATTCCCCCTCCTGCAACTGCGGCACCGCTTTCAGCGCCTTGGCTATCGCCCGCAGTTCCGGGCGCGTTATCAGTTTCAGCCGGTGAAGCTGCTGCGCCGCGTCCAGCGGGGTCAGCATATGGCCGTAGAGGATCGGGTTGCTCTGCATTAGTCGTGCCCTCCGAGGCAACGGACGGCGCGGGCAACTCGGCCTGGGGTTTGGGTTTCGGGGTGGTCTTGGTGCCTGCCTTCGCTGCGGCCTTGGCTTCTTCGTCAAGCCGGGTCGCCTCGGTGCGGGAACGGTCGAAATCAACCGGGGAAAGAACATGCTCCTGCCCATCGACGCGAACCACGGCCTCGCCCTCGGGCGTCTCGCGCATGAACACGCCCTCGCCGACAACCCCGTCAGGACCGGCCAGCCGGATCGCGGCGCCGGGCTTCTGGTCCGGGAAACGCGGTTCGGGCGCGGGCGGCACGATGGGCGCGGGGGCGAGCTGCTGAACTGCTGCGGTCAACGGCCCGGCGGCGGGCGCCATCGGGGCAGGGGCGGGCATGATGCCCAGCGGATCGCCCATGGACGGGGCGGGAATAGGCGCCGCGCCAACGGCCTGCTGCGACACAGGACCGGGCGCGACTGACCCCATGGGGGCGCTGCCACTCCCCACATAGGGTTTCTCGAAACCGGGATGCACCGCGCGTTCAGGCGCGGGCGGGACGATGACGCCGGGCGCGGCCTCGGCGGAGGCAGGCTCGCGCGGCCCTTCGATCATCAGCGGGCGTTCGGGCGAGCGGATGCCCAGGGGCGCCACAGGGCCGGGGCCAGGGGGCGGGGTGACAACCACGTCGGGTGTGTCTGCCGCCGTCGGGCGCTGCGGCGCGGGCAGGGCCAGGCGCTCGGGTGCGATGCCCAATCCTTCGTCTGCCGGGGCAGGCGCAGGCTCGCGCTCGCGCCGGTCCAGCGCACCGGATGCGCCGCCAACGACACCGCCGCCCAGGGCACCCAGGATCGCGTTGCCAAAGCTGCCCTCGAACAGATCACCCTCGGCGCCGGTCGCCTGATTGGTCCCGATGCGCGTTGCCACGCCTTCCGCGACTTCCTGCGTGGCTTCCTCGGCGGCCGACAATCCGGCCCGGCCCGCGATGGCACCAGCCAGGGAACCGGACACGCGGCGCTCGACGGGCGCGATGATCTTCTGTGTCGCCGCGCCGCCCAGGGCCGACACGGGGGCGGTCCAGTTGAAGGCCAGCCGCGCCGCTTCGTCAGCCGTGCGCTGCACCGCTGCGTCGTGGTCCAGCCCTTCGGAGATGGCCTTCTGATAGGCGGGGGCTCCGGCCAGGGCGGGCTTGCCGTCCGCGTCGATCTGCCCGGCCATGTCCAGCACGCTTTGCCGGGCTTCGTCGGCACCGGCGCCGCCACCCATGGCGCCACCGGCTGCGGCGGCCACGGCAGGGTTGCGCGTCAGCACGGACGCCGCCACCACGGGCGCCATGGACCCCAGCACGCCGGCAAGCTGCATGGCATAGCCGCGCACGGACGGATCCTCGCCCATGGTCCAGGACGACGGGTCGGTCAGTTCGCCACCCGGCGTCGATCCAGCCAGGGCTTCCTTGCCCGCCTCGGACACGCTGTCTGTCAGCGCCTCGCCCGCGCCCCGGATACCCTCGCCCACACGCTCCGCAAAGCGCCGGAACTCACCCTTTTCGGTGCGGCCCACGCCTTGCTCTGCCGCGATACCCAAGGCATCGACGGCGCCGCCAAGGCCGGAAACAGCCGTGCCGCCGAACTGCCGGGCCAGATCGCCCGCCACTGATCCGCTTTCCGCCTGGGGCGCGGGTGCGGCCTCGGGTTGCAGAATGTCGAGAAGCTGGTTGGCGCGCGCGCCGATGGCCCTGGCCTTGGCCGCGTCACCGGCCTTGAACTCGATGGCCTTCTTCAGATCGCCGCCGCCCTTGATGACTTCACCCAGGTCGCGCGCGGTAGCCTCGACATTGGCAAGGTCGGTGTCGCCATCGGCCTCGGCAATCGCCAGGAGGACGTTGACCGGGACGCCATGCCGCGCCGATGCCGCTTCCAGCTTCGCCTTCGGGTCAACCGCCTTGGGCCTAACACCCAGCGACTCCTGATAAATCTCGGCCGGGGACCGGGGGGCAAAGACGTTCGACGCCATGGAAACCTCAAGGGCTTACGGGCGGCACGTCCTATGCTACCGGGGATGATCGCCGCACTATAGCGCGGACCACCCCCGGCGGGCAATCATTCAGGCACGCGGGCGTAGGTCGCAGCGGCACCGGCGGGGGCGCCGCCGCCCTTCTGCCGCATGACCTCATATTCGGCCTCGGCATAGGCTTCGGCATAGCTCTTGCCTTCCTCGCCCGGCATCGCGTTCTTGTTCGCGGCATCGAAGATGCTCTTGGCGATGCTGTCGATGCGCTTCTCAAGTTCCTTCGCCTCGGCCTGCGCCATCTCGGCCTGTGCCTTCATGGCTTCGGTCTGCGCGGCCTGCTGCTGCAACTGATGCTGCATCACGGCCTCGGGCGATAGAAGCTGGATCCCCATCTGCAACAGATCGTCGGCGCTGTCGAACTGCTGCTGGAACTCGCGCCCCGTGGCATCGTCGCGGAAGGTCACGACGGCGCCCGCAACATCGCCCTCGGGCGTGCGGATGAAGTCGGATTTCTCGCGGACCATCGAATAGCCGTCGTCAAAATAGCCGTTGGTGTTGTAGGCCGCCGCCAGATTGTCCGCGAAGGCGTCGAAATCGCCGATGGATGCGGCAAGCCCGGCATTGGCCCAATGGCGCAGCCCGGTCTTGGCGCCCGACGTTTCCGCCCATTCCTGCATCTTCTGGGCCGCGTCATATTCCCCGCGCTCGACCATGCCGCGCACGATGATGGGCATTCCTTCCTTGGTGAAGTGATCCATCCAGGATCCGACGATGCGTTCGCGCTTTTCGGTCGGGTGCTTCGTCGTGGGGCTGACGCCCATGCTTTTCGCGGTCGCGGCCACGGCCTGCCCGCTGGGGGTCTGTTCCAGCGTGGCCGCCGCCGCGGTCGCGGCTTCCTGCGTCTCTGGCTTCTTGGGATCGGCGGCGGGGATAGCCTCGCTCTTGGCGGGCTTGCTCGCGCCGCCCACAAAGGCATCGAGGATCGCATTGCCTGCGGCTCCGGCCCCTTCCATCAAGCGGCCTTCCACGGTTTCGCCAACCGGCGGGTTCGGGATCGCGTCCTTGATGCCCAGCCCGTAATCCAGGGCGGCATTGATCGGGCTGATGATGCGCTCGCCGCTCTTGCGGATCGAATTGGCGGCAAGCCCGGCGGTGTCTTTCGCCACATCGAGGATCGAGCGTCCAGCAGCTTTCGCGGCCTCTTTCACATCAGGCACCAGCCCGCCGCTTTGGCCGTAAACGTGCGGCGCATCGGGCGCGGACGCGGGTTGAGCCTCGGCGGCCGGCGCTTGGACCTCGGCGCCCCTGCGGCCTCCCGGCGTAATCAGGTCGCGGTCGCGGAAGTCTGGGCTGTAGGGATAATCCCTCTCGGCAGGCGTCACCACGTCCATGGCCTGCGCCTCGGCCAGCCTGCGCTGCGCCTCGGCGTTCGGGACATGGCCGCCGCGCTGCGGCTGCGCTGCGGGCGCGGGGGTGGTGCGATCCTCTGCCACGCGCGCAACCGGCGCGGGTCTGCTCGCTTCGACCTGTGACGCCTCGCCCTGCGCCTCGCCCTGCGCCTCGCCGGGTTCGATCGCATAGGGGCGCCCGCTCGGATCGAGAGACGGCAGAAGCAAGCCGCTGCGCGACGTGGCGCGTTCGCCGGGGGACAGCGTGCGTTCAGACGTGGCGCCCTGCTGGGGGGCAGAGGAAGGCTCGGCCGCCACGGTCGCAATCGGTCCCTTGGTCGAAACACCTGCGGGGCGAACACCCAAGCCGCCCTCATAGGCCGCATCCGCAGCGGCAACCGCCGCCTGGCCATCGGCTCGGCGGGACTGGTCGTCGGAATAGATCAGGTCGCGGGCGCGGTCGGCGTCGGACTCGCGGGCGGTTTCCCAGCCGAACCGGGTCTTGGTGCGCTCGTTTTCCTCGCGCTGCCAGCCGAATTGCTCGTCGTAATAGGCGTCCAGCTTCTCGTGGCGCTTCTTCTTGTCGGCCCGATCTTCCCAGGCGTGCCGCTGGTTCACGCCTCCGAACCAACCCTCGGTCAAAGCGGCGAAAGCATTGCCCATGCCCATGTCACGAAACTCCCATGCCGCGCGCCGGAACGGCGCCGCGCGTTTTCTCGAAATGTTGGATCGCCGCGTCAAGCTGGTTGTCAGGCACGCCCTTGTAGCCGGGATATTCCAGCCGCAGGGTCGCGCGCTTGACGGCGGTGTCGGGCTTCGGCGCCGTTGCTGATGCCTGGGCCTGTGCTGCGGCAGGGGCCGCGCGCCGCGTGCCCGCACCCGGACGCCCATCTGCGAAGCCAAAGATATGGTTGCCGATCTGCTGCCAGTTGCCGCCCGCGTCCTTGCCCCATTTGGGCTTGGCTGCAGCGGGGTTGTAGTAATGGGTCGCCCCGCCGGTCGGATCGTCGTATTTGCCAGCGAGGATCGCATCAGCCACGCGCAGCGCGTGTTCGGACGGCGTGATGCGGTCCATGTTCAAAGCACCTTCGCCCTTGGCATAGCCGGTGACGCCGTTCCATGCGGAAAACTGGCCCGGCGCCATGATGACATCGCGGAAGCTCGTGCCGCCATACTTGCCCGACCGCGCCCGATTGCCGATCACGGCACCGACGGCCAGCATCCCGTCGTAGCCTTCGCCGCCCGCCTCGGCCTGGATGGTGCGCGCCAGCAATTCGCGTTCGTCGTCGGGCACCGATCCGAAGCCAGCCGCGACAGGGCCGCCGCCCGGACGGATGCCCAGGCCGCCGCCATAGCCGCCGCCCTGCGCCGCGGCCATTGACCGCATGGCGTCCGCGTTGGTCTTGGCAATCTCAAGCTGAAGATCCAGAACGCGGTCGGCGCGGGCGTTCGCTTCCTTGCGATCGCCATCCTGCTTGCGCTGAACCATTCCGCCCGCCAATCCCTGCGCGAACGCGCCAAGCCCTACCGATGCCATATCACGCCGCCTTCTTCAGCTTGCCGTCGATCTTCTTGTCGAGATCCTGAACCGCCTTCATGGTGACGCTGATGGCCTCCATGAGCGGGATGGTCTGGCCGTCGCCCTTTCCGGTCGCCGCCTGGAAGTCCTGCGCATAGGGGCCGACGTGTTCGCCCTCGTCGCCCATGCCTTCCTTGTAGCGCCAGCGTTCGACCGGCATCTTGCGGATCGCGCCCAGGGCCTCGCCGTCAGGGATCGGGCGCTTGTCGGTCTTGGCGTCCTTCGAGGACAGCGCAAGCAGGGACGGCCCATAGGCGCCTGCAATCGAACCGATAGCGCCAAGCAGGCCAGCCGAACCCGCTTGATCCTGCTGCCATGACTGCATCCGCGCCTGATAGTCCTGGTTCAGGATGCTGGCCTGCTGGCCGTATCCCTGCATCGCCCCGCTGAACCCGGCTTGCCCGGCACCGTTGGAAAGGCCCATGGACGTTCCAGGGTTGACCGCCAGACCGGACCCCATGTTGATCGCGTTGGCCTTCTTCGCCTCGGCCTCGGCCTCGATCTGCCGGTTCGAGAGGTTGATCGCCCCGGCGCGGGCCAGGGCGGTGTCGGTCGAGGCGCGACGGCGGGAGGCAAGAGCCGCGCCAGATGCCGGGTTGACACCCATAGCCATCATCTGCCGGTCGGTCTGGCCCTGCGCCAGCCGGGACGCCAGCGACACCTGCGAGGCGGCCTCGGACGCCTTGGCGGCCTTGCGCCCTGGGCTGGCCCAGGTCTGCGCATCCTTGATGAACTGATCTTGAAGCGGTCGGAACGTGTTGATGTCGCGCGCCCGGTCGTCGGCGGCCCATTCGTTCGTGATGGACGCCTGACTTTTCATGAACTCCAGCATCTGCTGGCCGGTTTCAGCCGACATCTTGGCGGCTTCACCCATCTGCGGGTCGGGTCGTGGTGAGCTGTTGTTGCCCATGATCCTGTCACGCCCCTTGCGGGGCGCCCTCGTCGGCGGGCGTGGCAGGCGCCGGCATGGTGAAGATGTTCTCGCGTCGCAGCGCCATCAGGATAGCATCGGTGCCGTCTGCGGAATAGCCCCGGCGGCGGGACTCGAACTGGCAACCGAGTTTCAGCGCCGCGATCTGCGCCTTTCGGTTCCCCTCGGCAATGGGCATCCAGAGCGCATCCAGCCCCATGTGATCGGGATGGAAGGCGAGCTTGATCAGGATCTTGATGGCGTCGGCCGACAGGATGCGCCCCGGCATGGCGGCAATGTGGAAATCAGAATGAAACTCGGTGATGTGCTGGAACACCGCGACCCCGATCAGCCCGCGATCATCGACAAAGCCCACGGCCTGGGCGTCCTTTGCCCAGCCGGTCGAGGCGGTTTCGCGGGCGGCTGCTTCCAGCAGCATGTCCTGGTTTTCAGTGGTGACGATCATGGCAGCGATCCTTTCATCGGGCCGTTAAGCCGCAGGAGTTTCGATTTGCGCCGCCAGTGCGGCGAGGATGGCGTCTATGGTGTCCGCGTCAGGCGCTTGTCGGACCGCCGCCTCGGCCTGAAAACAGGCGGCGTCCAGCGATCCCGCTGCATATCTCCACAGCGAATTCAGGTTTGCGAAGACCTGCGCCACCTCATAGGCGGTTGGAGCCGTGATCCCGACCTCGGACATGACCAGCGGATAATCCGCATCTGTCGGAGCGGGATCGGACAGATAGGCGCGGGCTTCCTCGGCCTTGGCCATGTAAAGCATGTCCTGGCCGGGCAGGTCGGTGATGTAGGCCAGCCGTGCCCGGCCGCGCAGGACGGTGATTTCTGCTAATCCGTTACGCTTCCAGGCTTCCAGTTCGGCTGCATTGTCGCGTGGATCAAACCATTGCCTGGCGAAGAAATCGAATTCGGCCCATGGTCCTGGCCTCGGCGGGAATTCTCGCCAGTCATTGATGAGATAATCCCAGAAATGAGAATCGTCGGTTACACCAGGGACAGCTTCTTTGAGGGATTCACCGGCCACAGCCATTGCCGCGAACGACTCTGGGCTGCAAATCCCCGAGCGTAGGATTTGGCCTGTGCCGGGATCGATTGCGACGTAGGGGATTTGCTTGGACTCATTTGAGGACATTCAGCACCCCCATGAACCTGTTTACGATACGAACCGGCCCGGCTCCGTTGGCGATGTTCGTTACAACCATGCGGTAGCTGACGGAACCGGACAGAGTGCCAGGGTCCACGACGCGCTGTGAGTAGGAACCCCCGCTTGCAATTCCTACTCCACGAGCGGCCCAGATGGTTGTCGCGACACCGCCGGAAACCCGCTGAACACTGATTTGGAGATCGTTCCCACCCCCTTGCTCAAGTCCGAAGTAGATGTCGATCAGTTGAGGGCCGGGCCTGCCGATCATGTAAGTCAGGGATTGAACCACGCCCCCGTTGCCGCCGATATACTGGAGCATAGATGCTGTGAAGGACGCCTCATAAGTGCTGATGGCGTTGCCGCGGATCTTGATCGTATCGACTTCCAGATCCTTGATGTGAGCGAACAGGATCTGGGCATTGTCGATATGTGCTGATTTGATGATGGCGCGCGGCATGTTCATCACGCCCGCTTTGGTGATCCGCCAGCCGGTGAAACTCGCCGCGTCGAAATTGTCGGATTGCAGACGGCCATTGAAGATAGCCAGCCCCGACACTTCCAGATCGTCGGTGTCCAGGTGCCGGGTCAGGATCGACTTGGCGAACAGGCGCCCGCCGTTGATATAGGTAGTCCCGCCAGGACTCCATGCCTTTGGCTCCGTCGCCTTGGCATGGATTTCTTCAAGCTGCGGCTTCCAGATGAATAGGTAGCTGCTGGCGAAACCTGACAGGGTGTCTCGTTTGATGAAGCTGATTGAGGCAAAGGCCGCGCCGGTCGGCGCGACAGCGGCAAGACTCGCACGCTCCCAAGCATCTGGCGAAGCACTCGCACCCTGCGTGAACTGCTTTCGTGCCGTTGATGGCGATCCAAGCTGCGTGCCGGAAGCATCATACCAATAGAGATATAGTTGCGCCTCGGCGTTGATCGTTCTGAAATAGGCTGATGCCATATACCGCTTGCCGGGCGTGACCGGGACACCGGGGTGTCGTGCGCCTGCGCCGTTGGCCGAAGGTCGCTGAAGGATCTGGCCGTAGCGGGCGCCATCGGCATAGCCAGTGTTCTGGAAGATCATCAGCGTCGGCCAGCCCGGATGGGCATAGGTCTGTCCCGGCAGACGTAGGGTGATGACTCGTTGCGCGGCTGGCAAATTGCCGGTCGCAATCCAGTTCGCCTCGAATCCATCATCGAATGAGGGATCCACTACAAGGTTGCCGCCAAGGCCAACCACCAGGGCATTCGTGGACAGTGTTCCTTCCGCAATGACGTTATCGCCGATCAGCTTGAGCAGTGATCCAGTGGCGCCGCCAACATTGTTGAAGGCCACGGCCTCGATACCAGCGGCCACCAGTTCGCCGTCGACGGTCACGATGTTTCGGAACCGGGCTACGGATCCGTCCAGACCGGCCAAGGCGGTTGCCGACTGCTTGACCTGCGCCCAGGCCGTTCCAAGCTGCGCCGTGCCGGTCAGATCGAACCCCGCGATGGCCTGATTAGTTTGGGCCTTTGTATAATGGTTGGCCGACAGTTCCGCCTTGACGGCGTTCATGACCTCGCCGGAACCGACTTCCTCGTCTGTCGCCACGCGGACCTTGACGCGGTGAAACTTGATGCGTTTGGCCGCCATGCCGGTGCCGTAGTTCGCCATCACGAACAGATCGTGCGTCGTGAAGGTGCCGACGAACGGAGACGGCCTCTTGAACACGCCCCGCGCCGTGCTGAACCGGCCGATTTCCACCGGCCCGCTCGTCATGTCGGCCAAGGTCTTCTGCGCCCGGTTGTTGTTGCCGGTGCTGCCGTTCCAGTCCAGCAGGACATGGGCGCCGCCCAAAGTGCCTGACATCAGGGTGTAATCGACCTCGATGACATAGGCATCTGCATTCTTGGCGCCCGGCCAGATGGTGTCGGGGCTGTCGGTGAAATAGACGCCCTCTTGCTGGGCCGCGGTGGTGGTGAAATCCCAGGTGCGCCCGGTGTCGAACTTCTCGTTGTCGCGCAAGACCAACGTGCCTTGCCCGATGTAGCGAATCCATCCGCTTGACGCCAGATAGGGGTCGGACAGGACACCCCCGGCTTCTCGGTCTATCGTGGCGCTCAATCTGGTCTGCCGAGTCGTCAGCGCCGAATCCTCGCTGGCGCGCGTGGTGGCTTCGTCCTCGATTGCCGCAAAGGCGTCATCGAACCGGCTGTTGACCTGTGCGCCGATGATGGCGATCACATCAGTTTCGGTGATCTGCGTGGCCTCGATCTGCGTCACCCGCGCTTCAAGCGCGACGTTGACGGTCGAAACCTCGACGGCGGTAATCAGCGCCGCAGCCCCGCCCGATGCCTTGGAGATGGTCAGGGTCGCGCCGACGGCGGTATCAGGCGGATCGACCTGCTTGCCATAAGCCTTCCAGGTGTTCGCGGGCGTGATGGTCAGGGTTTCAGTGGACGGCGTGCCGACCGGGTTCCCGGCCGCATCTTCCCAGGCCAGCGTGACCGTGACGGTGCGAGTGGCGGTCGCCGCAGCGAAGAACCGGACCTGCACCCGGTCGTTGGCGGTTACGGCGAAGGTGTTCAGTTCGGTGCTGATCGAAGCCGCTGTCGCCGCGTCCAATTCCACCAGGTTGGGCTGCGGCGCGGCGGCGCCAAGTCCGGTCAGGTCGGCCCGCGCCAGCACCGTGGCGGCCGTCAGGGTCCAGGTTGCATCCCCCAGGGCGAACAGTCCGTTCTGGACAAGGTTCGCGCTTGTCAGGGCGGCGGTCAGTTGCTCGATCTGGCCCGCGAAGCTGGCGAATTGCCCCTGGATCGTCTCGTTGTAGGATGCGAACCCGGTGTCGGTATAAGCGTTGGCCGCGTTCAGCCCGTCTTGCAGGTCGTCCGCAATCTGCCCGGTCGCCTGTTCCAGCGCCAGAATGTCCTGATTTACCAATGCAAGCTGTTCGTCGGTGTAGGCGTTGGCCGCATCAGCTTGCGCCAGGGCGTTCAGCGCGTCCTGTTTGGCCTGCTCGGCGTCCTGTTCAGCCTGTTCGATGCGCTCGATGATCGGGTCGATGCCTGGCGGGGTATATCCATCAAGCGCGTCATCGACGGCCTTGTCCACGATGGGTTTCAGGATGGATGGGTCGATGGTGCCCACCAGTCCCGTCGTGCTGCGCAGGATGCTTTCGATCTCGCGCAGACGCACGGCGCGGTCCCGCTCGGCCCCTTTGCGCTCGCCCAGCAGGACTTCGACCTTGGACTTGAACGCCTTGTCCGTCGCAACGCTCAATCGCCCAACTCCGAAATGATGGTGGCCATGCGGACTTGGATCACAGACGCGGTGCCGGTCAGCTCGATCTGCCATTCCCGGCCGCGGCCAGCGGGCAGGCGGAACGGATTGTCGCGGACGGAGGAACGATAGAACTCGGCACCATCGGCACGGATGATGCAGGTCACGCTTCCAGCCCCGCCGTCAGTGTCCACGATGGCGATGCCGAAGGGCTGGCTGTCCGTCACGCGGAAGGGCTTGGACCGCCATGTATAGGGTTTCAGGCCGCCTGTGACCGGGTTGAACTCACGGATCTCCGATCCGTTCACGGTCAGGTAAAACAGCTTCCCGGATCGGTCATGGCTGAACAGCGCGCGGGCGGTATCGTCGGACCGGACCAGGAAGGGTGCGCCGCCGGTCGTATCGACCATGGCGATAGCCTGCCCCATGGTGCTGCTCGCGGCCGACACGAAGGCGTAACGCTGGCCATAGCGCGCGGCCCTGATATTGTGCGGCTCCATCAGGGTCCACTGGCGCTGCGTCCACAGGTTCTGCGAGATCAGTGTGGCGCCCTGCGTGCCGATCTGCACAAGGCCGTCCGGGGTGGCGTAGATCGCGGCATAGCCCATATCGACCACGCTGCGTTTGGACACGCAGGGAAGGGGCTGCTCGATCTTCTCCATCGTCATCTGCTCGGGGTGAAGCCCCTGCACGACATAGGGCATCCCCGTCGTCAGAACCGCCAGCGACGTGCCGAAGGCGGCGAGGGCTACGATGAAGTCATTGGTTGTCAGCATGTAAATGCTGGGCCATGCGTGCGGCTGATAGGGTTCAGAGAACCACAGTTCCTTGCCCCGGAACCCGGCCATGATGCCGTTGGGCAGCGCGGTCAGCCCTTGCAGGTTCGCCGGGACCGGCCCGAAATCCTTGGTCCTGATGGCCTCCTGAATGGGCGCCAGGGCCGGGTCGTGGACATAGGACACGTTGGCCGCCGGGATCTCGGCCACGAAGAACAGTTCTGTTTCGCCGGTTGCGCTTGTCTCGCTGCGATAGATGCGCTTGCCGGTGACAAGGCGGTTGGCCGGGGGCGTGTTCGGCATCCCGCCCACGGTGACGGTGCAGCCGTCCGACCACAGGATCGACGGGGAAAGGGGGGAGGGCGCGGTTTCCTCGCCCAGCAATGTCACCCAGGTCCAGGCATAGACATAGGCGGTGGCCACGGCGCTGTTCACGGTCCCTGTCAGGACGACGGTGGGCGCCACGGTCGGCGTCGGCAGGGCAAGCGGGCGCTCGACGCCATCCACGCGCATGACAGGCGCGGCCCCGGCGCGGGTGATGTAAAGGCGATCGGTCGCCACGGGACCGGGCACGGCGTCGGCATCGCTGGCCCAGGACAGCCATGTGGCGTCATGCAGATACAGGCTGTCGGCCACGCTGGACAGGGCTTGCCGCAAGGCGCTGGCGCGAAGGGGCGACAGGTCGCCGGTTTCCAGCGCAGCGTTTATGCTGCTGGCCGCGTGGGTTTCCGGCAGGTAGTGCGGCGGAACCTTGGGTGTCTCGCCTGCGAAGCCGCGAAGGGCGATGCGGTCAACCACGGCTCACCTCACATATAGCTCGTGGGCATCCGAATGGGCGCACGCTGCTGGCCGCGCATGTTGGCGGCGTGGTTGCGATTCAGCGCCTTGTCGAACAGCGCGCGGTGATAGGCGGCACGCTGGGGGTTATACCAGGGCTGGCCTTCCATCATCAGCACGCGCGACAGGGCGCCGTCGGCCAGCTTCTCGCCATGCTGCTGCATCATCCACTCCGGGACCACGCACAGGCTGTCCAGCAGCGGCTTGTCCGCGTCGAGGCCCGTCACGATGTCCGAACGGGGTTTCAGGAACACCGACATGTCGATGCGGACCGGCCCTGTTTCCGGGAAGGGATGCACGACGATGGCCCAGGGATTGATCTGGCTGATGTAACGGGGGTTTCCGACCGTGATGCTGTCCTTGGCCACGTCGGTATGCTGCACCGCCGTCAGCGGCTGGCCGTCCGCGCTCGCCCGCTCGATTTCCCAGATGGCCGCCTCAACGGGGATCACATGGGGAATGACGGCCTGGGGCGCGTCGAAGCTGACCAGATGCCGCCAGCAGCGGGTCCGTTCGCAGAACTCGACGGCGGCGAACCGGGCCATCTGCGTGACCCAGAAGCCCGGACAGCCGTTCGCCTGCGGCAGAGCGATCGGCAGAAGCCCGTCAAGATGCGCGAACAGCACGCTCATGGCGGTCAGGCCCGCACACGGGCGGCGGCGGTGATGCCCGCCTCACCTGCGGTCAGATCGGAAAGCGCCTTGTCGGCTTTCGCCTGATGCCCTTGCGACTGAACGACTGCGGCCTGATTGTCGCCGTCCTTCGAGAAGGCCCGAACGAGAGCAAGATGCAGGACTGCGGTCTTGTAGGTGTCAGGCAGGTCCACATTCGCGGTGTATTGCGTCATGTCGGCGGCGCTGGCGCCGGTCGGCCCAGCGGCGGGCGTCGGCGCAAGAGCCACTTCAAGTTCCAGCGATGCGGCGGCGGTCGCGGGCGGGACGACAGTGAAGATCCGAGGCGTCACCTGCGAGTGATGAACATACTGGATCTTGGCCGCCCCTGGCAGGGTGTCCCAGCCCGGTTGCCAGCGGTTCAGGGTGTCCAGATTGTCCAGCATCTCCACGGCGCCGCCTGACGTATTGCGCAGGAAAGCCAGCGCCATGGCGTATTCGGGACGCAGGGTCTGCCGCGATCCCGCGACCAGCGGGTGTTGCACGACCGCCACCTTGGCGTTGGGCTTGGCGGTGAACACATCAACCAAGGCGAGGTCGATCCATTCCTTCATTTCCGGCGCGGTCCAGCGCACGGCCCCGGCGTCTTGCAGGATGGTTGCCATCTGCCGCATGACGGACGCATAGGTGAAGGCCATGATCGAATCCTCGTCTGTGCCCCTCTGGGCTGGGGGCTTAGGCGGTCGCTTGCTTGATCTGGTCGATCAGCGTTTCACGGGCGGCGCGCGGCGACGGCTTGCGGCCGATCTTCTTCTCGAACAGCGCGCGCAGGGCGTCGTCATCCATGGCCTCAAGCTCGACAGGCTCGTCGCCCTGGGTCACGCCGGTATCGTTGCCGTCGGTGCCCTCGGCGCCGTCCTGGCCTTCGCCCTCGTCGCCGTCCGAAACCGTGACCAGATCGGGGTCGGTGTTTCCGGTCGCGCCATATTCGGGCGCCACGGGCGCGGGCGCGGCGGGCTTGCGGGCCTTCTTGGGGGCTTCCAGCGGCTCGCCGTTCTCATCGACACGGCGATAGGCTTGCGGGATCGCATCGAGGAAGTGCGCCTTGTCGGCGGGCACATCGGCGAACTCGCGGCCGGTTTCCTCGTCGGCCTTGAAGCGAATGGGGGAATGGCCGCCCAGGTCAACCTGGGTGCCCACGGGCGGGCGGCGGCGGAGGCTTTCGAAGCGCACGGTATCGGTCATGGCAGCGGTCCTTGCGGGTCAGGGGAAAGACGCCCGGCGGGGGCCGGGCGCCTGGGAGGGCATCAGGTGGCGTTGTGCGTGGGCTGCGCGCCATAGGTCAGGCGAAGGTGGATCTTCGCGCTGACCGGGATGGCCGCCGAAGTCTTGAGGCCGATGGATCGGTTGCCGGGATCACGCGCAATCGCGGCCAGGGCCTTGATGGCGGCTTTCGCCTCGGTGCCGGCAGGAACGGCGTTGAACAGTTCGGCGCCCGACGTGCGGGCGGGGTCCGGGTCGTTCGGCTTGCCCGACATGATGCCGACGGTCAGGTTGGTCGTGCCCGCGCCCTCGGTGTCGATAACGGCATCCAGGAGCTTCATGTCTGCCGGGATGGCCGCCAGTTCCAGAATGTCGGCGGTGCCGATCTGTTCCTTGACGACATGGGTGATGAGCAGCGTGTGGGCTTCGCCGTTCATCTGCGGGATGGTGATGGCCGAATACAGGCCAAGCTGGTTCAGTTTGCGGATCGCCACGGCGTTATCTCCTATCCTGGCGTTTCAGGGGGAAGGCCGCCCCCGAAGGGACGGCCGGGCGATCATCAGGCCGCCAGGGCGTTCGGGTCGGTGTAGGCCACATCGACCGACACCACGCCGAAGTCCTTGCCGTTGTAGCGGACCTTCTTCATCCCGCCGATCAGGCCGGGGTAGATGTTGACGAGGTTGTCAGCATCCGCCTTCTTCTCGACCCAATTGTAGCGGGTCTTGCCGCCAGCACCGCCGTAGGCGATCACGCCCGCCTGCGCGCCCAGCAAGAGGCAGCGGGTGGCGGTGACGTTCGCCGAAGCGCCGTAGCCGTTGAACATGCGGACCTTCTCATGCTCGTGCAGGATGGTGCCCGCGACCAAGCCCAGGCCGCCCCGGAAGATTTCAGCCTTACGGCCTTCGGCGGTGACAAGCGCCTGCTGGATGCGGACCCAGCCGGTGTCGCCAACCTGGGTGCGCAGCGCGAAGCCGTTCAGCGGCGACATCAGGAAGCAATAGCGAGCCTCGCCGCCTTCGGTGGCAACCGGACGCATCCGCACCACGTCGGGGTTGTTGGCCGCCATCATCACCGGCTTGAGCGCGACACGCTCGATCAGGCCCGTGGTCATGGTGTCGGCGGCGGTCAGTTCGGCCTTGGCCTTGGCGGCGCCACCGTAAAGCTGGTGTTCGGCGTCGGGTGCCTGGACCGGGTTGCCCGCGAACTCGCGCTTGACCTTGTTGTCCGGGTTCGTGGCGGCAAAGGCCGCATCGCCCGACATATAGGTGAAGCACAGATCGTCATGCCATTGCGAGATATACTCGGCGGCAGCGTTCTTGGCGACCTTGCGCAGATCGTGGATGGTGCGCTTGCGGGTCATGCGGCCGCCAGCCGACGCGGCTTTCCGGGCTTGGTCGATCTTCACTTCGTCCTGGTAGAACGTCAGATCTTCTTCGGTGCCTTCGACGCGGTTGTCGCCATAGACCATTTCGCCTTTCAGGGGCACGGTCAGGTCGAAGCGGATGGTATCGCCCGCATCTTCCTCCAGTTCCGTTTTCATCTGGATGATGTTGTTCTCACCCTCGCCGATGAAGCGGGTCCAGTAGGTTTTGGCGGAAGTGGCGACGGCAAGCTGGGTCGCCCAGATTTTCTTGGCTTGCGGATCGTTGATGCGGATGACCGTCTGCACGGGTGCCTCCATTGGTCACGGGTTTCGTGGCCCAGGCACTTCCTATGCTTGGATATTCCAGGTGCGACATTACCACGTCGCACCCGGTTTCATCAATCCCTTGGGATCCTGCGCGCGGCGTTCGGCGACATGCTGATCGGAACGCTCCGGTCGGCGTCGATGGCGACGGTCACAATGCGTTCTCCGACGCGGCGCAGCACAACAGCCACGTCGCCGATCCTGAACGTGACCGGCCCGCCTTCCGTAGAGACTTCGATGTTCCTGACCAGCACGAACGCGACTCCTTACGAGCGATAGAGCGCGTCGAGCTGGGCTTGGGTCAGGCTCGCCATCGCCTTTTCCGCCGCCATGGCATCGCCGCTGTTGATGAGCGCCTTGACCTGGGCGACGACAGGATCCCCGGTCAGGGATGCGTTCTGCGCGCCGCTGATGCCCGCCAGGGTCACGGGGGCATCGGGGCGCGGATCGGTGCGCGGGCCGTCCTGCTTGGCCTGGGCGGGCTTGTCCTGCGCCTTGGGCGCGGGGGCAGGGGCAGGCGCTGCCTTCGCCGTGCGCAGGGAAACCATGCCGGGCATCCGCTCGCCTCGATTGACGAGATAGGCATCATCGAGGCGGCGATGCGCAATCTCGATCTGATCCACCGCCGGAAGCCGGTTCAGCGTCGGATCCCCGGATACTTGCTTCAGGATTGCATCGAATGCTTCCAGAACCTCCGGGTCTGCACTGATGGCAGGGTTGGCTGTCATGTGCTGATCCACCAGCTTGAACCAGCCGTCGCGGAACGTCTCGAACTCGGGCTGGGGCGTATTGGCCGCGACACGCTGATCGGCGCGGAGGTCCACAAGCTGATCGGTCAGGGTGCCTTTCTGCGCGTCGAACTCATCCTCGGTCAGATCGCCGTCGTCGTATTGCTTCTGTAGGTCTTTCAACTGCTGCTGCACGGCCTGCTGCTCGCTGGCGAAGTCGCGGGCGGGCACGACAGGCTCGGGGCGCTTCAGGTCCAGCAGGGCGTCCAGATCGGGGTCAGGCGCGGCGGTGTCGTCCCTGGGCGCATCCTCGGGCTTGGCGTCGTCGGCCTTGGCCTCGGTGTCGCCGTCGCGCACCGGGTCGTATTCCTGGATGACGATGCCGTCGCCTTCGCCCAGGTCGTTCGCGGCATCGACCACGACAATCTCACCGTCGCTGCCGTCGGTGCCGGGCATTTCGTCGCCGTCATAGCCCATATCGGCCGCCTTGGGCGCGGGCTGATCGCTGGCCGGCGCATCAGTCGCGGGCGCCGGATCGGCGGCAGGGGTCACAACGTCGTCGCCCAGGGCGGCAATCTCGGATTTCGTCAGTCCAGCCGACAGCAGATCGGCGGCGCTGATGGTCGTGGGGATATTCAGGGGATTGGACACGGGGTCACTCCTTCGATTGGGCTTCAAGGACTGCGCGCACGAGGCAGTCCTTTGCTTCCAGCAGCTTGCGAAGCCCGGCGGTCTTTTCGGCGCATTCGGGCAGGGCGGCATCCATGGCCTGCGCCAGTTCGCCGATTGGGCGGCTGACCGCTTGCAGGTGCGGGGGCAGATGTTCGTATTCGAACCAGCGCAACAGTCGGTTTTTCACGGGTCACTCCTTCGGGGTGGCAGCTTGAAGCTGGGCAAGGCGCACGGTGTCGCCTTCGCGTTCGGCCTTGCGGATCGCATTGGCGCGGTGCGCGGGGTGCATGTCGCCATACTCGGCCTTGGGGCGCGCAGGGCGGGCATGGCGGGCAGGGGCGGGCTTTGGAACCCGCCGCATCAGGTCGGCAATGTCGCTCACGTCACGGCCCCCTGCATCGCTGGATCGGCCACAGGCACCGGCGCCTCGATCACGGGCACGTCGCCCGCCTGCGCGGCCAGGTCGTCGCCTTCCGACATGGCGGCGGCCATGATCGCGTCGGCCACTTGGGCAAGGCGCGGGTCCATGGCGAGGATGCCGGAGGCTTCGAGCGCGGCAATCTGGCTCTGCACCTTCTCGCGCACGCTCTGATCGCGCCGGGCTGCGGCCTCTGCTGCGGCTTTGATGGCTTGGTTCTCCTTCAGCGCCGTTTCGGCCTCGATCATCCGATCCTGCTGCGCCTGCTGGCGTGCCTGGGCTTCCTGCTTGGCGAGCGTTTCCGGGCTGGGGTTGTTCGGATCCTCGTCGGGGTCCGGGGCGCCGGTCAACTCGCGGGCCATGCGGGCGAACTCCTGCGCCTTCGGAATGTCCATCATGCCCAAGAGGGTTGGCAGCATCCCGACGGCCAGTTGCGGCGCCACGGGGGCAAGCTGGATCATCAGGTCCATGAGCTGCGCCACCTGGGCCTGACGGACGGTCGCGCGCCATTCGTCCTGACTGATGACGAAATCCGCCTTGAAGCCTGTGATGCTGGTCGCGGGGCTGTCGTTGATCTGCTTCCAGATCGGCTTGCTCTGGTCGTCCAGGATGCGGAACTGCATCTGCCGGTCGTAGAACTGCTCGATGTTCACCAGGAGCTTTTCGCCGTGCAGGATCTCGGCATAGCGCAGGTTGTCGTAATAGTTCGACGTGGCCAGGGCGCCCTGATCCTGCCGCGCCACGATGGCCTTGCCGCTGGTGGCGTTGGTCGTGCGGCCCATGGCCTCGTCGGTGACGCCGCTGACGGATTGCAGAAGGGCGGCATCGCGAGAAAAGAAGCCGTCCATCAGCGCGGGCGTGGTCGTGTCAGACTCGCGCACCGGCGGGCGGGCACCAGCCTTATAGACGATCACGCCATCGGGCCGCGCCAATTCGGTGCGGGTTTCCTCGATGTCGTCCACCGCATTGTCCTCGATGAACACGCGGTTGGAACTGACGGCGTGCAGGCCCTTGGACGCATACTTGTTGATCGCCTGATTGATCGGGCGCATGGACCGGATGATGCCATAGGGCATCCCGTCGGAGGCGCGGCGGTTGCCCCAGACGGGCGTGAAGGGATAGCGGTTGTGCCGGTAGGGGCTGCGGCGCAGGTCCAGCACGCCCTTCTCGGTCATCATCATCAGCCAGACGCTTTCGCGCGGGCGGGTGACGACGGTGGCGGTGCCGGTCCTGATTTCATCCCAATGGCCGGGCGACCATTCGTCATAGACCTCGCCGTTGAACTGGCCGCCGCGCATCACGCGCAGGTTTTCCAGGCGCTTAAACCAGAACTCGATCACGCGCAGGCGCGGACGCACGGCGCCATAGTCTTCGTTGCCGGTGCGGCCGAGGATCCCGGTGTGATCCCTGAACTCGACCGAATCCATGGCGCCGTCGGCCATTTCCTCGTCGCCGGGGGATGATCCGCCGCTGTGAACGCCATGCAGGGATTGCCGCAGCAGCTCGACGCGCGACGGCCACAGCACCTTGCCATGATCGAAGTCCAGCCATTTGGTGCGGCTGATGAAGCGCGCGTCCTGAAGGTTCTCCTGGGTGGCAAGGCTGTCCCACAGGATCGAGCGCCAGGAAGTCGAGCGATCGAACACCAAGGCGCCATCTTCCTCGTCGCTCTGGCCGGTTTCGAGCCAGCCCAGGCCCACCTTCACGGCATCGGTGAAAGCCGCGCTGCGGCCCCGCTGGGAATGGTTCATGTCGCGGACGTGGGCGAACAGTTCCGTCTTGCGCTGCGCGCTGTCGGCACCGTCCGGGCGGCGGGGCAGGATCTTGTAATCCATGGCGCTGCGGCGCTGCGTGCCCAGCATCCAGTTCACGCTGGTCTGGATCATGTTATAGACGGTCGGCGCCTGCCCGCGTTCGGCCAGGATTTCCAGTTCTTCTGGCGTCCACTGGTCGCCGTCGTAGAACGCCTCGTCCATCTCCATTTCGCGGCGGTTGTCGGCCTGCCGCTCAAGCTCTGCGAGATACAGCCCCCGGCATTGCTTCCAGATCGCACGGACGGCCTCGCTGTCCAGGTCGATGGCGTCAGGATTGCCGCCGCTGTTGTGCCCGATGCCGGGCTGTGCGTCCCGCTCCATGGCGGCAAAAATGCCGTCGCCGGGCGCGTCGTGCCGCGTGCGCTGAAAGGTAAGGGCTGACATGATCAGGTAATCTCCGCTGCGCCGATGGTCTTGCCGGTGTTGGTGTTGACGATTTCGACCTCGGCCAAGACGAGCTTGGATTTGCGCGGCGGCAGCGGCGGCATGTGGATGAGGTCACGAAGGCTGTCGATGATGGCGCCCGCGACCGCGATCAGGTCTGGCAGGCTGTTGGGGTTGCCGGGCAACAACCCCTCGCGCAGCCATCCAGCGATGGTGCGCTTGGCCCAGGTCGGGCCGCCCTCTGTGTGGGTGTTGAGGCCGGGGATAGGATCGGGCGTGTCGGGCGCCCACTTCCAGGCATCATCGAGCTTTATGACGACGGGCACGGTCACGCCGGCACGCACGCGGCGCAGGGGATGCAGCAGGACAAGGCAGGGCCGGGGCATCTTCATGCCCTGCTCATCGAGCCACCATGAGCCGATCACGCGCACAGGGCCGATCTGCCGGTCAAAGGCAGTCAGGGACAGGTCCAGGGCAGGGATCGGCCCCTTGTAGGCGTTGTCGGCGGTCATGCAGTCAGTCCTGATACTCGGCGCCCGGTCTTGCGACGGCGCGGGATTGCAAGGGGGTCGTCACGGTCTTGGACGAGCGCGCGGGGCGTGAGCATCTTGTGTTCCATCGCCTGCGCCCATTGGCGGAAGGCGTCGG
This sequence comes from Paracoccus sp. 22332, assembly GCF_052045125.1. Taxonomy (NCBI): domain Bacteria; kingdom Pseudomonadati; phylum Pseudomonadota; class Alphaproteobacteria; order Rhodobacterales; family Paracoccaceae; genus Paracoccus; species Paracoccus sp. 22332. Next base: position 33,121 of record NZ_JBQEOI010000009.1, read on the forward strand.
CGCCTTCGCTGTTGCCGTCGGCTTTCACGGGTTCATCGACATAGCGGCCCAGCATCTTGTTCCAGCGTTTGCGGTAGTTCGTCAGCCGGTCGATGCCCGCAGCGCATCCGTCAGCGTCGAACCACGCCTGGGCAAAGTGCGTGCGGGTGGTCTGGATGCCGTGCTGTAGGTCGTGGACGCGCGGCACCACGCGCCAGTCCCAGCCCGGCCGCAGGTTGCGCAGCATGATGAGGGGCGAGATTGTGGACCGCTCGCCCTGCCGCTCTTGCGTGGCGTCGTGGGGCAGGAAGTGCGCGCCCCAGACATGGCCGCGCTTCTCAAGCTCCGCGATGAAATGGGCATAGGGTTCTTCCCATCCTTCGATGAAGAACGGGAAGCGGTGGACGAGCCCGACCTGCTGGTGCAGCCAGATCGCTGTCCCGTCGCTGTTGCCGATGTCCCAGAAGGTGTTGATCGGCACGCCCGTCACCAGGGGCACCTTGCCGATGCGGCCTTCGGCGCGGACGCGGGCGAGCTGCTGGGCATACCATGTGCCCTCGTTGCTGGTCATCCAGCATTCTTCGGGCGTCGATGGCATTTCCCGGTGCATCTTCTCCGGGTCGCCCGAGAATTCGAACTCGCGCTTCCAGATATACCAAGCCCGCTGTTCGAGCGTCAGCGTGGTATCCATCTCGGCTTCAACCGCGTCGAAATACTCGTGCATCTCGGGGCTGATGGGATAGTCGCGCGGGTCCATCCTGTATCCGGGTTCTTTGAACCAGGGATAGAACCGGAAGGCCCAGACGCCAGGGCGCTCGTCCTGCTTGGCCCGCCAACGGTCCTCGGCGGCCTTGGCGATGCGGAAGAACTCGCCTTCGGTCCCTTCGGCGGTGGATTCGATGAATGCCCAGCCTGACTTGGGCACGGCGGGCAGCGAGCCGGTGACGATTTCCACGGCCTTGCCGGGGTCGCGCACGGCGATCTTGCCCATTTCCGAGATATGCAGGCGGTGGATGGTGCCCGACCGGGCCGACGTGCTGACCGCAAGGCTGCTGTTGTTGTGGGCGAACAGCATTTCATCGGCCGACAGCTTGGCGGTCGGCATGGCCTCGCGCAGCGGTTCGGGCAGGCGGTCATAGGCGAACTTGATCTTGTCGCGGAAGATCTTCTTGGCGTCGTCCAGCTTGTGCGCGATCAGCAGGCAGCGTTGATCCGGCACGAATAGCGCGTGGTCGAGCCACATGATCGCGATCAACGTGGTGAACCCCAACTGCCGCGCCTTGGTGATGACGCTGCGGTCGTGGGTGGTCTGAAGGAACTCAAGCTGGTTTACGTTCGGGATGAAGGGCGCGACGTGACCGGGGCTGTCCTCGTCGTCGTCGTCGCCCTTGACCATGATCTGATAAAGCTGGCCCGATGTGAGCCGCCACCATGGATCCTTGAGCGCCAGCTCCCAATCTTCCTCGGACGCAGGAACGAAGGTCGCGGGAACACCTGCGGCCTGTTCGTCTGCGCTGACGGGGAAGGGGGAACTGGCGTCGAGCATGTCAGGCTGCGGACCCCCGCGACTTGGCCTTGGCCTGCTGGTAGTCCGCATAGGAATTGTGGTCAGCGCCCAACCACCGGCCATCGGGCGTCTGATACGGATAGCGGGGATGCTTCCCCGCCGCCTCGCCCAGCAGGTAGGCGTCGATCTCTTTGGCGTGGTCGATCAGCATTCCGCTGACGCTGCTCGATCCGGCTTGAATCGCCATGTCCAGCGCCCGGAGGCGGCGCCATTCGGTGTCTGCGGGGTCCACAGGCTTCACCGCCGCGCTTGCCGTCACAGGGGCGTCCTGCGCGTCCATGGGGCGGCTGTAGTCGTTCTTGCGGGGGTCGGTTCCCCAGCCTTCATCAGCGGCGCGCGCGGACTGCTCGAACTCGCCCGCCTGCCACATGCGTTCGCGCAGCAGGTAGCCTTCCAGCGGCCAGACCTGCTTGATCGCGTCCTCGCGGGCGTATTTGCGGCCCAGCTCGGCGTTGAACTTGGCCGGATCGGCGCAGCCGCTTGTCCCAACCACATCGAAGCCGTTGGCCAGCGTCAGCACGCAGATGGTCAGCGTGCCGCCGTTCAGTTCCTGGATATAGTCCTCGCGGACGATCTTGCCCTCGATCTGTTCGAGGGTGACGGTCTGCGGCGCGTCGGTCGCGGGTGCCGGCGCCTCGGGGGCTTCCTCGACGCGCACGCCGTCGTCGCGAATGATGCCGAACTTCTCCTGAAGCGCGGTCATCACCGCGTCGGTCTTGCCGCACTGGCGGGCTGCGATGAACACGGCGCTGCGGTCGCTTCCGGGTTCAGCCAGATCGACACCGACAAAGGGCGACTCGATCAGCCGAAATTCCAGGTCGCCGCTATGCACGCGGCTGATGTGGACCATGGCGGTGCCCACTCGAGCAGCCTTATCCATGGCGCGCAGCATCACCGATGCCTGGGCGCCGATGAGATTGATGGGGATCGTGCTGGATTGATCGTTCACGGGTTTAGTCCTTCCTGTTGGCAGCTTCGGAAAGGGCGCGGCGGATGGCCGCAGACAGGCGTTCGCCCTCGATGGGTGCGAAGCCTGGGATCTGGTAAAGCTCGCCCCACGCGGCGATCAGGTCGCTCTCTGCGCGGTCCAGGCGCGTGAGCGGGTCGTGGGCCGGATCGGGTTGGTAGGCTCGCGGCGGTCGCGCCACGGCCTTGCTGTCGTCCAGCATGGCGGCTGCGGTGGCGACGTGGCCACGCTCGAAGTCGTCGGCAGCGGCCAGGAGGCCGTCCTTGATGAAGTCGTCACTCATTCGGGCTTGTCCTTTTTGCGGCCGAGGGGCAGGGCGTGGCCCTGCGCGCCCTCGATCAGACGGGTGATGGCGTCGACCTTCTGGGCGTTGTCGCGCTCGTAGCCGCCCAGGTGCTTCATCAGCATGTCCAGGGCGTTGGTCTTGGAGTGCAGCTTGATCTTGAAGCCGGTCTTGCCCTGGCTGACCTCGGCGACGGCTGCGGCCACGTCGGGGGATAGCTCGTTGCTGTCCTTCGGCTCGGCGAAGGCCATGTCGATTTCGGTGTTGTTGCCGATGTCGACGCCGCGCGTCCCCCATTGCATCACGTCGCGCATGTCGGCGAAGGCCACGCGGGCAATCTCGGCCACGGTGCGTTCGAGGGTCACGCCGGTGGACGCGGCCAGGGCAGCGCGGCGTTCGGCCAGATACTGCTGCACATCTTCCCGGCGAAGGAGCTTGTAGCCGATCTGGCCCGCCGTCTTTTCCGAGAAGCCAGCATCGACCGCCGCCTTGGTGGCGTTGAAGGACAGCAGGTAGCTGTCGCAGAACTTTTGGTGACGCGCTTCCATAGGTTGAAATCTGATCATGTCCCTGAACGGGGATTATGAACAAATTTCAATCGCAGCGAAAGAGTTTGTTCCTCATGTGAGGAACATGGGGTTTGCAAGAGTTTCCTACCGATGCGAAGGCCCGGTTGGCACGTCCTATGCCTGAACCGGGCCGGGCAGTCTCGCGGGGGAACGCGCTAGGGTTGTGGGGGTTCCGATTTATCGAACAGCGGCATCCCTGCCGCTTGCTGTTCCTGCGCCTTCTTGGTGCGCGGCACATAGCCGAACGGCACCAGATAATCGCGGCGGGCTGCTTGCCATGCCTTGCGGGGCCAGCTTGTGCCGTGCCAGCAACCGGGGAAAGCCGCATCGACTGCCCGCTTCCGGTCTGCCAGGGTCGCATCGGCGGGAAGGTCGCGCGTGGCCTGTGAGATGATGATCGCCGCATCCTGTCGCCATGTCATGCCTCGTTCCTTTCAAACCTGGGCCACTTGCCCTTAATCCCGCTGGGCGGTCCTACGTCGTTGGGGTCGATGCCTTCGGCCCACATGCGGGCCAGGGCTGCGTCCTTCTCGGCATCGCGCCGTGCCCATATTTCGGCCTGCTTTTCAGGCCCCCATTGGTCCCAGACCTTCGATCGGTCAAGATGGCGCAGCTCAAACGCGACGTTTCCGCGCCATTGGCTGACATACATCGGCCACCAGCGTTTGAGCTTTCCGCCACAGCCAGAACCGTCCTTGCTTGGTGCGTCGATGTATCGCTCGACGGCTGCGGCGAACGCGGCCGGATCGTCCGAGGCGATGGAGAAGCTGCGAAACCCGGAGTCGGACCAGAACAGCGATCCGGGTCCGTCGATCACATAGGTGCAGCCTTTTGACACCGTGGCGCGGATACCGCGAACCTCGATCTCGTAAGGCGCGTGGTCGAAGTCGCAGATGGTGATTTCGGTTTCGCCACCATAGGCGCGGATCGTCACGGGGCGCCGGGTATCGACCCATACTGGAGTCGGTGGGGGCGGGCACAACAGGTCCATCATGGATAGCTGCTGCATGGTCATTCCTCCTTTGGCCAATCATCGGGCCTGTGCCCTGCCAGATACGCCTGGATCAGCCTGACGCTCTGCCCGTCGGGCGACTTCACGCCGCGTTCCCATTCGCTGACGGTCTGCTTGCCTCGCAGCCCCATGACGGCGGCCAGTTGGTCCTGGGTCAGCCCGAGCTTGCGCCGGGCATCCTTGATGTCGCTAGGGGTCATGGTTTAGCCCGTGGCGCGGAACTGTTCGAGGGTCATGGTCATGTCTCCGGTTGGTTTGATCGTCCAGCGTGACGCCCCCGCAGGGGCGCCCAACAAGGCGGTCAGAGGAACCGGCCTGCGTCGGTCGTCATGGCGAACCGCAGGTGGTTTTCAACATCGCGCGGGGCTGCGTTGCCGTAGGCTTTCGCGCTGTTGAAAGCGTCCATGATGACGGCGGCAACGCGCTCGTTGGTGTTGGCTTCGGTCAAGGTCCAGATTTTGGCTTGGGTCTGCATCGCGGTATCTCCTGGTTTGCGACTCGGGCATCTGCCCTTACCCATAAAGTAACGCTAGGCGTTACCTAATGCAAGGGGGAGGGTCGGGATTTTTACCGCGCCCCGATCAGGCGGCACGCCTCTGCATCTGCTTGGCCTGGGCGGCCATCATCGCGCCGATGATGCGTTCGTCGGCGGCGCGGATCGCGGCCAGGATGCGGGCCTCGTCCTTGCGCCGGATCCACTTCCAGATGGTCGAACAGGCCACGCCGCAGTAGAGCGCCAGGGCACGCGCCGACTGCCACTTGCGCCCGCCATACTCGACCGGGCGCTTGCGTCCGCCCTTGCCGCCCCCGGTCTTGATCCCGAGCCGGGCAAGGTGGCCGTGCTTGTTCAGGTGGTAGGCGATGGCGCGCTCGCTCACGCCCAGGGCGGCGCCGGCGGCGGCCTGCGTGCGATAGACCACGCCGTCAACCTCAACCGGGTTGCCCTGCGGCATGATGCCCTTGCGACGGCGCAGCAGGCGGCAGTAATCGCGCCGGGCCGTCGTGCAGTCGTCGCAGCGGCAGCCCTTGGAGTAACGGCTTGTCGTGCCATGTTCCGCGCTCATGCCTTGCCCCTCCGCGCCTGCTCGCGCCGGATGGCGTCGGCCACGACCGTTGGGTGACGCTGCATGACCTTGGCAATCTGGGCGAAGTTGAAGCCGTCGCGGTGGGCGACGTAGCACGCAATGTCCCGGACCCGGACGGCCGCAACGCTGCGGTCGGTGCCGGTGAGGCGGGCCAGCGTCATGCCAGCCGTGGCGGCGGCGCGGCCCGCGATGGCGCGGATCGCCGTCTCGGCGTTGATCGCGCGCAGGGCGTGCATGTCCTCGTCGGTGAAGGTGGCGCGGGCGGTCATTCTGCGGCCTCGATGTTCAGCCCTTCGGTTGCGGCCTGGATCTCGGCCTCGGTGGCGCGTTCCTTGGGCGGCTCGACGCGCTTGGGGGCGAAACCAAAGGCGGCGCAGAGTTCGGCGGCGCGGTCGGCGCTGATCGTCTCGCGGGGCGCTTCGGGCTGCTTCTGGGCGGCCATGCGGGCGGCTTCAGCCTTGCCGCGTTCGGCCTTCAGGATGGCCAGCACATCGCCTGCGTTCGGCTTGCGGCGCGGGTTCTCGCGGCGCCATTCGCGCAAGGCCCAGCGGACTTGCTCAAGGTGCCAATCCTCCAACTCGTCGGCCCAATCAGCCAGGACGGCGGCCTTCATCTGCGGGGCCAGTTCGGTCTGCCAGTAGCCTTGCAGGATCACCTCGACCTCAAAAGCAATCTTTGCTCGATGGTCGGCGCATTCGTCCTGCGACATCGAGAGCGTTGCGCAGGGCGTCGGATGCGGCAGCTTCACGGCCAGGGCGGGTAGGTTGGACATCGTATCCTCCTTCGATGGGGGTCAGTTTGGGCTTGTTCTTGCGACCGGCTTCGCGCTGCATGGGCCGGTCGAAGTAGGACAGGCGGCTTGGCGGCCCGTCGCGCTTTCTGGACATAGCGTCCTCGATGACGGCGAGGATCTGATCCTCGGTCAGCCCCAGATCGGCTTGCCATGCGGCAGCAGCTTCCATGTCGGCCTTGACACCCAGGACCGTCCCATTCGGGCCAGTCAGCCCGGTTTCAGGATCGGCACCGCAGGCCACCAACAATCGCTCCCGGAAGGACTGGATTTCGGCTTTGACAACTGGCCGCTGATCGCCGGTTGGGTCGCCCGCGCTACCACCACCACCACCACTACTGTTGGGTTGTTGGGAAGGATGGTGCCGCGGTTCATCCCCGGATATATCCGCGGTTAATGTCGGGTCGTTGTTTTCCAATGAGTTAGCTAGATTTTCGCCCGTTTTACGGTCGTGCTGTTGCGTAACCTGACGTTCAACGTAACGGGCTTCTTCCCGTAGCCGCTTGGAAATCAGGGTGGCGTTTGCGACCTGAAAGAAGGGGCGCAGCGCGGGGCCGATGCGGCTTTTCCAGAGCCTCACGGACACGCGGCTGACGCGCGCAAGGCGGCTGTCGTCGTCGGGGAAGTCGCAGCTTTCCCGCGTCCACATGGCCATGAGGATCAGGAAGTATGCCCCGACCTCATCAGCCTCCAGGTGCTGGGTGTCGCGCTGAAATGCGTCAACCCAGATCGGGCAGGGGCGCTTTGATCGGGATGCTTTGGGATTGAACCGGCTCATCGCCTGATCCCCCCGTTCTTGCGCAGCCGGATCGCGCGGGCGCGTGCATGGCGGTTGCTTTCTTCCTCGGCACGCATGGCCTCGAACTCCTGACGCTTGCGGCGAGCCTTCCTAGCGGCCTTGGTGACGGCGATCTGCTCTTGGGAAAGCACGGTGATAGGCCGTGCGCTCTTGTCGCAGACCACGACGTAAATGCTCTGTTCCGCGACCCTGATGCGCCAGATCGTGCGCTTGATAAGGCCGTCCTTGGACCGGGCAGGCATGACGCGCTCGATCACGTCATGCTGTTCTTTGCGGATCGCCCTGGAGATTTCGTTGGCCAACTGGTCGGCATCGGTGCCCGCTGGGCACCGTTCCGCGACCCGCTGGCGGAAGTGATCGAGCGCGGCCATCAGGTAAGCTCCCTGATGGTCACGCCCTGGGCGGCGAGGATCGCGCGCTTCATCAGGTAAACCTCGGTGCGGTATCCCTTGGCGTCGGCCACCACGGGGGCGCCGCTGCGCTCGATCCAGGTGAAGTCGGCCCGGTAGTGCATGGGCCTGCCCTTGGGCGTCAGGATCGGCCCGTCGCGGCCCAGCAGCGGGATATTCACCTGCCGCTTAAGCTCGATGATCTGACCGGCGGCTTGCAGCAGGCACAGGTTCGTCCACCAGCGGGCTTCAAGCTCGCTGTCAAAGTTGGTGTCGCCCAACCTCGTCCGCTGATGGCCGGTCAGGCGCGCCTTCTTCGGCTTGTTGTGCATCGCCACCAGTTCGGCGGCCGTCATGCGGAGAGGGGTTGTCATACGCCCAGCCTCGCCAGGGCGCGGTCCAGCCGTTGCCGGATGGTCGCGGTGCTTGTGGCCTTGGGCGCCCGGCAGGGGCATTCAGCGAGCGCCACGCGCAGACCGTGGATCTCGCGCAGCGGCACGCGGATCACGGCCATGCCGCGTTCCACGGTCACGCTGCCGCCGAATCCTTCATCTGATGGTGCGGGATCGGTCATAGCAGCGCCTCCTGGCGAGGATCCGCGGTCGGCTTGTCCATCCAGCGAAAGGCGGGTTCACCCTGCCAGTCGCGGCGCCAGACGAACCACGCATTGCGCTGCGGGGGCGAACCTTCGCCGGTGAAGTCGAGCTTCCAGCGCATGAGGTAGGAGTAGGAGAAGGGGCGCGCGTCCAGCAGCTCGCCCAGGCCGTTGGCGCGGGCGGCAGGCCAGTCCCAGGACAGCAACAGGGCGAGATAGTCCCAGCCGGGCATGTCGAGCGTGTGGCGCAGCCAGCGGCCATGGCCGTCGCGGGCATTGATGAGATTGAAAGGCGGGTTGGTGATGATCGCCCGGCCACGGGACCGGAAGCAGGTGAAGAAGTCGGCGGTCCAGCTATCGGGACAGCCCCGGTCGATCAGGTCAGACGCGCAGCACGGAATACCGGCCGCACGGATTTCCTTCACCAAGGCACCGTCCCCGCAGGCCGGTTCCCAGACGGACCCACAGGCGCGGATCGCGTCACCATCGAGGGCGAGAAGCCCCCGGATCGCCTCGGGCTGACCCGTGGGATAGTAATCGTGCGCCCGCCGGTCAGTGTCGGGCTTCATCTGCGTGGGCAGGTCGTCATAGAGCGTCGGCGCTTGGACGCGACCGCGCCCTGACGTTGCCCGGAACAGCGCCTTGCTGGTGTTGGACTTGGCGCGGGGGGCGGTGTTCATGCCCGCACCGCCATCTGTTCGAGATCTTCGTCCACCCGTTCGGTGATGCCGTTGTAGTTGGACGGATCGGTGATCGTGGTGCGGAAGCGCGTCAGCCAGCCGGAAATCTGCGCGACGCGGCGCACGCGGGGCAGGGACACGTCCAAGTGGTCGGCCACGTCGGCGAGAGTCATGTCCCAGCCGCGCGCCTCGGCGGCCTGCCAGATGCGGAATGCGAGGGTCTTGGTCTGGACGGTCATGCCGTCCGGGAAGCGGTGTGTCATTTCCGGATCTCCGGAACTTCCCCGGAAAGTTTTCCGAGGCGGTGAGCTGCACGAGCAGCCCACCATTCCCCAACTGTGCCGAGGTGAAGCGCGGCCGAGAGTTCGGCGCTATAGATTACGGTAAGAATTCTTCTCATACCTGACCTGTAAGAAGTTCCAGGGCGGCCGCGCGCATGGCAGGGTCAGAGATCGCTTTTCCGACGACCCATCCTGACGGTGCATTGAGGCCACGAAACCATTTGTCGGCGGTAGACGCATCGACTTGGAACACATGCGCGGCATGAGCCGGGCTTTCGAAGTTCTCGGTAACGAAACGCTGCCAAACGACGGCGAAGTGCTGGCGGTAGGACAAAACCTCCCGCCTTCCAGAAAACTTTCCAGAGGACATACTGATTACACCTGTGCTGTTGTTCACTTGTGACGAGTGAATGTGTTCAGCAGAGGAAAAGAGGGCGGCTTGAGCCATCAGGCCGCCCCTTCCTGTTTTGCTGCGCGCTTGGCGCGCTCTTCCGCTTCGAACCGCTCAAATCGTTCGATTTCGTCACCAAGACGTTCGAGCCGACGTTCGAGCCGTTCCAAGTAGAAAGGGTTACTGAAAGCGCCCTGGCAGATCGTGGACGTTTTCAGCCCCGTTTCTGCGGCAAGACGCTCGATTTTTTCGATGATGATGCGCGGGTCCATGGCTGCATATTTGGCAATTGTCAAAGTAAAGTCAATGACAATTGCCAAATTGCGTTTGGCACCCGCCAAATTTAGCGTGTGCGCATGGAACTAGGACCGATCGCCCAACGGATTAAGGCACTCATGAACGCGCGAGGGTTGGAAAACCCACGCGACTTGGAACGTGAGGTCGGGATCCCTTACCACCGCTCGTATTCATGGTTTCGCAGATACAAGGCCGTTCCGAATGCGGAGGACATGGAAGCCTTGGCAGCATATTTCCAGGTTCCTATTGGGCACATCCTGAATGGCGACGAAATCGCTGCGGACGATCCGAGGGAAGCCCTGGTGTCAGCTTATGCCCATCTTTCGGCGGAACGTCGTCGCCAAGCCGAGCAGTTTGTTCAATTTCTTCTTCAAGAACAGCGCGCTGCAAGTGCAGGCGAACCTTCTCAAGATTAATCGGAGTGAGATCGCAAAGCATGTCTCGAAACCGCTGTTCTTCCTCCATCACCTTCTCCAAGTGAACTCTCTAGGCGGGAACATAAGCGGAACATTGCGCAACGATCAACCTTGAGATGCGGCTGTTCGCGCTAAATCCTGTGGGCGGATCGGTGCATATCAAGGCATTACGATAGTCAGGGTGCGAGGCGGACGGTGAACGCGAGTTTTTACATGGCCTTCGGGCCGGCATTGGCGGTAAGCGGCGGGGCGCTTGTCTGGGCCCTTACGAGGCCGGCCAGGCCAACGCTGCTGCATCTGCTGGGTGCGTCGTGGCTTGGCGCCTCGATGATCACTACCGGGTTCGGATTGTCGGTTCTGCCATCTGGCACAGATCCCTCCCTATTTGGGCTTCTTCTTTATCTCGGGTCAGTTGTCGGCGCTGTTGTCGGCATGACGTTTCTCGGCCTGCTCGGTGCGCTGCAACCGGATGGTAGAGTTCGATCCACGGCTGCGGGGCTTGCAGGCATTTCCGCAGTGTTTGTGCTGGCATCAATCTTCGAAACAGGTTCGCCCGAGTTCGACAGGTTCATCGACAGGATCGTTCACGCATTGAACGGCATCCCTTTTGTTACGCTGATCGTCATGTTGCCGATCTGCCTGCTGTTTTTCCGAAGCAGGAATCACGCCGCGTCGTAACTGACCTCGCCTCGGCCCAGCAGTGACGATCTGACTGTCGGATCCTCGAAAAGCCCCGCCTCCTGGTCGGGGCTATTTTCTATGCAGCGCCTTGGTCGCGGAACGTTGCGCGTAGGATTATTGCTGGCGCGTGCGAATCGCACCCGGAACCAACGTGTTTGGCATTTGCCAAAATAAACCGTTGACGTTTGGCAATTGCCAAACTAACTTACTCCTGTGGCCCCCATCTCCCGGGCCGAATGGAGGAACGCCCTCGATGGACGACGAAACCATCTATGCCGCGCGCCTGGGCGGCCACGACAACCCGGAACCGCCTGCGCCGCAGGATGATCGCGCCGAAACCGCGCTTCTGCTGGCCGCTGTCGCCATCTGTGGCTGTATCGCCTTCCTGCTGATGTATGCGGCGATGGTCTATGGCATCCCGCTGCTCTGCGCCCTGATCGCCTGGGGCGGGGGGATGCTGTAATGGACCTTGCAACCCTCCGCCGCCGCGCCCGCTACGGGCACAAGCAGATCATCTACTGGACCAATGCCGAAGGCGATCTGGAACATGTCCCTTACAGCAAGGACGGCCTCAAGCGCGCCATTCTCTCTGTAGGGGCAAGGGGCCGGTTCTACTGGCTCGACGGCAGCGGCGTGTCCCATATCGCGCGTTCGCTGCACTTCATGATCTATCTGTGGCGCTGCGCCCCGAAAGGCGGTGCGTAATGGCAACCGTCCATCCTTACGGTGACGACGCTCCGGTCATGCACCTGATCGGATACGGCTTTCGGCCCGCGTATCAACCCGCAGACTACATCGGCCCCCGGTTGGATTGCCCTATGTGGTTGCCGACCGCCGATGCTGATGTGGCTTATTTGGCGAAGTGGGAAGCCCCGGCCGCCGGTTATGCTTGGGGTGATGTCCTCTGGCCTACGGCGCCCGCCGACGCCGCGCCGCAGATCACCGCCGCATCGCTGGCAGGGCCGATCCCCGGCCCGCTGATCCCCGGTTTCACGCCGGGCGGCAATCCCTTCTTCCCGCCGATCATCGACTGCTGCGACGGCACGACGCCGCCGGGAACGGTCGTGGTTGTGCCGCCGGTCAATCCGGTGCCGCAGCCCGCGCCGGTGTCCGTCGAGGCCGGGGCAGGGGCCTTCCTGCTGGCCGCCATAGGCCTCCTGTTCGCCCGCAAGGTTTGGGCCGCAATGGGCCGCTTTGGCGACTGGTTCACCGCAGAACGCGGCACCGCGCCGCATCAGAATGGATGGGTATGATGTTTCGCCGTGTCTTATCTTGGCGCAAAACCGCCGCTGGTGTCTGGTCCGAATGGATCATCTGTGCCGCGCTGCTGATTGCCGCCGCCGCTATCAGTGCAGCCCTTGGCTGGCATTGGATTATTACCGGGCTACTGGCCCTGATCGCCGTCATCGTCTGCGCCCTGATCGCCCTGATGTGGTCGATCCGCAATGATCTTGGCGAATATGACCGTGCAGCCCTCCATCGCCACAATGCCGAGGCGATGAAGCAATCCGCCGCCGCCATGACCCCCGACCTGGACGAGAACGGGGATCCAAAATGAACCTGTCGATCCGCAACACCGAGTTCACGATGCCGGTCCAGTGGCAGGGCTTCCATGGTAGCGAGCCGCGCGAGGCAACCTTTGTGGTCGTCACCGAGGACGAACGGACGCTTGCCCTGCGCCTGATCCGGGTGAAGGGCGATGTCGTCAGCTTCGGGCGCCGCGACTGCGTGCTGTTCGAGCAGCCCGTGTTGGCCTGGGAACAACAGGCCGCAGCATTCATCGCAATCAAGGAGGCCGCGTAATGCGTGACCAAGCTGAAACCGTCGCCATCGACATGAAGGTGATGAACGAAACCGACAAGGCATACTGCCTTTCGGCCACGGGCGCGCGCCGCGATAGCGTCTGGCTTCCAAAGAGCCAAGTCACCATCGAGGACGAATTTGCCGTGCGCTCGTCGCATGTCGTGCATGTCCCGGTCTGGCTGGCCGAGAAGAACGGGCTGGTCTGATGATCCGGCGCCCAACCACAGAAGCCGAGGCTTACCGCTGGTGGCGCGAGACGCTGGCGGGCCTGCGCCCGGCCCGGCACGAGGACGATCCGCAATGCGGCTTCTACAAGACCCGCATCGTGCGCGGCGGTCCCTGGGTGGGTGTCGCCGTCTGGCTGGAACAGAGCATTGACCCGGAAACGGGCGATCTGACCGAACCCGAGACGCTGGCCGCGATCTGTAACGGCCAGCCCAAGCGCCCCGCCTGGATCCACCGCAACTGGACCTATTTTCGGCCGATCACGTCCGAGGACTATGACGCGCTGATCGGCGTCCAGAGCCGCATCGAAGAAATGGCCGCGACCCACGCGCGCCTTGATCTGGCCGCAATGGCCCCCATCGCCCCGTAAAGGAAACTGACATGGACGATCAACACGGCCTCATCGGCCACAACAGCGGCGCCGTCGCCCCCTATGACGAAGCCAAGTTCCTGGAACTGAAAGGCCGCGTGTCGGCTCTCGCCGAGACGGGCGGGACATGGCTGGATCTCGGTGCGATCGACACCGAGGAACGCGCCCAAAAGGCGGTCGATTTCACCGCCCAGGTCAAGAAGGCCGTCAAGTCCATCGAGGACGAACGCAAGGCCGCCAAGCAGCCGCACATGGACGCCGCCAAGGCTGTCGATGATGCCTACAAGGCGCTTTCTGCTCCGCTGACCAAGCTGGCCGACCGGCTGTCGGCCCTGATGACTGCCTATCAACGCGAGCAACAGCGTCGCCTGGACGAAGAACGCCGCGAGCGTGAGGCCGAGGCTCGTCGCGTGGCCGAGGAATCCCGCCGCGCGGCCGAGGAAGCCGCCCGCCGCAACGATGTGATCGGCGAAGCCGCCGCCGAGGAAGCCGCAGCGGCGGCAGAGAAGGCCGCGAAGGCCGCCGCCAAGCCGGTTGTCGCCCGCCTGGAAAGCGCCACGGGCGGCGCCCGCACCGTCGCCATGCGGACCTACTACACCGCGCATTTCGACCCGGAACTACCCGAGGACGTGGCCCGCACCAAGGCGTTTGTCGTGCTGTCCAAGAACCCCGAACACCGCGCCAAGCTCGACACCCTCTTGCTGCAACTGGCCGAGGCCGAGCGCCGCAGCAAGGACGGCGCCGACCAGATCGCCGGCATCACTTTCACCACCGAACAGAAAGCTGTGTAATGAACACGACAACCGCCCTTCGCCCCGCCCCGACCGCGCCCAACAGCATCGCCGCCAAGCCGCTGCGTCAGGTGGGCAACGTCCGTGAACTGCTGGTCAACGACATGGCTAAAGGCCAGCTTGCCGCAGTCGCCGCCTCTCACATGAAGCCCGAGCGCATGATGCGCCTGATCGCCAACGCGATCCGCGTCACGCCGAAGCTGGCCGATTGCGAGCCAATGTCCCTTCTTGGCGCCCTGATGCAATGCGCCAGCTTGGGTCTGGAACCGAACACGGTGCTGGGCCACGCCTATCTCATCCCCTTCGATAAGAAGCAGAAGAACAGGGAAACCGGACGCTGGGAAACGGTCGGGACCAATGTTCAGCTTATCGTCGGATACAAGGGGCTGATCGACCTAGCCCGCCGGTCAGGCCACATCACCAGCATCTCCGCGAATATCCACTATTCCGACGATGACCTCTGGGAATACGAGGAAGGGACCGAGGCCACGTTGCGCCATCGTCCTGGCAACCTCGAAGGTCAGAAGCTGCACGCCTATGCCATCGCCAAGTTCCGCGACGGCGGGCACGCTTATGTCGTGCTGCCCTGGGCGCATGTCATGCGGATCCGTGACAATTCGGAAGGCTGGAAAACCGCCGTTCGCATGGGTGGCACCGACAAAAGCCCGTGGAAGGCGCATGAGGACGAAATGGCAAAGAAGACCGCCATCCGTGCCTTGGCCAAGTATCTGCCGCTGTCCGTCGAGTTCCAGGATGCGGTTCAGTTGGACGGAGCCCGCGCCGACTATGGCGCCTTTGCCCTGAACCCCACGCACGGCATGGCCGAAATCGAAGCCGTTTCGCAGAACGGCGACGAAGACGGGGTGCCTTATGCGGGCGAACAGGTCGATGCCGAAACCGGCGAAGTGACCCGGATCGAGGACCGGCGCGGGACCGAACAGACCATCGAGCAGCAGCGCGAGCCGGAACGGGCCGAGACGCCGCGCGAGGAACCCGCGAAGCGCCAGACCCGCACCGCCAAGCCGAAGCAGGAAGAAGCCCCGGCCTTGGCGCTTGAAGGCGAGACAGCCCACGCCGCGGATCCCGAAATCGGGGCCTTGGTCGAGCGGGTCCGCGAATGGGCGCTGAACGACATGCACGACGGCGCGTCGGCTGAATCCACCATCGCGGCCTACGAGAACCAGCTTGGCATCATCAAGAAGTCGGACGCGAAAGCGCATGACGCCTTGGTGGCCGAGATCCGCGCAGCCAAGCAACAGGGCTGATCCCGCCTTTGTGGTGAGCCGCCCCACGCGGGCGGCCATCCATAACGGCAACTGCTCACAGAAAGGAAAGAGCGTGTCCCATACCCCAGAGCTAAGAAGTCTGGACCAGATGCTGTCGCTTGCGGACAACGGCGACTATCTGCCCGACCTGCTGTCGCGCATAGAGGCAAACAACGTCGAAATGCGCCAGTTCGCGCAGGACTTTTCGACCGGCGCCAAGGGCAAGATCACCATCACCATCGACATGCGGCTTGATCGCTTCGGCCAGATGGAAATGGCGATTGAGGACAAGATCGTTGGTCCCAAGCCGCCGAAGCACAAGGCCGTCGGCTGGGTCACGGGAACGGGCGGCCTGACCACCCACAACCCCGCCCAATCCCGCATGGAAATCCGCGACGCAGGCGAAGGCCGCCGCGAACTGCGCGCAGCCGACTAAGGAGACATGACTGTGACTATCGAAGCACCCAAGAACATCGCTGAAACCATCATCGAGGAATTCCGCCACACGGGCGAGTTCCAGGTTGTCGTCCAGCCTGACGCCAAAGCCCCCGATGCTCCGTTCCTGATCGCCGCCCCCGACGGCATCCGCATCCATGATCTGACCGAGCAGCACCGCAAGGCCGCCCAGGCACTCAAGCCGATGCAGCGCACCGGCCAAGCCAAGCTGGACGACCTGGATAGCATCATCGAGTGGACCAACCGCTTCAAAGGCAAGGAAACGGTGCTGTTCGGTCAGCTTCATCCCACCCCGAAGCTGGTGTCGGTCATCGACTATCACGGCGAGGGCGCTTTCACGGTTTCGCCTGACATGGGCGACCCAACCGCGAACTACGGCCGCCACACCGCCCTCTATACCTTCCCTGTGTCGCAGGAATGGAAACGCTGGAACGCCATCAGCGGCCAGCCTCTTTCGAAAGACGAGTTCGGCGAGTTCATCGAGGAAAATGCAAAGGACTTCCTCGATCCGACTCCCGCCTTGCTGGGCATGGGGGCAGGGGATCCGACCCCTTGGGAACAGCGGATGATCGACGTTGCCGCCAAGATCCAAGGACGCTTCGGCCAGTATGCCGCACTCGCCGCCTTGTCGCGTGAGTTCCGCGTGCATGAAACCGGACACCTGCAGGTGACGACCAACCGCGACACGGGCGAAACGCAGGTTCAGTTCCTGGACGAGCATCGCGGACCGGACGGTCAACCGCTGCGCCTGCCCAACTTGTTCATGATCGCAATTCCGGTTTTCGAGGAAGGCGCTCTTTATCGGCTGGCCGTGCGCTTCCGCTACCGCAAGGCGGGCCAGGACGTGAAGTTCTTCGCCACCCTCTACAACCCCGACGCCGCGCTGCGTGACGCAGCTCGTGAGGCGCTGACGATCGCACACGAAGGAACCAACGTCCCGCTTCTGATTGGCACGCCGGAAATCGGCGCCAGATAACACCAGACACCGCGCGCCCTCATCCTCCCTGCGCGCGGCACGCGCCCGGCCATCCCCTCATCCCTGGGCCGGGCGCACCTAACACCCTCCAAGGACAAGACCGATGACCGCGCATCCTGTTTCCCTCGCCCGCCTGCAAGCCGCGCAGCAGATCATCGCGGAGCGGCTGATCGAGAACCTGGACTATGCCGACGCCTTCGAGCGCATCGAGGCGGAAATCGCCTTGGCCGAGGCCCTGGCCGACCCGAACCCCGTCACCCGCGCACGCCGCACCATCGCGGCCCGCAGCACCCTGGAAGCCTTCATGAACGCAAAGGAAGCAGCATGAACCGAGACATGATGCGCGCCCTTGAGGCCGACGCCGCCCGCTTTTCCGACAACCGGCGCACCTGCTGCGCTGACCCCCACCCGACATATCCGAAGGAATAAGACCATGAGTGACATAACCTGGGACGATGCTGGCGAATGGGTCAGCGATACGAACGGCAACCGCTGCTCGGTCACGTATTTCGGCAACAAAGATGCGGCTGAACGGGCGTTGAACAGCCTCAAGGGGTGCAGGAATTGCATCAACTGCTCGGACTGCTCGCGCTGCTCGTACTGCTCGGGCTGCTCGGGCTGCTCGGACTGCTCGGACTGCTCGTACTGCTCGGACTGCTCGTACTGCTCGTACTGCTCGTACTGCTCGGACTGCTCGTACTGCTCGGACTGCTCGTACTGCTCGGACTGCTCGTACTGCTCGGACTGCTTGTACTGCTCGGACTGCTCGGACTGCTCGGACTGCTCGGACTGCTCGGACTGCTCGGACTGCTCGGACTGCTCGGACTGCTCGGACTGCTCGTACTGCTCGGGCTGCTCGCGCTGCTCGGACTGCTCGGGCTGCTCGGGCTGCTCGGGCTGCTCGGGCTGCTCGGGCAAAACAGGTGCCCTTACAGTCCCTGAAACGCCGAAGATCGAGAACATCCACAGCGCAGTGTTAGCTGCGGTCAGCGCCGAGGGTGCGCTTGATATGGGATCCTGGCACACCTGCGAAACCACGCATTGCCGGGCCGGTTGGGTCGTCCATTTGGCCGGAGAAGCGGGCTATGCGCTTGAGCGGTTTTTCAACACCGAACTGGCCGCGATGAAGATTTACGAGGCCAGCGGCTACAAGATCAATCCGGCTCGGTTTTACGACACATCGTCTGATGCACTCGCGGACATGCGGCGGCTCGCAGATGGTGAGGTATCCGCCACCCCGGAAGGCGGTTCAGCATGACCGCCCAGAGCAACACCGGAGGGGCGGGGCTGACCTTCGCATTCGAGCGCAGCGACAAGAAAGCTGATGCCCCGCGCTTTACGTGGTCAGTCGTTGGCCCAGACGGCGGCGTCCATATCTGGGCACAGGCTCACACCGCCGAAAGCAAGGCAATCATGCACGAGGATTTCTATGGTGGCATCGAATGTCACTGGCGGAAATCACAGTATGGCGAAAGCCAGCCGTCGCATGATCATTGCTGGCTGCTGAAAGGGCCGTGCTGGCATGATGGTTCCAGCCTGTATTTCAGCGACCACATTGCCCCGATCCTCCACATCGCCCGCATGGAAGCACCGGGCATTCGCGCTTTCATGGAAGCGGAATTAGCGGACTGGTATCAGACGAAGATCGCCGCCCGCCCCTCTGCCACGGAGGGGAGCGATGATGCCTGACCCCATAGACACGGACGCCCTGCGGCTGCCGACAGTGCGCTGCAACAACTGCATGACGGACTGGTCCGAGGACGATCTGGAAGGCCGGAACTGCGCCGTAGACGGCGAACCCTGCCAAGCCTGCCCGAACTGCGGCACCGATCATCACCTGATGGATCTCGACATGGACAGCGGCGTGGTCGGGACGATCAGCACGGCCCGGCATCCTGTGGTCCGCTATAGCATCGGCCATGAAGGCGGCGACGTTTTCGGGCTGGACAGCGATTATGATGGGCCGACACTGACGGTCGAGGTCGCGGACCTGGATGACGCCTGTGCGATGCTCTCGGACATCGCCCTCGCCCCGCAGCTTGCCGCCGAGAACCTGGCCCTGCGCGCCGACCTGTCCGCCCTCCGCGCCCGTGAGGCGGAGATGCGGGCGGCGCTGCGCCCGTTCGCCGAATACATGCACACCAACGAGGGGCGGATGGATTGCGACTATTTTGGCAAGCCTTTGCCTGATGATCTGACCGTGGGATGGATTTACCTCACGCATGGCGATTTCCGTCGCGCCCGCGCCGCCCTGTCGCAGCCTGACAGCGGGGAGGGGGCGACGTGACCTGGCGCCAGGAAGCCGCTGCGATCATCGCGCAGGCAACGCGCAACCTTCCCGCCGACGCGCCCCTGCACGAACGCAAGCGCGTCGTGGACGCTGCCAAGCCGGGCTGGTGCATGAGCTGGCCGCAGAAAGCATGGCAGGCCGCGCGCCGCGATTACCTGGTGCCGTTCGGCTACCAGCCCAAGACCAAGAAGGCGAAGCAACAGGCAGCCGCAGGGATGCCGCTTTTCGAGGACCACCCCCATGACTGACCAACCCACCACCCCCGCGCAGGTGGCCGTGAAGCCGCTGCTTAAGAGAGACACGGCAACCAATCTCGGGTGGACGCTCGACTTTGAACTCCTTGAAAGTCTCCGTAACGAAGCAGGTGATTACGGTAGGCTCACGACATTGGAGGCTGTCGAAGCCGTTGCCCTCGCTGTTGAGGCCCGCATCCGCAGCGCCCTGATCCCCGCCCCGTCGCCCGAGGAACAGGAGCCGGTGGCGACTGCGGCCCGCCGCATCCTCGAACTCTACGATGATGCGATGCACGACCTGCTCGACCCCGGCGCGCACGGATCGCACCCTGATAGCGACGAAATGGCTGAACTGCGTCGCATCGTCGGTGCTCAACCGCACCAGTGGTCGCCCGCCCACCCCGCACCGGTCCCTGCCGTGCTGGATGATGTGGCGCGGCTGGTAGCGGAACTGCGCGCTGATGCCGAGATGCATCAAGACCTGCTGCCGGACCGCGCCGCCGACGCGCTGGAAGCCCAAGCCGCCGAACTGGCGCGGCTGCGGAAGGAACTGGCCCGCGTCAACGAGGCGCTTGAATGGTATGGCGACCAAGCGCGACTTGCCCGATTGATCCATAGCGGAGGGGATGCTGGACGCCACGCGCTGCAAGAGGATGGTGGCACTCGCGCCCGAGCCGCCTTTGCCCGCAATGACGCCCTTCGCGCCGCCCTCGCCCAGCCCGCCGATGGCAGTCACGGGGAGGAAGGGTGATGCGCCGCGTCCTAGCCTATGTCCTGCCGATGAAGTTCCTCGGCTATCATTTCACCGACAAGGTTTCCGGTAAATCCGTCTGCCGCTGGCAGGAACGTTTCACTGGCCGGATCGTCATGGCCGAGGGGCCGCTATCATTGTTCCGCGTGGAGATTTCCCGATGACCGACACCAGCACCCTGCGCGAGGCCCGTAACAAAGTTCATACGCTTCGACTTTTCGGGCCAATCACTGATCCTCTAGTGAAGAAGTCCGAAGTCCTCGCCATCCTCGATGCCCAGACCGAGCAGCCCGACGACCTTCAACTTTCCGGACCTAAAGTTGGAAGTGCCCCGCAGGATCAAACCGGAGTTTCGACCGCCCCCGATGCGGTGGCAGAGGCGGCGATCCGCAGCGTAACCGCTTTTCTGGCGAAGGAGGCTGACTGGTTCGACAAGAACAACGGGGCACTTGACGGCATCCCCTATCAGCAAGCCGCCAGGACCATCCGCAGCGCGATCAGCATTATGGAAACATCGTGGGGCGCGAGAGAAATCCGCGAAGGCATCGCCAAAGGACATCAGCCATGACAGACACACCTAAGATCAACACGCAAGCGCCTGAGCGGATCTGGCTGCACTATGCCGCAGAAGCCATTGGCGAGAAGCCTGAACGGTGGTGGGAATACCAGGACTACGAGCGCCGCGACCTTGCCGACGCCCGCGCAGCCGCAGCCTGGATCGAGGGACGCGATGCGGCGGCGAATGAGACGGAACGAGGATGGGAAACGGCACCCCGGCAACATGGCGAGATGATGCAGGCTCTTGCCGACAATATCCGCGACTTGCAGCCACCCACCGACGCATCCGCCGCGCTAGACCGGCTGATCGCAGAGCGGGTGCGGGTGGAGGTGGAAGCCCGCGCTGCGGCAGCCGCAGACGAAACGCGGATGATTGTCGAACAGATGCGGAAGGCGGCAGAGCAGACCTGTCAGATCGTCATGGATCAAGCCAAGGAATACGGCATCCCCCAAATGGCCCTTGGCGCGAAAGCCTGCCGTGACGGCATCCGCGAACTTAAGCTGGACGCCGCCCGAGGCAGCAAGGAGGGCCAGTCGTGACGCAGGACAAATGGCCTTCGCACGGACCAGACTTCAACGAATGGCACGACAAGCTGCCGGAGTTCATCGCCCTAATCGAAGAAGCTAAGGGCGAAGGATTTTGGTGCAGCGATTGGGATCTGAAATACCTGACAATCCGCATCGACACCCGAGACAATGGGTGGCTGCTATTCGTTGACGGCATGAATGGAGAGAAGAAAGAGCGCATTGACCCGCAACGAGTGGTGCAGGTCATTGAAAAGCATCGGGAGCGTTGGGGTCGGTCCAAGCCCTACGCTAAGCGGGGCAGCAAGGAGGGCCGGGACAACCCTCGATAGAAAGCACGATCCGCGCCCGAAAACCTGCCCGTGCCCCGCAGAACAGCGCCGTTTTGCGGGGTTGTTCTTTGGCGCTTTCGGCTAGATTGCGATCTTGAGCAGCCATCCGCGAACGTGGTCCAGATCGACTTCCCCGTATTTCTCGCGCTGCAAACGGTGGCCCATCAGCGTGGCTTTCAACCGTTCCGGGAAATCGGCTTTCAGCATCCGCGACTCGAAGCTGTGACGCAGGCTGTAGAGGGTGTGCCGCGGCGTTTCTTTCAGCCCGTTTTCTTCCAGGTATTTATTGATGGTGTCCGATAGACCTGGATTGTCCACATAGGTCGGGAAGCCTGCGGGGTTGCGTCGGGCCGCTTCCAGGCTGACCCCGACCAGGGGAATGTCCCTTTCCGCGAACTGTGATTTCAGCGTGCGGCCTTCCTCGATGATCCTGATGTGCGGCACGTCGGCGTCGAGGACGATGGTATGGGCGTTCAGCGCGGAAATCTCGGACGGCCGGGCGCCGGTATTGACCATGATTTCCAGGATGCCGCGCGCCTCGGCGTTCATGCGGACGATGCCGGGCAGCAGCTTGTCCTTGATCCAGGCGGGCGAGAAGGGCGGGCGGGTTTTCTTCTTCCCTTCATCGAACATCACGCCGTCGGTGTTGATCTTCAGCATGATCTGCGCGTCCCTGGCGACGGGCTTCCACATCGCCATCAGATAGACCATATCCTTGTTCGCGGTAGCAGGTTCGACCTCGCCTGCCGTCACGCGCCGCTGCCACCACTGGCGGAAGTCGAACAGGTCGCGCGTGGTGATCTGGTCCAGGGGCTTGTCGCCCACGACCTTGATGAAGTTGCGCGTGGCCTTCAGCCTGGGCGCCTTGTGGCGGCGAAGCTGGTCCTTGCTCTTGCCCTTCACGCGGACCGCCTCGACCTCATAGAACCGATCGAGCGCCTTGCTGACCGTCAGGTCGGGGGCCTTGACGGTGCCCAGCAGCGCGTCGGCTGTGACCGGATCGACGGCGCCCTTGCTGTCCACGGACGCCTCAACCCGCGCAACCAGTTCCTCGATGGGCAGGCGGGCCACCTGGGCGGCCGGCAGATAGCGGAAGCCCCGAGACTGCGCGATGTCCTTGGCCGCGTCGAACCGCTGCTGCGCATCGCCCACGTCGCCCGCAAGCCGGGCTTCCCATGCCTCGATGAGCTGCTGCCAGACAATCGGTGCCTTCGCCTCGGCGACCTCGCGGCTGTCCGTGGCGAGCGAAACCCGCACCTTCTGGCGCGGGTCGATCCGGGAATACCGGCCCGGCACTCGCCTTATGAGATACCAAGTGTCGCCGCGCAGGACGGGGGGAGTCAGCTTCGCCATGTCGGGGAATGTGCCGTCCATCACACGAACCGGCAAGACGGAAAATGGCGCAATTTGTTCCCTATTTTGTTCCCCATTTTTCGCTGTGCTTCGGAATTATCCGGCCCGTTTCTCGCAAAATCCCCAGCATTTGCTGGGCTTTCGTGATTTTGTGGGGAACAAAGTTGGCGGAGAGGGTGGGATTCGAACCCACGGAACCCTTGCAGGCTCAACGGTTTTCGAGACCGCCCCGTTCGACCACTCCGGCACCTCTCCGCGCTTGTGGGTGGTGAGGCGGGGATTTAGAGGGGTGGGGGTTGAAGCGCAAGGGGTTTTGTCGAAAAAAGCGCCGGTGGCGCGAAAGGATTTCGGATGCTTCGGTTCTTGTGTCTTTGCCTTCTGCTGGCCTTTGCCGGACCGGCCACGGCCCAGCCCTCCGCAGCCGTCGAACAGCAGCAGGTGGCCGAGGCGGTCTGGCATGTGATGCGGATGGACAGCCTGATGCCGATCCTGCGCGACGAGGCTGTGGCCCAGGGCGAGGAGATGGCGGCGGGCCTGTTCCCGCGCGGCGGCACCGGCCGCTGGCTGGATCGGGTCCGGGCCATTCACGACCCGGCGCGGACCAGGGAACTGTTCCTGGAAGGGATGGCGGCCGCGCTTCCCAGGACCGACCTGGCCAAGGTGGCGGAGGGGCTGGTCTTCTATCGCACCGTCTTCGGCCAGCGGATGCTGGCGCTGGAAAACGCCGCGCGGGTCAGGATGAGGGATCCGGCGGTCGAGGCTGCGGCCCGCGACGCTTTCGCCCAGGCGGTGCGGCGGCGCGATCCCAGGGCCGTGCGGATCGCGCGCCTGATCCGGGCCGCCGACCTGATCGAGCCGAACGTGGTGGGCGCGTTGAATGGCGCGGTCGCCTTTTCCAAGGGATTCCAGGCGGGCGGCGGGTTTCCGATGCCGCTGTCGGACAGCGAGATCGTCCGGGAGGCTTGGGCGAAGGAACCCCGGATGCGCGCGGATACCGAAGCCTGGATCGGCGCCTATCTGTTCCTGGCCTATGGCGTGCTGGGCGATGCCGAGCTTGACCGTTACATCGCCTATGCCGGGTCCGCCGGTGGGCTGGCGTTGTCGCGGCTGATGTTCGCGGGGTTCGATGCGGTGGTCTCGGCCACGTCCCATGACATGGGGCTGGCCGCGGCAGCCGAACTGCGCGGGCGGCAGTTGTGAGCGCCCCGGTCCTGCTGGTCGGCATCCTGGCAGAAGCCGCGATGCAGGAGGCATTGGGGCTGTCCGGGGTGCGGGATGACCTGGCTGGCGTCCTGGCGGGCGGGGCCCGGGCGGGGATCGACCGCGAAGGCTGGCCCAGGCTGCTGCCGGGGCAGGGGACTGTCGCCGCCGTCCGGGTGACGCCGAACGCGGCGCTGATCCGCTATGCCCAGGTGATGGGGCTGGCGGTGCGGGACGGGATCCTGGGTCTGGGCGAGGGAGGGGCCGAAGGTCCGCCCCAGGTGCCGCTGGCCGCCGCCATCGCCCGGCATATCCTGGCTGCCCCATCGGAGCGGTCGGTTGCGGACATCGCCGCGCGCCTGCCGATGATCGGAGTCGTGGCGGCGTCGGAACTGCGCGGCGCGGGCAGTCCGCCGTCGGGTGCGCCGCTGGTCGACCTTCGCGCGCCCCAGGATGTGCAGGTCATCGCGCGCGACGAAGCCTTCGCAGGCTATTTCGCCGTCAATATCTGCCAGCTCCGCCATCGCACCCATGCGGGCGGCATGACTCCCGCCCTGCGGCGAGAGGTCTTCGTGTCCGGCGATGCGGTCGTCGTCCTGCCTTGGGATCCGGTCCGCGACCGGGTGCTGCTGATCGAACAGTTCCGTGTGGCGCCGCTGTTGCGCCACGATCCGCAGCCCTGGCTGCTGGAACCCGTCGCGGGGCGCGTAGACGCGGGCGAAACGGTCGAGGACGCGGCCCGGCGCGAGGCGCGCGAAGAGGCCGACCTGACTCTGACGCGGCTGGTTCCGGTTATCCACCATTATCCCAGCCCCGGCGCGTTTGGTGAATACCTGTATCTGTTCGTCGGTATCGCCGACCTTCCCGACGGGATCGAGGGCGTGCACGGCCTGGAATCCGAGGCCGAGGATATTCGCGGCCACCTGATCCCTCGCGACGAGCTGACGCGGATGGCCTTGGGGGGACAGGTAGTGAACGGCCCGCTGGCGATGATCGCGCTGTGGCTGGAACTGCGGCAGGGGGCGATCCGCGCGGAACTGGGACTTGCCTGACGGGCTCACCGGAAGGCGGGGTTGTGCCCTGGCGCGCGTCCTGTGTAGGTAACGCGGAACCCTATCGCTTTCGGAAGGTTGCTTGACCATGCGAATTTGCCCTGATCTTGCCGACATGATCGGCAACACGCCCCTGATCCGACTGCGCCAGGCCAGCGAGGCGACGGGCTGCGAGATCCTGGGCAAGGCCGAATTCATGAATCCGGGCCAGTCGGTCAAGGACCGCGCGGCCCTGTACATCATCCGCGACGCGGTGGCGCGGGGCGAATTGCGTCCCGGCGGAACCATCGTTGAAGGCACGGCGGGCAATACCGGGATCGGGTTGGCGCTTGTCGGCGCCTCGATGGGGTTCAAGTCGGTCATCGTGATCCCCGAAACCCAGAGCCAGGAAAAGAAGGACATGCTGCGCCTTGCGGGCGCGACACTCGTCGAGGTTCCGGCCCAGCCCTACAAGAACCCCAACAACTATGTCCGCTATTCCGGCCGCCTGGCCGAGGCCCTGGCGCGCACTGAACCGAACGGCGCGATCTGGGCCAACCAGTTCGACAACACGGCCAACCGCCAGGCGCATCTGGAAACCACCGGACCCGAGATCTGGGCCCAGACGAACGGCAAGGTGGACGGCTTCATCTGCGCGGTCGGGTCGGGCGGCACGCTGGCAGGCGTGGCGATGGCCTTGCAGCCCAAGGGCGTGAAGATGGGCCTGGCCGATCCCGAAGGGGCGGCGCTGCATTCGTTCTATACCACCGGCGAATTCGACGCGCCGGGCAGTTCGATCACCGAAGGCATCGGCCAGGGGCGCATCACCGCCAATCTGGAAGGCTTCACCCCCGATTACAGCTATCGCATCCCGGATGCCGAGGCGCTGCCGGTGGTCTTCGACCTGCTGGAACACGAGGGCCTGTGCCTGGGCGGATCCTCGGGGATCAACGTCGCGGGCGCGATCCGCATGGCGCGCGACATGGGGCCGGGACACACCATTGTCACGATCCTGTGCGATTTCGGCAACCGCTATCAGACCAAGCTGTTCAACCCCGACTTTCTGCGCGCCAAGGGCCTGCCCGTGCCCGGCTGGATGACGCGCGAAGCCCCCGACATTCCCGAAGTCTACGAAGGCTGATCCATGATCCGCGCTTTCCTGGCTGTCTTGCTGACGGTCCTGTCCCTGTGTCTGTCCCCCGCCCGGTCGCAGGAACCCGCCCTGCCTGATTACGACCGCTGGGACCGGGTGGCCACCCAGGCCGAACAGTTGGCGGCCAGCCCGGATACCGCGACGGCCCAGCTTGAAACCATCCGCGCCGATATCGTGGACTGGCGCGCGCGGTTCCAGGCGGCGCAGGGCGTCAATGGCGAAGCCATCGCCCGGCTGGAATCCCAGATCGCGGCCCTTGGCCCGGCCCCCGCCGAAGGCGCGGCCGAGGCCGAGGATGTCGCCGCGCGTCGTGCCGACCTGCAAAAGCAACTGTCCGAATTGCAGGCCCCGCGCCTGGCCGCGGTCGAGGCATTCAGCCGCGCCGACGCCCTGGTCCGCCAGATCGACAGCAGCTTGGGCCAGCGGGCGGCAACCCAGATGGTCGAGCAATCGACCTCGCCCCTGATTCCGGGAAACTGGCTGATCGCGGCCTCGGAAACCACCCGGCTGGTCGGCGGCATTGCCGAAAATACCGCGCAACGCATCGCCGAACGGGCCACCTGGTCCGAACTGAGGCCGCGCCTTCCCTATGTGCTGGGATATCTGGTCACCGCCATCCTGCTTCTGACGTTGGGGCGGCAATGGGTCGAAACGCTGCCCCGCCGGATTTCGGCGCGGACATCGGCCTATTCCCGCGCTGCCGTGTCCTTCGCGGTGTCTCTGTTGCAGATCGCTCTGCCGATGGGCGGGATCTATCTGCTGATCAACGCGCTGACCGCCACTGGCATCTTCGGCCCTTGGACTCGCCCGTTTCTTGAGGCACTTCCGGGCGCGGGGGTGATCCTGTTCGGATCGTCCTGGCTGGCGCGACAACTGTTCCCGAACCAGTCGATCAACTATGATACCCTCAACATGGGCGCCCATGATCGGCAGCGGGCGCGGTGGCTGGCCCACGCCGTCGCCGTGGTCTTTGCGGTCCATTATGTCGCCTCGCGCGCGTTCCTGCCCCAGTCTGGCCTGATCGAGCGCAGCAGCAGCCTGCAACGCATCCCGCTGGATTTCGCCGAGGGCGCGGCGGTCGTCTATAACTTCGTGCTGATCGTGCTGGCGGCGGCGCTGCTGTTCAAGCTGGGCAATATCCTGCGCCGTTTGAAGCCCTGGGCCGACAAGGCCAGCAGCGCCTATCGCCATCGCGTCTTGGCCTTCGCGGGGATGCTGACGCGCCCGATCGCCATCGTGGCGGTGGGTGTGACGGCCGCGGGCTTTGTCAACCTGGGCAACGTGGCGGTCTGGCCCTGGGCGCAGACCCTGGCGCTGCTGGGGCTTCTGGTGCTGCTGCAAGACTTCATCGCCGACGTGTTCGACATGTTGAAGCGCGGTCAGGAAGGCGCCCGCGAAGGGCTGGCGCCGCTGCTGATCGGATTCGCGCTGATCCTGCTGTCTGTTCCGATCTTCATGCTTATCTGGGGCGCGTCGATCAACGAATTGGCAGAATACTGGGTCCGCTTCCGCCAGGGCGTGACGCTGGGCGGGGTCAGGCTGTCGCCCGGCGCGGTGCTGACATTTGTCGTGGTCTTCGCCATCGGCTATTCGATCACGCGCGGTGTCCAGGGGGCAATGCGCAACTCGGTCCTGCCCAAGACCAAACTGGACGCGGGCGGGCAGAACGCGGTTGTGTCAGGCATCGGCTATGTCGGGATCGTGCTGGCGGCGATGATGGCGATTTCCTCGGCGGGCATCAGCCTGTCGTCGCTTGCCATCGTCGCGGGCGCCCTGTCGGTCGGTATCGGTTTCGGCCTGCAGAACATCGTCTCGAACTTCGTGTCGGGCATCATTCTGCTGATCGAACGGCCCATCGGCGTCGGCGACTGGATCAGCGCGGGCGGCCAGCAGGGCATCGTCAAGCGCATCTCGGTCCGCTCCACCCAAGTCGAGACCTTCGACAAGCAGCAGGTGATCGTCCCGAACAGCGACCTGATCAGCCAGCCGGTGACGAACTGGACCCGGCAGAGCAAGAGCGGCCGGATCATCATCCCCATCGGTGTCAGCTATGGATCGGATACCCGCAAGGTCCACCGGATCCTCAAGGAAATCATCGAGGATCAACCGCTGGTCACCATCGACCCCGCGCCCAGCGTCCTGTTCCGGGGCATCACCGTGGATTCGCTGAACTTCGAGATCAGGGCGGTCATCTCGGACATCGGATCCGGCCTGGGCGTCACATCCGAGGTGTATCACCAGATCGTCGAACGCTTCCTTCGCGAAGGGATCGGGATGCCCTTCACCACCCGCGATGTCTGGAAAGACGGCGACCTGCCGCAGTCCGACGATGAGCAGGAGACGCCGCCGACCCCGGCGCGGGCGGCGCAGCCCGACCTGCCCGACGACGGAAAGTGATCGGCGGAAAGTGATCGGCGGAACCTGATCAGCGGCTGGCCGTGTCCGTATCGGCCAGCCCTTCGCGCGACAGCAGGACCGCGACCGGGCGCAGCCAGGGGATGTGCCAGCAGACGATCATGACCGCCACCATGATCGGCACCGCCAGGAACGCCCCTGCGATTCCCCAGATCGCGCCCCAGAAGGCCAGCGACAGGATGATGCCGAAGCTGGACAGTTGCAGCGTCTGCCCGGTCAGCATGGGATCGACGATGTTTCCCAGGACGAAATGCACCAGCAGGCAGGCGATGCCGACGATGATGGTCATGGTCGGGTCGCCGGTCAGCACGAAAGCCAGGGCCACGGTGATCGCCCAGGCGATGACCGAACCGATATTGGGGATGAAGTTCAGCACGAAGGTCAGCCAGGCCACCGCCCCGGCCAGTTCCAGCCGCCCCAGGGCGAAGATCAGCCAGACCGCCATCCCCGTCAGGGCGCTGACGACGGTCTTGACCACCAGATAGCGGTTCACCCGCCGCATGATCGAGGCCGTGATCTGCCGGATCCGCACCGCCTGCGCCGGATCGCCGGTCAGGCGCTCGACCTTGACGGGCAGCCAGGTCCGTTCGGCGAACATGAAGCCCACGAACAGGATCACCAGCAGGCTGCCCGACAGCAGCCCCGACGCCTGGCCCGCCAGGGACCGCAGCCAGCCTGTGATGTTGAATTCCGTCATCGCGGCCATCAGCCGGGTCTGCGCCTCGGGTCCGAAGCGTTCGATCAGCGACGACAGGGCGATCTGCACCGATTCG
This sequence comes from Paracoccus sp. 22332, assembly GCF_052045125.1. Classification (NCBI taxonomy): domain Bacteria; kingdom Pseudomonadati; phylum Pseudomonadota; class Alphaproteobacteria; order Rhodobacterales; family Paracoccaceae; genus Paracoccus; species Paracoccus sp. 22332. The sequence goes on from NZ_JBQEOI010000009.1 coordinate 62,402, forward strand.
GTATAGGCGATGGCGCGGCCCACGACCTCGTTCACCTGGGTCATGATGGTGGTGGACAGCCAGATCAGGCCCAGGGTGATGCCGATCAGCGCCAGCGTCGTCGCCAGCCAGTTCGGCACCTTCAGCCGGGTGGAAATGCCGTGGATCGCGTCCGAGGTGAGCGAAAACAGGATGATCGCGATCGCTAGGCAGATCAGCACGAACCGCGCTTGGAACAGCAGGAACAGGATCAGTGAAAAGGCGATGATGCCCAGGAACCCGGTCTGGAGCCTTTGGCGCAGCACGTCTTCGCTGGGTGGGGTCACGCTGTCCCTCGTGTGGAAAAGGCCCGGTCGTCGCCGGGCCTTGGGTCAGGTTTCGGGGGTTTCGTCGCCGTCGCCCTGTTCGGCGATCCGCGCGACCGAGACGACCTCTTCGCCTGGGGCGGTGCTGAAGACCCGCACGCCCCCCGCGCTGCGCGACCGGAAGCTGATGCCGTCGACCGGCACCCGGATCGACTGCCCGGTCGAGGTCGCCAGCATGATCTGGTCGTCCATCTCGATCGGGAAGCTGGCGACCAGGGCGCCGCCGCGCATCGCCTTGTCCATCGCCATCACACCCTGGCCGCCGCGTCCGCGCACCGGATAATCGTGGCTGGAGCTGATCTTGCCCGCGCCATTGGCGGTTATGGTCAGGATCAGATCCTCGGCCGCCGACATCTCGGCATAGCGTTCCTGGGTGATCGCGGCCTCGGCCACGGCTTCCTCGTCCTCGTCCGCCTCGGCGCCGTCGTCAAGCGCACCGGCCACCGCGCGGCGCATCTTCAGATAGGCGGCGCGTTCGGCCGGATCGGCCTCGAAATGGCGGATGACGGACATGCTGACCACCCGGTCGCCCTTGGCCAGCCGGATGCCCCGGACGCCGGTCGAATCGCGGCCCTTGAAGACCCGCACATCGGTCGTCGGGAAGCGGATCGCCCGGCCAAGCGCCGTGACCAGCATCACGTCGTCGCCCTCGGTCGCCATGCGGACGCCGACCAGTTCGACACCCTCGGGCAGCTTCATGGCGATCTTGCCGTTGGTGCGCACGCTGGTGAAATCCGACAGCGCGTTGCGCCGCACATCGCCGTCCGAGGTCGCGAAGATTGCCTGATAGCTGTCCCATTCGCTTTCCGGCGCATCGACTGGCATCAACGCGGCGATGGACACGCCCGGCTCGATCGGCAGGATGTTGACGATGGCCTTGCCCTTGGCGGTCCGCCCGCCCAGCGGCAGGCGCCAGGTCTTGAGGCGATAGACCATGCCGTCGGTGGTGAAGAACAGCAGTTCGGTATGGGTATTGGCGACGAACAGGGTCGTCACCACGTCGTCTTCCTTGGTGGCCATCCCCGACAAGCCCTTGCCGCCGCGCCGTTGCGCGCGGAATTCGGCCAGGGCCGTGCGCTTGATATAGCCGCCCGAGGTGATGGTGACGACCATATCCTCGCGTTCGATCAGATCCTCGTCCAGCATGTCGCCGGACCATTCGGTGATCTCGGTCCGGCGGGGGACGGCGAACAACTCGCGCACCTCGCGCAGTTCGTCGCTGATGATCGCCATGATCCGGTCGCGCGACGCCAGGATCGCCAGGTAATCGCGGATCGATTCCGCCAGGCTGGCGAGTTCGTCGGTGACTTCCTTCACGCCCAGTTGCGTCAGGCGTTGCAGGCGCAGATCCAGGATCGCGCGGGCCTGGGTCTCGGACAGGTTATAGGTGCCGTCCTCGTTTACCGGATGCAGCGGATCGTCGATCAGGCGCAGGTATTCCAGGATGTCATGGGCAGGCCAGCGGCGTTCCATCAGCCGCTCGCGCGCCTCGGCGGCGTCGGCCGACGACCGGATCGTCGCCACCACCTCATCGACGTTGCTGACCGCGACGGCCAGACCACACAGAACATGGCTGCGCTCGCGGGCCTTGCGCAGTTCGTAAGCCGTGCGGCGGGCCACCACTTCCTCGCGGAAGCTGATGAAGTAGGTCAGGAAGTCGCGCAGCGTCAACTGCTCTGGCCGCCCGCCGTTCAGCGCCAGCATGTTGCAGCCGAAGCTGGTTTGCAGCGCGGTAAAGCGGAACAGCTGATTCAGCACCACGTCGGGCGTGGCGTCGCGCTTCAGTTCGACCACGACGCGGACGCCCTGCCGGTCGGATTCGTCCTGGACCGAGGCGATCCCCTCGACCCGTTTTTCCTTGGCAAGCTCGGCAATGCGTTCGATCAGGCTGGCCTTGTTCACCTGATAGGGAACCTCGTCCACGACGATGGCCCAACGGTCCTTGCGCAATTCCTCGATATGCGTTTTGGCGCGGATGATGACGCTGCCGCGCCCTTCCAGGTAAGCCTTGCGCGCGCCCGACCGGCCCAGGATCAGCGCGCCGGTCGGGAAGTCGGGGCCGGGGATGATTTCCAGGATGCGTTCGGTGGGCAGATCGGGATTGTCGATCAGTTCAAGCGTGGCGTCGATCACCTCGCCCAGGTTGTGGGGCGGGATGTTGGTCGCCATGCCGACCGCGATGCCGCCCGCGCCGTTGACCAGCATGTTCGGGAAACGCGCGGGCAGAACGGTCGGTTCGCGGTCCTTGCCGTCATAGTTGTCCTGGAAATCGACCGTGTCCTTGTCGATGTCCATCAGCAGGAAGTTCGCGGGCTTGTCCATACGCACCTCGGTATAGCGCATGGCGGCGGGGGGATCGCCGTCCATGGACCCGAAGTTGCCCTGGCCGTCCAGCAGCGGCAGCGACATGGAAAAATCCTGCGCCATGCGGACAAGCGCGTCATAGATCGCCGCGTCGCCGTGCGGGTGATACTTACCCATCACGTCCCCCACCGGCCGCGCGGATTTGCGATAGGCCTTGTCGGGCGTATTGCCGGATTCGTCCATCGCATACAGGATGCGGCGATGCACCGGCTTCAACCCGTCGCGCAGGTCGGGAATCGCCCGGCTGACGATCACCGACATGGCGTAATCCAGATAGGACGTGCGCATTTCGGCGCTGATGTCGATCACCGGGCCGTCATGGGGCATCACCTGGCGGGTCTGGGTGCCATTGTCATCGCCCGCCTCGGGGGTTTCGGGCAGGTCGTCGTCAGGGGTGTCGGCCACGGAATTTCCTCAACATCTTGTTGGGTTATATATAGGCGACATGACCGCGGGGGGCAATGTTCCGGTCGGGATTCGGCGTCCTTATGCCCGTTTCGCCGCCACCCCCCAGACCACCGCCAGCACAGCGGAAAAGACCGCGTTCCAGGCAGCCATGGACAGGCCCAGGAACCGCCAGGCAACCTCGTCGCAGCGCACCACGGGGGCCGATTGCAGGCGGGTCATCAATTCCTCGGCGCTCATAGTGGCAAGATTGCCGATGGTGCCGGAACAATGCGTCGGGCCTTGCCACAGCGACAGCTCGACCCCGGTGTGATAGATGGCAAGGCCCATCGCGACCCCGGCGGCGACCATGCCCAGCACCGCAAGCCCGCGCACCCGGCCGGTCCACCAGATCAGCGCGGCGATGACGACGGCGGCCACATGCGGCCAGCGTTGCAGGATGCACAGCTCGCAGGGGGCATAGCCCGCCGCCTGGAAGCCAAGCGCGGCGATCAGCAGCGCCGCCGATCCGGCCCCGGCCAGCAGGGAAAGTCGTTGTCCGTCCATGACGCCCCTCGTGTTCTGATTTGGCTCGTGGATCCTCCGACGCGGCGTCCTCGTCAAGCGGCTTGCGGTTTTGTCGCGGCCCTGTGATCATCGGCCGCGATCCTGTCGCGGGAACCGGCGGCGGGGCCTTGGGTTTTGGTGATGACGGTCCGGGCTTCGGACCAGCGTGGGGGAACGCGGACATGCAGTGGCGTGGACGGCGCGGCAGCAGCAATATCGAGGATCGCCGCGGCATGGGCGCCGCCGGGGCAGGGGGCGTCGGCGTCGTGGGGATGCTGGCGATCCTGGCCGTCGGCTACTTCTTCGGCATCGACATCAGCCCCATCGTCCAGCAACTGGACCAGGGCCAGTCCCAGCAGAGCCGCCCGCTGTCCCGGGAAGACCAGGAATGGGGCGAATTCGTCTCGGTCACGCTGGCCGATATGGAAGAGGTGTGGGACACTGTCCTGCCGGAACAGGCGGGGGTCGATTACGCCGACCCGACGCTGGTGCTTTTCAGCGGCGTGGTGCAATCGGCCTGCGGGGGCGCGTCCTCGGCGATGGGGCCGTTCTATTGCCCCGGCGACCGCAAGGTCTATCTGGATACCGACTTTTTCGACATGATGGCCAGCCGCATGGGGGCGGGCGGCGATTTCGCCTATGCCTACGTCATCGCCCATGAAATCGGTCACCATGTACAGAACCTGACCGGTACCCTGGGCGAGGTAAACCGCCTGCGCGGCCAGGTCAGCGAACGCGACGCCAACCAGATCTCGGTCCTGACCGAATTGCAGGCGGATTGCTATGCGGGCATCTGGGCGCGCCACGCCCAGCAGCGCTTCGGCAGCCTTGAGGAAGGCGACCTGCAAGAGGCGATGGGCGCGGCCGAGGCGGTGGGCGACGACGTGATCCAGGCCAATGCGGGGCGCACCCCGGTTCCCGACAGCTTCACCCATGGCAGCGCCGCGCAGCGTCAGGAATGGCTGATGCGCGGCTTCAACTCCGGCGACATGGCCCAATGCGACACCTTCGGGGCCGCAGGGCTGTAGGCCGCGATAGAAAGGAGAAACCGATGCTGACGATCCTGACCGTCCTGACCCTGGGCCTTGCCGCCCTGGCGATGCCCGTCCGGCAACCCGCGAAGGCTCGCGCCCGCCGCTAATGCCGGATGCGGGGCAGGCGGCCGTCTTCCAGCCGCGCCCAATCGGGCCACAGGTCCAGCCATTCCAGGGCGGCGATGCCAAGCGCGCCCGCCATGACCAGCAGCACCAGCCGGACCATTCGGGCGCTTGGCTGGCGGGCGGCGCGCCCATTTCGAGGCCCGCAGCAGCCAGATCAGGTTGTTCATGGTGGCAGCCTCCTGCTAGACCCTTTGGGGACTCGACCAGAGGCCGGGTCGCCTGACAAGACCGAACCCTGCGAGAGACCATTGCCCCACCACCAGGATTCCCGCGACCTTCCCTATAGCGCCCGGCAGATGTTCGACCTGGTGGCCGATATCGAAAGCTATCCGCAGTTCCTGCCCTGGAACAGCGCCGCCCGCATCCGGTCGCGCCAGACCCGCCCCGACGGGGCCGAGGAGATCGCCGCCGATCTGGTCATCAGCTTCAAGGTGTTCCGCGAACGCTTCGGCAGCCGCGTGGCCCTGTGGCCGGCCGACCCGGCAACCGGCGCGCTGAAGATCGACACGGAATATCTCGACGGCCCGTTCAAATACATGCGCAGCGGCTGGATCTTCACCGACCGGCCGGGGGGCGGCTGTCACGTCGAATTCTTCGTGGATTTCGAATTCAAGAACCTGATCCTGCAAAAGCTGATCGGCGTGGTGTTCCACGAGGCCATGTCGCGCATCGTCCGGGCATTCGAGGATCGCGCCAGGGTGCTTTACGGCACGCAGTGATTCCCCGCTTTCCATGCTATGATTCGGCGCGCCCTGCACGGCGCGACGGTTTCATGAATGGCAAGGAGGTGGTGGAATGTTGAAGACATTGCTTGTGATCGGCCTGACGGCAGCGGCTCCGCATCTGGCCGAGGCGCGGACCGTGACGGTCTCGGGGATCGTCACCCTGTCCAGCGGACTGGTCGAGGATCCCGAGGGCGGCGTCATCGCCGATTACCCGTTGGTCGGCAGTATCGGCAGCCTGACCTATACCATCGGGGAAAACGACTTGGGCGAGGTGGATCCGACGACATCCTTCCTGCTGGGCGCGCTGTTCGAGCCAAGGCCTGTGACCGCGGCCGCGACGGTCGGGTCGTTCCAAGGGGGGATGATTCCAACCGCGCCGAACGGGGAAACCGAACTGGAAAGCGTCTTTTCCACCACCGGCGTGACCGGTTTCAGTACCAGAAGCATCGGCCAGGGCATCAGCGGAGAGACCTTCGCCGGCGGGCTGCGCTTTACCTACAGCCCCGCGCTTGCCTCGGCGCCCGCGACCTGGGGCGACCTGTTCGCCGCCATCGACAGCGGCGACGCGCGGGCGAGCCTCAGCTGGAACGGGACGTTGCAGGGCCGGTTCATCCAGTTCGCCATCACCCAGACCGAACCCGCCCCGGTGCCCTTGCCCGGCACCGCGCCGCTGATGGCGGCGGGGCTTGCCGGACTGGCGATGCTGCGGCGGTCCCGGCGCGGCGTGGGCCGCCGTTCAGCCTAGCGCGGCCTTCAACGCCTCGGCCCGGTCGGTCTTTTCCCAGCTGAAGGCGGTTCCCCGGTTCAACTGATACGGCTGGCGCCCGAAATGCCCATAGCTGGCCGTCGGGCGATAGATCGGGTGCAGCAGGTCCAGGTCGCGGATGATCGCGAAGGGGCGCAGGTCGAAGACCTCTCGCACCGCCGCGACGATCTTGTCGTGCGGCACGGTCTCGGTTCCGAAGGTGTTGAGGCTGATCGAGGTCGGCTGCGCCTCGCCAATGGCATAGCTGACCTGGATCTCGCAGCGGCTGGCAAGCCCGGCCGCGACGATGTTCTTGGCGACCCAGCGGCCCGCATAGGCCGCCGAGCGGTCCACCTTGGAGGGATCCTTGCCGGAAAAAGCGCCGCCGCCGTGGCGCGCCATGCCGCCATAGCTGTCGACGATGATCTTGCGCCCGGTCAGGCCGCAATCGCCCACCGGCCCGCCGATCACGAACTTGCCGGTCGGGTTGATGAAATACTTGGTGCTGTCCGACAGCCATTCGGCGGGCAGGACCGGCTTGATGATCTCCTCGATCACCGCCTCGCGCAGGTCCGACAGGGAGATTTCCGGGTTGTGCTGCGTGGACAGCACCACCCCGTCGATGCCCTCGGGGCGGCCATCGGCGCCATAGCGCAGCGTCACCTGGGACTTGGCGTCGGGGCGCAGCCATTTCAGCGTGCCGTCGCGGCGCACCTTGGCCTGCCGTTCCACCAGCCGGTGCGCATAGGTGATCGGCGCAGGCATCAGCACGTCGGTTTCATCGCTGGCATAGCCGAACATCAGCCCCTGGTCGCCCGCGCCCTGGTCCTCCAGGTTGTCGCGGTCCACGCCCTGGTTGATCTCGGGCGACTGCTTGCCGATGATGTTGATGACCGAGCAGGTGGACCCGTCGAAGCCGACATCCGACGAGGTATAGCCGATATCGTTGATGACGCCGCGGACGATGCTTTCCAGATCGACCCAGGCATTGGTCGAGATCTCGCCCGAGATGATGGCGACCCCGGTCTTGACCATGGTTTCGCAGGCGACGCGGGCGCGCGGATCCTCGGCCAGGATGGCGTCCAGGATCGCGTCGCTGATCTGGTCGGCGATCTTGTCGGGATGGCCCTCGGACACGGATTCCGAGGTGAACAGCGAGTATTCGGTCATGGATCAATACCGGTAATGATCTGATTTGAAGGGGCCTTCGGGCGTCACGCCGATATAGTCGGCCTGTTCGCGCGACAGTTGTGTCAGCTTCGCCCCGACCTTGTCCAGATGCAGGCGTGCGACCTTTTCGTCAAGCGCCTTGGGCAGGATATAGACGCCGGGCGCGTAATCCTCGCCCTTGGTCCAGAGCTCGATCTGGGCCAGCACCTGGTTGGTGAAGCTGGCCGACATGACGAAGGACGGATGGCCGGTGGCATTGCCCAGGTTCAGCAACCGACCCTGTGACAGCAGGATGATGCGGTTGCCCGAGGGCATCTCGATCATGTCCACCTGGTCCTTGATGTTGGTCCACTTGTGGTTGCGCAGAGCGGCGACCTGAATCTCGTTGTCGAAATGGCCGATATTGCCGACGATCGCCATGTCCTTCATGGCGCGCATATGTTCGATACGGATCACGTCGCGGTTGCCGGTGGTGGTCACGAAGATGTCGGCGGTCGCGGCCACGTCCTCCAGCAGGACGACCTCGAACCCGTCCATCGCGGCTTGCAGGGCGCAGATCGGATCGACCTCGGTCACCTTCACCCGCGCGCCCGCGCCCGCCAGCGAGGCCGCCGAGCCCTTGCCCACGTCGCCATAGCCGCAGACCACCGCGACCTTGCCCGCCATCATCACGTCGGTGGCGCGGCGGATGCCGTCCACAAGCGATTCCTTGCAGCCGTATTTGTTGTCGAATTTCGATTTCGTCACGCTGTCGTTGACGTTGATCGCGGGGAAGGGCAGCAGGCCCTTTTTATGCAGATCGTACAGGCGATGAACGCCGGTGGTGGTTTCCTCGGACACGCCCTTGATCGCGTCGCGCTGCCGGGCAAACCAGCCCGGCGTCTCGGCGATGCGGCGGCGGATCTGGGCGAACAGGGCCTCTTCCTCCTCGCTGGTGGGCACGTCGATCAGGCCGGTTTCCCCGGCCTCGACCCGCGCGCCCAACAGGACATACATGGTGGCGTCGCCGCCATCGTCCAGGATCATGTTGCAGGTGCCTTCCGGGAATTGGAAAATCCGGTCGGTATAGGCCCAGTATTCGGCCAGCGTCTCGCCCTTGACGGCGAAGACCGGCACGCCGGATGCGGCGATGGCGGCGGCGGCGTGGTCCTGGGTGGAATAGATGTTGCAGGACGCCCAGCGAACCTCGGCCCCCAACGCCACCAGCGTCTCGATCAGAACGGCCGTCTGGATGGTCATGTGCAGGCTGCCCGCGATGCGGGCGCCAGCCAGCGGTTTCGACGCGCCGTATTCCGCGCGCAGGGCCATCAGGCCGGGCATTTCCGTTTCGGCGATGTCCAGCTCCTTGCGGCCGAAATCGGCCAAGGCAATGTCGCGGATGATGTAATCGGTCACGGCGGTTCGTCTTTCGTCTGTTCCGGTGGTCCGCGACCGGATAGCCCAAGCCCGCCGGAATCGAAAGGGAAAAGGCTGACGCCCGGCGTTGCGGCTGCGTCATTGCGGCTGCGGCGGAACCCCAGATCCGCCGCAGCCCCCAGGGACGGCAGTGCGCCGCGCGTCCCCGGTCGGGTGACAAGCCTTGCGGCGAAGGGTCGGGATGCGTCCCGTCCCCGGCGGCAGGGTGCCAGACCAATCTGAAAATTCGATTAATGCCGGTCGGCGGCCACGAAGCCCGTCGCAGGTTGAAATGGCATCCGTGAAATGCAGGCGGCTGACCGGGCCTCAGCGCCGGCGCCGCGACCGCGGGGCCGAGCCGCGGGCGATCCGCTTGACGAAATCCTGAAGCGCCTGTTCCGCCGCTTCATGCGGTGTGCAGGACGGGAACCAGGAATCGGTCCGGCCGTCGACCACCATCTGCGCCAGCCCATAGGCGAAGATGCGCGACGACAGGACCAGCATGGGAATATCCTCGCCGTCGCGAAGGCGGCCGGTATCGCGGGCGCGTTCCAGCATCCGCGTCATCAGGTCGACGATGGAATCCAGGTAACGGCGCAGTTCCGGCACCTGCGCGGCATTCAGCCTGGGATGTCCGAAGATCATCCGAAACTGGACGCGGTGTTCGGCAGCCCAGCGGATATAGGCTTGGCCAAGCGCCAGGAACTGCCCTACCGCGTCGTCAGGGTCGATCTTGACGACCGCCCTGGTGCAGGAATCCATCAGCCGCATCAGGGCCTGTTCCGCCACGGCGAACAACAGGCTTTCATCGTCGGGAAAAATCTTGCGCAGCTTGGCCGGATCGGCGCCGATCCTGATGGCCACCTGGTCCAGGCCGGGGCCGCGCCTGCCAAGGTCGGCCACCAGTTCCAGGGCAGCGACGACGGCCTGACCGTGCAGGCCCAGCCCCTTCATGATGTCGTCGTGCTTGCTCATGGTCGAATCCCGTTCGGCAAGGGTCATGTCAGGACGAACGGGCGAGTTTTACGCACACCATTCCCCCTGAAGAAGAACCGATCCGATGCTTTATAGTTTCCTGCCGAAGACCGGCATGATGTCGAAAATACACGGACGGCCCAGGACAAAGGCGCCGGGTGGCTGGACGAACCCTTGTGACCGCATACCACGAACATACGCCGACGATCCCGACATCAAGGCCATGACCAAGATTATCACGAGGCCGCGCAGCCGCGAACCTCGCTAAAACGATAGCTTGACGCAGGGGAAAGTTGCGTTACGCGTCCGCCCGCGCCTGGCGCTTGCGTTCGTGCGGATCCAGATAACGCTTGCGGAGGCGGATGTTCTTGGGCGTCACCTCGACCAGTTCGTCGTCGTTGATATAGGCTATGGCCTCCTCCAGCGACATGCGCACGGGCGGTGTCAGGCGGACGGCTTCGTCGGTGCCGGACGCGCGGACGTTGGTCAGCTTCTTGCCCTTCAGCGGGTTCACTTCCAGGTCGTTGTCGCGGGAATGTTCGCCGATGATCATGCCGGTATACAGCTGTTCCTGCGCGCCGATGAACATCTTGCCGCGCTCTTCCAGGTTCCACAGCGCATAGGCCACCGAGACGCCGTTCTCCATGCTGATCAGCACGCCCTGGCGGCGGCCCTGGATCGCGCCCTTGTAGGGGGTCCAGCCGTGGAAGATGCGGTTCAGCACGCCGTTGCCGCGCGTGTCGGTCATGAATTCGCCATGATATCCGATCAGCCCGCGCGACGGCACATGCGCGACGATCCGCGTCTTGCCGTGGCCCGCCGGGCGCATGTCGACCATCTCGCCCTTGCGGTCGCCGGTCAGCTTTTCGATCACCACGCCGGTATAGTCGTCGTCCACGTCGATGATGACCTCCTCGACGGGTTCAAGCCGCTGGCCGTCCTCCTCGCGGAAGATCACGCGGGGACGGCTGATCGACAGCTCGAAGCCCTCGCGGCGCATGTTCTCGATCAGCACGCCCATCTGCAATTCGCCCCGGCCCGAGACGATGAAGGCGTCGCCGCCCGGCGTGTCCTCGACCTTGATGGCGACGTTCACCTCGGCCTCGCGCATCAGGCGCTCGCGGATGACGCGGGACTGGACCTTCTTGCCGTCCTGGCCCGCCAGCGGGCTGTCGTTGATGCCGAAGGTCACGCTGATTGTGGGCGGGTCGATCGGCTGGGCGGGCAGGGCGGTGTCCACCTCCAGCGCGGCAAGCGTGTCGGCCACCGTGGCCTTGGACATGCCGGCAAGGGTCACGATGTCGCCCGCCTGCGCCTCGTCGATGGGGGTCTGGGTCAGGCCGCGGAAGGCCAGGACCTTGCTGATGCGGAACTGCTCGATCCGTTCGCCGTCGCGGGACAGGGCCTTGACGGTGTCGCCCGCCTTGGCGCGGCCCGCCTCGACCCGGCCGGTCAGAAGGCGGCCCAGGAACGGGTCGGCCGACAGCGTGGTCGCCAGCATCTGGAAGGGTTCGGCCGCGCGGGCGATCTGCTTGGGTGGCTGGACGTGGCTCAGGATCAGGTCGAACAGCGCCGACATGTCCTTGCGCGGACCGTCCAGCGTCTCGTCCGCCCAGCCGCCGATGCCCGAGGCATAGACATGCGGGAAATCCAGCTGCTCGTCATTGGCGCCCAGGTTCGCGAACAGGTCGAACACGTCGTTCAGGGCATTGTCCGGCTCGGCGGCGGGCTTGTCGACCTTGTTCAGCACCACGATGGGGCGCAGGCCCAGGGCAAGCGCCTTCGAGGTCACGAACTTGGTCTGCGGCATCGGCCCTTCGGCGGCATCGACCAGCAAGCAGACGCCATCGACCATGGACAGGATCCGTTCCACCTCTCCGCCGAAATCGGCGTGGCCGGGCGTGTCCACGATGTTGATGCGGGTGCCCTTCCATTCGACGCTGGTCGCCTTGGCCAGGATGGTGATGCCGCGTTCCCGCTCGATGTCGTTGCTGTCCATCGCCCGTTCGGCGACGGCCTGGTTTTCCCGGAACGACCCGGACTGGCGCAACAGCTGGTCGACCAGCGTCGTCTTGCCGTGGTCAACGTGAGCGATGATGGCGATGTTGCGGATATCCATGAGCGACCTTTGTGATTTGCGGTCGCCCTAAACAATCAGGGGCCGAAACACCAGACGAAATCTGGCCGCGGGGCGCTGCCGGAACGCCACGAAAAAACCCCGCCACGGCGGCGTGGCGGGGTTCGATGGGGTCTGTCGACCGGGGTCGGACCTCAGCGGAGGCCGCGATGCAGCCCCGCCCAGATGCGGCCTTCGTCGCGGTCGCGGCCGCCGCGAATGGCTGCCAGGAAGGCCGCCGCGCCTGCGATCAGGGTCGATGCGGCCAGCAGGAAGGCCGACCATACGGCGGCGCTGCGCGCAGCCTCGGCCGCGTCGATGGCGGCCTGGCGGGCTTCCTCAAGCCGCTGCGCGGCCTCGTCCTGCAGGCGCTGCGCCTCGGCCTGGGCGGCGTCCAAGGCTTCCTGCGCCTGGGCCTGAACCTCTTGCAGCCGCTGTTCGGCATCGGCGCGCAGGGTCTGCACCTCGGTCACGGCCTGGTCCACGCGGGCCTCGACCTCGGGCTGGGTCAACTGGGTCCGGGCGGCGACGGCGCGGATCAGGTAGTCGCGGTCGTCCTGGGGCAATTCGCCGGTGCGCAAGACGGTGCCGACGATGCCCGCGATCTCGCTGCGGATCGCCTCGTCCGAATAGGCGTTGGGCGCGGTTTCCTCGGGGCGCAGCAGGCGGTTGGTGATATAGTCCAGGGGATTCTGCTGAAGCCCCTCGGGCAGCATGTCTTGCAGCGTGTCGTTGTTCGCAGCCTGGCCCGCGCCGCTGACGACGCCGCCGGCGATCTGACCAACGCCGCCCACGACACCGCCCGCCAACTGCCCTGCGCCTTGCAGCGCGCCGCCGACGGCCGATCCGCCCGCCTCGACCACGGTGCCGGCAGCCGAACCAACGGCGCGGACGCCGCTGGAAACGACCCCGAAGGCCAGGACGGCGCCGACCAGAGTGCCGACGGCCCAGACAGTCAGCCCGTGAACGCCGTCGCGGGCGCGGGTCTCATCTGCCGCGATGCCCGAAACCGGGGTGCGCATCCGCCCGGCGACATAGCCGCCCAGGGCATAGGCCGCCACGGTGCTGAGAAAGGCGAACAGGCCCACCAGGATGCTGGCAAAGGTGCCCAGCCCCTCACCGGGCTCGGCCGAGACCGATCCCAGGCCGATGGCGGCGGTGAATCCGGTGAAGACGACCAGGGCGCCAGCCGCGATAGCCGCGCCCGACAGGATCGCGGGCCAGTCCATGATGCTGCGCTGCGGGGTTGCGTCGGGAATCATGCTCATGTCGTTCAGCCTTTCATCGGGGGCGCGCCTTAGCGAAGGCCCAGGAAGGACAGGATGAACAGGACGACGACCACCAGGCCGACGATATAGATGATGGAATTCATGAGTTGTCTCCGCTGTTGACCAGGCGCGCCAGGGAACGGTTTTTCCGAACGGCGTCATGGCGATAACGCGGCCCAGGAACCCCGGTTCCCTTCCGGGGCGATCCTGTCAGGCAGGCGGGCGCGGCAGCCAGCCCAGCCCCTTGGTCGTCAGCCCGGCGGGATTGTATTCCGCGCTGACCCAGCCCTTGTAGGCGGACTGGTCAAGCGCGGCGAAGAACGCCGGATAGTCGATCATCCCGCCTGTGGGTTCGTGGCGCCCCGGAACGCCCGCGATCTGGACATGGCGGGCGATGCCCGCGTGTTTGCGCCAGACGGCCATCGCGTCGCCGGTGATGAGCTGCGCGTGATAGGCGTCGAATTGCAGCCCCAGGTTCGGCGCGTCGACCTGTTCGATCAGGTCGGCGGCCAGGTCGAAATCGCCCAGGAAATAGCCAGGCTGGTCCGCGGGGTTCAGCGGCTCGATCGTCAGGCTGACATGGGGCGCGCGCCCGGTCGCCCAGGACAGGTTGCGCAGGAAGGTGTCGCGCGCCTCCTCGCCCTGGGCATAGCCCGCCATGATGTGGATATGGCGCGCCCGCAACGCCTCGGCAAAGCGCAGGGCGCGGTCGAAGTCGCTGCGGAAACGGTCCTCCAGCCCCGGTTCGGCGGCGAAGCCGCGCGGGCCGCCCGCCCAGTTGGGCGGGGGCGTGTTCATCAGCACGAAGTCCAGCCCGGCGGCGATGGCCGCGCGGGACAGGTCGCGGGGCGGAATGTCATAGGGGAACAGGATCTCGACCCCTTCGAAGCCCGCATCGGCGGCGGCGGCGAATCGGTCCAGCATCGGCAGTTCGGTGAACAGCATCGTCAGATTGGCGGCAAAGCGGGGCATCAAGGCTCCAACGAAAAGAAGGCCCCGCCCGAGCGGATGCCGCTGCGGCCCGCATCCTCGGTCGCGGCGGCGGCAAGGCGGTAGAAGGTCTTGCGGTCGATCAGCGCATCCAGCCCGGCGCGGACATGGACATAGGGGCGCGGCGCGTCGGCCGTGCCGCGCAGGGCGATGGGGTGGTCCGGTCCCGCCGTCACCCGGTCGCCGACATTGGTGACGAAGGTCACGGCGTCGGGAAGGATGTCGGCGTCCACCGCGACGAAGGGCGCGTCCACCACGCGGATGCCGACCTTTTCCACGGGCGTGACCAGGAAGAAGCGGTCCCCCTCGCGCTTCAGGATGGTGGAAAACAGCCGCACCATCGCCGGGCGGCCGATGGGCGTGCCCTGATAGAACCAGGTGCCGTCCGCCCGGATCTCCATGTCCAGGTCGCCGCAGAAGGGCGGATCCCACAGATGCACCGGCGGCAGCCCGCCCCCGGACGCCTTGCTGGCGGCTGCGGCGATGCCCTCGGCGCTCACAGCTTTGTCACCGCGATCTGCCATTCGCTATAGTCGCCTTTCCGATATCCTCTTATGGTCCGATGTAGAGCAGTCGGGGAACATTGTCATGGCGTCGGATGAGATTCTGGTGACGAAGGTCGAACAGCTTGGGCAGACCCTTGCCGATGCCCGCGCCAGTATCGAGCGGCGCTTCGTGGGCCAGCACCAGGTGGTCGAACAGGTGCTGGCGGCGATCCTGGCGGGCGGCCATGCGCTGCTGGTGGGCCAGCCGGGCCTGGGCAAGACGATGCTGGTCGACACGCTGTCAACGGTCCTGGGCCTGGACAGCCAGCGGATCCAGTTCACCCCCGATCTGATGCCCGCTGACATCCTGGGATCCGAGGTTCTGGACGTTCTGCCCGACGGCAGCCGTGCCTTCCGCTTTATCGAAGGCCCGGTCTTCACCCAGCTTCTGATGGCGGACGAGATCAACCGGGCGTCGCCCCGCACCCAGTCGGCGCTGCTGCAAGCCATGCAGGAACGCGAAGTGACGATCAGCGGCCAGCACCGCCCGCTGGGCCGTCCGTTCCACGTCCTCGCCACCCAGAACCCCATCGAGCAGGAAGGCACCTATCCGCTGCCCGAGGCGCAGCTGGACCGTTTCCTGTTGCAGATCGACGTGGATTATCCCGACCGCGACACGGAACGCGCGATCCTGCTGGCCACGACAGGGGTCGAGGATGCGCGCGCTCATGCCGCCTTCGATGCCGAGGGGCTGATCGCTGCGCAGCGTCTGATCCGGCAAATGCCGGTGGGCGAGGCGGTGGTGGAATCGATCCTGGATCTGGTCCGCGCCTGCCGCCCCGGCGGGCCGGAATCGGCGGCGTTCCTGGGTGACGCGCTGATCTGGGGGCCGGGGCCGCGCGCGGCGCAGGCGCTGATGCTGGTCACACGCGCCCGCGCGGTGCTGAACGGCCGCTTCGCGCCCACGCTGGAGGATGTCGAGGCGATGGCCGCCCCCGTCCTGCGCCACCGCATGGCGCTGTCCTTCGCCGCCCGCGCACGGGGCGAGACGGTCGATGGCGTGATCGCCCGTCTGCTGGGCGACCGTTTCGGCGCCCGCCAGGCGGCATGAGGGCGTCTTGAACCGATCCGCCACCGATCTGGATGCCCATCGACGCGCCGCCGGCCTGCGGTCGGGGGCGCAGGCGGCCAGTGGCCATCTGCCGGCGCTGATCCTGTCGGCGGAACGGCTGGCGGCGATGATCGCGCCGGGCGCCCACGGCCTGCGCCGCAGCGGACCGGGCGAAGATTTCTGGCAATACCGCCCCGCCAGCCAGGGCGACAGCGCCCGTGCCATCGACTGGCGCCGTTCGGCCCGGTCCGACGCGCAATTCGTCCGCGACCGCGAAGCACAGACCGCGCAAGCGGCGGGGCTGTGGATCTCGGCCGGGCAGGGGATGGGATATTCGGGCGGGCCGGACCGCCCCGCCAAGGCCGACCGCGCGCATCTGCTGGCGCTGGCGCTGGCGATGGTGCTGCTGCGCGGGGGCGAAAAGGTGGGCCTGCTGGGCCAGCCCGCCCGCGCGGGCCGGGTGCAGGCCGACCGGCTGGCCGAACAGATCGCCCTGGCCCCGCTGAAGGACGGCGACAATGATGCGCCGACCCCCGACATGCTGCGCCCCAACCAGCGGCTGGTGATCCTGTCGGATTTCTTGGACGATCCCGCCTGGGTGGACGCGCTGCTGTCCCGTGCGACCGGCATCGGCGTGACGGGCGTGCTGATGCAGGTGCTGGACCCGGACGAGGAAGCCTTTCCCTGGACCGGCGCGGTGCTGTTCCGCTCGCTGTCGGGCGCCACGCGCCACGACAGCCGCGACGCGGCCGGGCTGCGGGACGCCTATCTGGCGCGGCTGGCCGAACGCCGAGACCGGCTGCGCCAGCGGGCCTTGGATGCGGGCTGGCATTTCGGCCACCATACCACGGACCAATCGCCCGCCGTGGCGTTAAGCTGGCTTTATCAGGTTCTTGCGGGCTGATGCTGATGCTTGGTCCCATAGGATTCGCGGCGCCTTGGGTGCTGACGGCACTGGTCGCGCTGCCGGTGCTGTGGGTGATCCTGCGGGCCATGCCGCCCGCGCCGCGGCAGGCGGCCTTTCCCGGCGTCGCGCTGCTGCGGGGGCTGGTGGACCGGGTGCCCATCGCCCGGCGCACGCCGTGGTGGCTGCTTCTGCTGCGCCTGGCCGCCGTGGCGGCAATGATCCTGGCCTTCGCCGGTCCAAGCTGGAAACCCGTCGTCGCCTCGGGTCAGACCGGGCCGCTGCTGGTGATCCTGGACGCGGGCTGGTCCGCCGCCCCCGACTGGCCCGCCCGGCTGACCCGCGCCGAATCGGCGCTGACCGATGCCGCCGCCGAAGGCCGCCCCGCCGCGCTGCTGCTGGCCGATGGACGCGCTGCGGGCGCCTTGGCCTTCGCCCCCGCCGACCGCCTTCTGGCGGGGCTGCGCGCCGCCCAGCCCGTGCCTTGGGAAACGACCTTGCCAAAGGATCCGGCCGCGATTCTGGCTGACGCCCCTGAAGGACGGCTGGCGACGCTGTGGATCAGCGACGGGCTGGACCATCCCGACCGCGCCGCCTGGCTGTCGGCGCTGACGGATCGCGGGGCGGTGACGATGGTTCCACCCGCCCGCGCTGTGCGCGCGCTGTCGCTGCACGCGGGCGACACGCCCTCGCTGACGCTGGCCTCCACCGACGATGGCGCACCCGCGATCCTTGCCATCGGCCCCGATCCCCAAGGCGTCGAACGAGAGCTGGCCCGGCTGACCCCCGGCGATGCCGTCGCCGCCGCCGGGATCGCCACCCGGCCCGTCGCCATCGACCTGCCGCCCGAGCTGCGCAACCGCATCACCCGCTTCCAGGTCGAGGGCGAGGCCCATGCAGGCGCCGTGGTCCTGGCCGACGACCGCGTGAAGCGCCGCAAGGTTGGGCTGGTGGGCGACGCCGACCGCCAGGCCGAGGGGCAGGAGCTTTTGTCCCAACTGCACTATCTGCGCCAGGCGCTGGCCCCGACGACCGATCTGGTCGAGGGCGGGCTGGGCGACGTTCTGGACGCCGCGCCCGACGTGATCGTGCTGGCCGATCAGGTCGATCTGGCCGAAACGGGCGACCTGACCGCCTGGGTCCAGGATGGCGGCCTGCTGATCCGCTTTGCCGGGCCGCGCATGGCCGCATACGACGGGTTGCAGGACGAACCGCTGATTCCGGTCGCGCTGCGGCAGGGCGGGCGCGACATCGGCGGGGCGCTGTCCTGGGGCGATCCGCGCGCCATCCTGCCCTTTGCGGCGGACGGCGTTTTCGCGGGGCTGACCCCGCCCGATGACGTGGCGATCCGCGCGCAACTGATGGCCCAACCGGCGCCCGATCTGGCCGAAAAGACCTTGGCCTCGTTGTCGGACAACACGCCGCTGGTGACACGCGCCCGGACGGGGCAGGGGCAGGTGGTGCTGTTCCATGTCACCGCCAATGCGGAATGGTCGAACCTGCCGATCTCGGGCCTGTTCGTGCAGATGCTGGACCGATTGGTCCAGACCGCCCGCGTCTCGCCCGCCCAGGCGCAGGCGGACGACCGCGACCAGCCTTTCTGGACGCCGGAAACCGTGCTGGACGGCTTCGGGCGCGCCGCGCCCGCCGAAGGGATGGCCCCGGTTCCGGCCGCTGATCTGGCGCTTGGCCCCGGCCCCGAACGGCCGGCGGGCATCTATGCGGCAGGCGACCGGCGGGTGGCGCTGAATGCGGGCGGGCCTCTGGCCCGCGCCGACTGGCCGGGCGCCACGGTCGAGGCTGTGGGCCGGACCGGGGGGCGCGACCTGACGGGGCTGCTTCTGGCCCTGGCGGCGCTGATCCTGGCGGCGGATGCGTTGGGATCGGCCATGATCGCGCGCGGCGGCAGGGTGGCCGCGGCGGTCCTGCTGGCGCTGCTGATCCAGCCCGCGCCCTCGGCCAAGGCGCAAGATCCCAGCCCCGAACTGGCCCGCGCCGCGAACGAGGTCGCGCTGGCCTATGTCGTGACCGGCGACGACCGGATCGATGAAGCCTCGCGGCAGGGGCTGCGCGGTCTGTCGATGGTGCTGGCGCAGCGCACCTCGGTCGAGCCGGGCGAGCCTGTGGCCATCGACCTGGATGCCGACGATCTGTCGGTGCTGACCTTCCTTTACTGGCCGATCACCGATACGCAGGCGCCGCCCTCGCCCCAGGCCTATGTTCGGCTGAACCATTTCATGCGCTCGGGCGGGATGATCCTGTTCGACACGCGCGACGGCGACGTGACCGGCGTCGGCGGGCCGGATATGTCTGGGGCCTTGCAGGCGCTGGCCTCGCCGCTGGAAATCCCGCCCTTGTCGCCCGTCCCCGAGGATCACGTCCTGACCCGCAGCTTCTATCTGCTGGCCGATTTTCCGGGCCGCTGGCAGGGCAATCCCGTCTGGCTGGAAGCCCCGCCCGCCGGGGCCGAGGCGGCCGAGGGCATGCCCTTCCGGCAGTTGAACGATGGCGTCAGCCCGGTGGTGATCGGCGGCAACAGCTGGGCCGAGGCCTGGGCCGTGGACGACAACGGCTTTCCCGCCTATCCCATCGGGCGCGGTTGGGAGGGAGAGCAGCAGCGCGAGATGGCCTTTAGATTTGGCGTGAACTTGCTAATGTATGTCCTTACAGGAAATTACAAATCCGATCAGGTCCATGTGCCTGCCCTGCTGGACCGGATGCGGGTCGAGGAGACCCTGGGCCCGTGACCGAACTGCGCTTCGATCCCTTGCTGCCCTGGTGGGCCATCGCCGCGCTGGCGGCGCTTGCGCTGCTGGTCGCCGGCTTTGCGCTGTGGCGCGGGCTGCGCGGCTGGGCCTGGCGCGGCCTGGCCGGGCTTGCCGCCGCGCTGGCCTTGGCCGGTCCCGCGCTGGAGATAGGCAGCCACATGGGCCTGTCCGACATCGTGATCCTGATCGACGACCGTTCGGCCAGTCAGACCCTGCCTGAACGCGGCGCGCAGACCGATGCCGCCGTCGATGCCCTGACCCGCCGGATCGCCGCCCTGCCCAATACCGAACTGCGCCGCGTCACGGTCGGCGACAATGACGACGGCACCCTGCTGGCGACCGAAATGGCCCGCGCCATCGCTGCCGAACCCGAAGCACGGCTGGCGGGTGTGATCGCCGTCACCGACGGCCGCCTGCACGACCCGGCGATGCTGCCCACCGACGCGCCCGCCCCGGTTCATGTGCTGTTAACCGGCCGCCCCCAGGACTGGGACCGCCGCCTGGTGATCGAGGAAGCGCCCGCCTTCGGCCTGATCGACCAGCAGATCGCCATCCGCCTGCGGATCGAGGATCAGGGCGCCGTTCCTCCTCAGGCACAGACCGGCTCGGTCAACCTGCGCCTGTCTCTGGACGGCGGGCCGGAACAGGTGGTCGCCGTGCCGCTGGGCCAGTCGCTGGCCCTGCCGCTGACCCTGGATCATGCGGGCCAGAACGTCGTTCAGATCGGCTTCGACGCGCCCGCCATCGACGAACCGGGGCGCGGCGAACTGACTGACCGCAACAACGCCGCCGCGATCAGCATCAACGGCGTACGCGACCGTCTGCGCGTGCTGCTGGTCTCGGGCGAACCTCATGCGGGCGAGCGGACCTGGCGCAACCTGCTGAAGTCCGACGCGGCGGTCGATCTGATTCATTTCACCATCCTGCGCCCCCCCGATAAATCGGATGGCGTGCCGGTCAACGAATTGTCGCTGATCGCCTTTCCGACCCAGGAACTGTTCATGGAGCGGATCGAGGATTTCGACCTGATCATCTTCGACCGCTATAGCGTGCGCGGCATCCTGCCGCCGGAATATTACGCCAATATCGCCCGCTATGTCCAAAACGGCGGCGCGATCCTGGTCTCGGCCGGACCGGAAATGGCGGGGGTGGAAAGCCTGTATCTGTCGCCCTTGGGCCGGATCCTGCCCGCGCGTCCGACCGGACAGGTGCTGGAAGAACCCTATCTGCCGCGCCTGACCGACGAAGGCCGCCGCCATCCCGTCACCGCCGGGCTGCCGGGCGGCGGGGACGAGAATCGGGATCCGACCTGGGGCCGCTGGCTGCGCATGGCGACCGTGACCCCCGACCCCGGCGCCCAGGTGGCGATGACCGGGGCTGACGACCAGCCCCTGCTGATCCTGGACCGCGTGGGCGAGGGGCGGGTGGCGCTGCTGACCTCGGACCAGGTGTGGCTGTGGGGGCGCGGGTTCGAGGGCGGCGGTCCGCAACTGGAACTGCTGCGCCGCATCGCCCATTGGTCGATGAAGGAACCCGAGCTTGAGGAAGAGGCGCTGCTGGCCGATGTCGCGGGCGATTTGTCGGTGCGCTTCACCCGCCGCACCATGGCCGACAGCGCCGGCCCGCTGGTCGTCACCCGCCCCGATGGCGAAACCGAACGGGTTCCGCTGGAACCCGCCGGGCCGGGCCGCTTCACCGCCGACTGGACCGCGCCCGAACCGGGGCTGTACCGGCTGGCCGATGGCGACCTGCGCCGGGTTCTGGCGATTGGCCCGGCGGCGCCGCGCGAGTTCGAGCAGACCGTGGCAAGCGCCGCCGCCTTGCAGCCGCTGATGGAGGCGACCGGCGGCGGCGCTGTGGTCCTGTCGGACGGGATGCCCGACCTGCGCACCGTCGCGCCGGGGCGGCGCGCGCATGGCAGCGCCGCGCTTGGCGACTGGATCGCCATCACGCCGCGCGACGCGGCATCGGTCACCGGCCTGGAACGGCGCCCGCTGCTGCCCGGCTGGGCGTGGCTGCTGCTGGTCTCGGGGCTGATCCTGACCGGCTGGCTGCGCGAGGGCAGGGCCGGCAAGGCCGCGCCCATCGGGCGGGACGCGTCCGGCTGACCGCTTGCCAAGCGGCAACCGCGTTGCTAACCGGAAAGAAACGTCCCGAAGGAACGCTCATGGCCGACGAAACGCGCGCCCCCGCCCCCTATACCGAGGCCGACCTGTCGCTGATCAAGCGCATCATCCCGCATCGCTATCCCTTCCTGTTCATCGACAAGGTGCGCGACATCGTCCCGCACGAAGGGGGCGTAGGCATCAAGATGGTCACCAGCAACGAGCCTCATTTCCAGGGCCATTTCCCCGACGAACCCGTCATGCCCGGCGTCACCATCGTCGAGGCGATGGCCCAGACCTCGGCCGTGATCGTCGGCATCAGCATGAACATCATCGACAAGCCGCTGGCGACCTATTTCATGGGCATCGACAAGTGCAAGTTCCGCCGCATGGTGGTGCCCGGAGACGTGCTGGAACTGCATTGCAAGGCCCTGCGCGGCGGCGGCAAGATCTGGAAATTCGAGGGTCGGGCGACCGTGGACGGCCAATTGTGCGCCTCGGCCGAATTCACCGCCATGATGGCGCTGAAGGCCGATGACTGACATCCATCCCACCGCCATCGTCGAGGATGGCGCGCAGATCGGCGCGGGCGTCCAGATCGGCCCGTTCTGCGTGGTCGGTCCGAAGGTGACCCTGGGCAAGGGTGTGGTGCTGAAATCCCACGTCTCCATCGCCGGGGACACCTCCATCGGCGACGGCACGGTGGTCTTTCCCTTCGCATCCATCGGCGAGGTGCCGCAGGATCTGAAGTTCCGCGGAGAGGACGTGCGCCTGGAAATCGGCGCACGCAACCGGATCCGCGAATATGTCACCATGAATCCGGGGACCGAGGGCGGCGGCAGGGTGACCCGCGTGGGCTGCGACGGGCTGTTCATGGCGGGCTGCCATGTCGGCCACGACTGCCAGTTGGGCGACCGGGTGATCCTGGTCAACAACGCATCCCTGGCAGGACATTGCCACCTGGACGACGACGTGATTGTCGGCGGGCTGTCGGGGGTGCATCAGTTCGTCCGCATCGGGCGCGGCGCGATGATCGGCGCCGTGACGATGGTGACGGCGGACGTGATCCCCTATGGCCTGGTGCAAGGCCCGCGCGGGCATCTGGACGGGTTGAACCTGGTGGGCCTGAAACGCCGGGGCGCCAGTCGCGCCGACATCCATGAATTGCGGGAAATGCTGGACCGGCTGGGAGCGGGCAGCTTTCGCGACACCGCCCGCCATCTGGCCGAGGGCGAGACGGGCGGCATGGTCCGCGACGTGCTGGACTTCATCCTCGGCCCCTCCGACCGCAGCTTCCTGACGCCCAAGCCCGCATGACCCGCACCGCCGTCATCGCGGGCCAGGGTGCGCTGGCCCCGGCCGTCATCGCTGCCTTGGACGATCCGCTGGCCTATGCGCTGGATGGCTTCGCCCCCGACGGGGTGGACGCCCAGCCCTTCCGGCTGGAACGGCTGGTGCCCTTCCTGGACAGCCTGCTGGACCAGGGCGTGTCGCGTGTCGTCTTCGCGGGCGCGATCCGCCGCCCGCGCCTGGACCCGGAATTGTTCGACGGCCGCACCGCGCAACTGGTGCCGCGCATCATGATGGCGATGCAGTCGGGCGACGACGCCGCGCTGCGGGCGGTTCTGGACGTGTTCCAGGAACACGGGCTGACCATCGCCTCGGTCGCCGAGGTCGCCCCCGGCCTGATCCCTGCCGAGGGCGTGCTGGCGGGCGAACCCTCGGCGGCAGACCGCCGCGACGCGGCGCGGGCGGCGCTGATCCTGGCGACGCTGGGACCGCTGGACGTGGGGCAGGGCGCGGTGGTGGCGCAAGGCCAGTGTCTTGCCATCGAGACGCTGCCTGGAACCGAGGCGATGCTGGATTTCGCGGCGCTCCATGCGGGGCTGCGGCCCAACCCGAACGGCGCGAAGGGGGTGTTCTTCAAGGCCCCCAAGCCCGGTCAGGACATGCGCATCGACCTGCCGACGCTTGGCCCGGACAGCGTGACCCAGGCCGCCGAGGCCGGGCTGGCGGGAATTGCCTGGCAGGCCGGCGGGGTGATCCTGCTGAACCGGGCGGAGGCGATCCGGCGCGCCGATGCCGCCGGGTTGTTTTTGTGGGCTATGCCGCATTCGGGTATTTAGTCAAAGAAGAAACCGGCTTCTTCTTTGCACAAATACCCACAGGACATCAGCAGCAGGACCAAGCGCATGAAGTTTTTCCTGATCGCGGGCGAAGCCTCGGGCGACCAGCTTGGCGGGGCGTTGATGGCCGGGCTGCGCGAGTTGGTGCCGGACGCGGAGTTCGTTGGCATCGGCGGCGAGGCGATGGCGGTGCAGGGGCTGGACAGCTTGTTCCCCATGGCGGAACTGAGCGTCATGGGCATCTGGGAGGTGCTGCCGAAATACCGCCATCTCAAGCGGCGGATCGCCGAGACGGCCGCTCGTGTCGCCGCCGAAAACCCCGATGCGCTGATCGGCATCGACAGTCCGGATTTCTGCCTGCGGGTGGCCCGGGCCGCGCGGGCGCAGCGGCCTGGCCTGCGGACCATCCATTACGTCGCGCCTTCGGTCTGGGCCTGGCGGCCTGGACGAGCCTTGAAGATGGCCAAGGTCGTCGATCACGTCCTGGCGATTCTGCCCTTCGAACCGCCCCTGATGCAGGCCGCCGGGATGACCTGCGATTTCGTGGGTCACCCCATCGCCACGGCGCGGGTCGCCGGTCCCGACGAGGCCGCGCTGTTCCGCGCCGGTCACGGCATCGCTCCGGACAGCCCCGTCGTGCTGTGCCTGCCCGGTTCGCGCCATGGCGAGGTCGCGCGGCTGCTGCCCCGCTTCGGCGATGCGTTGACGGATCTGCGCCATCATGTGCCCGACATGCAGGTGGTGCTGCCCACCGTGCCGGGTGTGTCGCAGGCGGTGCGCCACCTGACGGCGGCCTGGCCCGACCGCCCGCTGATCGTCGAGGACGCGGACCAGAAGCGCGCCGCTTTCGCCGCAGCGGATCTGGCGCTTGCGGCGTCGGGCACGGTCAGCCTGGATCTGGCGGCGAACCGGGTGCCGATGGTGATCGGCTATGACATGGCGCCGCTGAGCCGGTTGCTGATCGGGATGTTGCTGAAGACCGACACGGTGACGCTGGTCAACCTGGTCAGCGAAACCCGCGCGGTGCCGGAATTCCTGGGCCGCGACTGCCAGCCCGCGCCGATGGCCCAAGCGCTGCGCCGCCTGCTGGGCGATCCCCAGGCGCGGCAGGCCCAGCTGGACGCGATGGATCTGACCATGGACCGGCTGGGCAAGGGGGGCGAGGCGCCGGGTCTGCGCGCCGCCCGGTCGGTCTTGCGGGAGGTTACAGGACCGCGGTGACGATCACCTCGACCTTGTAGTCGGGGGTGGCCAGCTTTGCCTCGCCCGTGGCGCGGGCGGGGGTGTGGCCCTGCGGCGCCCATTGGTCCCAGACGGCGTTCATTTCCGCGAAATCAGCCATGTCGGCCAGCCAGATCTGGGCCGAGACGATACGGGTCTTGTCGGTCCCGGCAAGGGCCAGCAGGCGGTCGACCTGTTCCAGCACCACGCGGGTCTGATCGGCGACGGATGCGCCCGGTTCGCCCACCTGGCCCGCCAGCCAGACGATGCCGTTGGCGACGACCGCCTGGCTCATGCGCGGGCCGGTCTCGATGCGTTTGATGTCGCTCATGTTCATGCTCCTTGAATGAGACGCCAGAAGAAGATCGCGGTCATGCCGACGCCTATGAAGGCGATCAGCAGCCGCAGGGTGTCGCGCGGGATGCGTCGCGCCACCGGCGCGCCCGCATAACCGCCGGTGATGGTGCCGACCGCCATGATCGCGGCAGGTATCCAGGCCACTGCGCCGCCCACCGCGAAGATCGCGAAGGCCACCGCCGACAGCGCGAAGGACAGCCAGCATTTCAGCCCGTTCATCGCGTGCAGGTCGGTCATGCCCCACATCGCGAAGACCGCCAGCAGCACGATGCCCAGGCCGCCATTGAAATAGCCGCCATAGATCGCCACCGGCAGCAGGATCCCCAGGCCGAAGGGCTTGACCACCGACCGCCAGCGGGACGCCGCGCGCCGCACGTCGTCGGCGAAGTAGAAGACCAGCGTCGCGGCCAGCAGCAGGAACGGCACCAGGGCCGAGAACGCCTTGTTCGAGCTGATCAGCAGCAGCCCGCTGCCGATGGCGCCGCCGATCATCGTCCAGACCGTCAGCCTGGCGAAGGGTGCGTCCTGGATGCGGCGGATATCGCCCCGGAAGGCGAGGGCCGCCGACAGGTAACCCGGCAGCGCGGCGATGGTGCTGGTCGCGTTGGCGACGACCGGGGGGATGCCGATGAAGACAAGCGCCGGAAAGGTGATGAAGGTACCGCCGCCCGCAACGGCGTTCAGCATCCCGCCCAGGAATCCGGCGGCGAACAGAAGCAGGGCTTCCAGCATGACGGTCCTTCGGTCGGGGCGCGAAGGACACGCGTCCTTGGCCGATGGCGGGAATCGGATCGGCCGCGACGCTAACCGCAGGGTTGCAGCGGCACAAGCCCATGCGCCATGCCCGCTTTCCGGGCAGGGCTGATCGCGGCGCGGGCGGCTGCCGCGATGGCCTGTTCGCGACCTGGACCTGCGAAGAAATGTCGCAAACGGTGTTGCGCAGGCGCCAAGCCGCCGCTTAACCTGATGGGGCGCTGATCAACGAAAACACAAAACAGGGGAGAGCGCCTTTTGCTGGACAACCGCCCTGGCGACAGTTTCGTCGCCTTCGAACATGTGCAGAAAAGCTATGACGGACAGACGCTTGTCGTCAAAGACCTGAACCTGTCCATCGGCAAGGGAGAGTTCCTGACCATGCTTGGCCCGTCGGGGTCGGGCAAGACCACCTGCCTGATGATGCTGGCCGGGTTCGAGACCGCGACTCATGGGGAAATCCGGCTGGCGGGACGCCCGATCAATCAGGTGCCGCCGCACAAGCGCGGGATCGGCATGGTGTTCCAGAACTATGCCCTGTTCCCGCATATGACGGTGGGCGAGAATCTGTCCTTCCCGCTGGAAGTCCGGGGCATGACCAAGGCGGAACGCGACAGCCGCATCGCCCGCGCGCTGGACATGGTGCAGATGGGCAAGTTCGCCAACCGCCGCCCCGCGCAGCTTTCGGGCGGCCAGCAGCAGCGGATCGCGCTGGCCCGCGCCCTGGTCTTCGACCCCGAACTGGTGCTGATGGACGAACCCTTGGGCGCGCTGGACAAGCAGCTTCGCGAACACATGCAGTTCGAGATCAAGCACCTGCACGAGCGCCTGGGGATCACGGTGGTCTACGTCACCCACGACCAGGGCGAGGCGCTGACCATGTCGGATCGCGTGGCGGTCTTCAACGACGGTCGCATCCAGCAGCTTGCCGCGCCCGCCGACCTGTATGAACGCCCGGAAAACAGCTTCGTGGCCCAGTTCATCGGCGAGAACAACAAGCTGCCCGGCGTGATCGAGGAATTGTCCGGCGACAAGGCCCTGGTGCGGCTGGCGACGGGTGAGCTGATCGACGCCACCCCCGTCAACGTGCGCGAGAAGGGCCAGCAGACGCTGGTCTCGATCCGCCCCGAACGGGTCGAGTTCAAGCCCGAGATGATGCCCCCCGGCGCCCATATGATCGGCGCGACGGTGGTGGACATGATCTATATGGGCGACATCCTGCGTGCGCGCCTGAAGGTCGCGGGCAGCGACGATTTCGTCATGAAGATGCGCAACACCATCGGCCAGACCCGGCTGGAGCCGGGCCAGCAGATCAAGGTCGGCTGGCATCCCGCCGATGCCCGCGCGCTGGATCCCGTTTGACGGACGGGCCGTCGCTGGGCCACAAAAAAATGACGGCGAATGCCGCTCATCCCAACAGTTGGAGTGATAGATGAAGAAGACGCTTGCCCTGACCACCGCGCTTGGCCTGATCGCCTCGCCCGTGCTGGCCGATGTGAACCTGCTGTCCTGGGGCGGGGCCTATGGCAACAGCCACGTCGAAGCCTATGCCAAGCCCTTCGAGGCCGAGACCGGCATCAAGGTGAACATCGCCGATGCCGACAACCCCGCCACCCCCATCAAGGCCATGGTCGAGGCAGGCAACGTCACCACCGACGTGGCATCCGTCGAATATGCCGACGCCGTGCGGCTGTGCGACGAAGGCCTGCTGGAGGAGATCGACCCCGCGATCCTGGTCGCCGCCGAGGACGGCACGGCTGCGGCCGACGATTTCATCGAGGGCGCGGTCACGGACTGCTTCGTCGCGACCGATGTCTATTCGATGGTGCTGGCCTATGACGACAGCAAGTTCCCCGATGCCAAGCCCGCCACTCCCGCCGATTTCTTCGACCTTGAGAAGTTCCCCGGCAAGCGCACCATGCGCAAGGGCGCCAAGTTCAATCTGGAACTCGCGCTGATGGCCGATGGCGTTCCGGCGGCCGAAGTCTATGACACCCTTGGCACCCCCGAAGGCGTGGACCGCGCCTTCGCCAAACTGGACAGCATCAAGGACAACGTGATCTGGTGGGAAGCGGGCGCCCAGCCGCCGCAGCTTCTGGCCGACGGCGAGGTGACGATGGCCTATGCCTTCAACGGCCGGATCTTCAACGCCGCCCAGGGCGAGGGCAAGCCTTTCAAGATCATCTGGGACGGCCAGATCTACGAGATGGAAGGCTGGGTCGTGCCGAAGGGCGCCAAGAACCTCAAGGACGCGATGAAGTTCGTGGCCTGGACGACCTCGCCCGCGCCGCAGGCCCGCGCGGCCGAATTCATCAGCTATGGTCCCCCGCGCAAATCCGCCGCCGCCTTGGTCGGCAATATCGAGGGTACCGACCAGCCGATGGGTCCGAACCTGCCCACGACCGAGGCGAACATGACCAACGCGCTCGGCTCGAACCTGGAATTCTGGGTCGACCGGGACGCGGAGCTGAACGAGCGCTTCAACAGCTGGCTGGCAAGCTGAACCAGGGCAGAGGGTGCCGCTTCGCGGTGGCACCACCCGCAACAAGGGGAGGGAAGCATGACAAGACGACTGATCGCTGGCGCGACTCTGGCGCTGCTGACGGCCGGGGCCGCCTCTGCCCAGGACGGGTCGATCAACATCACCACCTATGGCGGGGCCTTCGGCGAGGCGCTGAACGAATCGCTGGTCAAGCCCTTCACCCAGCAGACCGGCATCGGCGCAACGATGGTGGACAATGCCGATCCGCCCGCCAAGCTGAAGGCCGAGGTCGAGGCTGGAAACGTCACCAGTGCCGTCTATGACGTGGAGCAGTCCGACGTGATCGCGCTGTGCGACGAGGGGCTGATCGAGCCGATCGACCCGGCCATCCTGCAACCGGGGGCCGACGGATCGGCGCCTGCCGACGATTATCTGCCGCAGGCGCTGCACGAATGCGCGACCGCGATCATGGTCTGGTCCACGGTGATAGCCTATGACACTACGGCTTTCCCCGACGCGGCCCCGGCATCCGTGGCGGATTTCTTCGATCTGGAAAAGTTTCCGGGCCGGCGCGGCATCATCAAGCGGCCGAAATACGCGCTGGAATTCGCGCTGCTGGGCGACGGCGTGGCCCCCGATCAGGTCTATGAGGTGCTGTCCACCCCCGAAGGCGTGGACCGCGCCTTCGCCAAGCTGGACACGATCAAGAACCAAGTGGTCTGGTGGGACGCCGGTGCCCAGGCGCCGCAGCTTCTGGCCGACAAGGAGGTGTCGATGACGCTGGCCTATAACGGCCGGATCTTCGATGCCATCATCGGCGAGGGCAAGCCCTTCGCCTTCGTCTGGGGCGGCGCCAATCTGGACATGGATTACTGGGTCGTGCCGCGCGGCGCGCCCGACAGGGATCTTGCGATGCAGTTCATCGCCTATGCCTCGAACCCGCAGCGCCAGGCCGATCTGTCGAAATACATCGCCTATGGCCCGCCTCGGAAATCCGCAGCGGCCGGGGTCGGCACCTACAAGGACGGCACGACCGAGATGCGGCCCTATCTGCCGACGACGCCGGAGAACGCCGAAAAGGCCCTGGTCAACGATGCCGGTTTCTGGGCCGACCACGGCGCGGAACTGACCGAACGGTTCAACAGCTGGCTGGCCGGCTGACGCGGATCGGTGCGGGCCGTCGCGGCCCGCCCACGCCAAGAAGGGGCAAAGACCCCATCCACCAACGGGAGCAAGACCATGAAAACCACCCTGATCCTGTCCACCGCCCTGGCGGGCATGGCCTTCGCCGCGACCGCGCAAGAGGTGAACGTCGTTTCCTGGGGCGGCGCCTACGAGGTCAGCCAGGTCGAGGCCTATAACAAGCCCTTCACCGCGCAGACCGGCATCAAGGCCAACATGATCGCCGCCGACGACCCGGCCACGCCGCTGAAGGCCCAGGTCGAGGCTGGCAATGTCACAGGCGATGTCTTCGACCTGGCGATGGCCGACGCGATCCGCCTGTGCGACGAGGGCGCGCTGATGGAATTCGACCCCGCCGACCTGCCGGCGGGCGCCGACGGCACCCCCGCCGCCGAGGATTTCGTCGACGGCAGCCTGACCGATTGCGCGGTGGGCAACATCGTCTGGGGCACGGTGATCGGCTATGACAAGTCCAAGTTCCAGGGCGAGGCCCCGTCAACCGTCGCCGATTTCTTCGACACCGCCAAGTTTCCGGGCAAGCGGGGCCTGCCGAAATCGCCCAAGCGGACGCTGTATCTGGCGCTGATCGCCGATGGCGTCCCGGCCGACCAGATCTATGACACGCTGGCCACGCCCGAAGGGGTGGACCGCGCCTTCGCCAAGCTGGACACCATCAAGGGCGACGTGATCTGGTGGGAGGCGGGCGCCCAGCCGATGCAGCTTCTGGCCGATGGCGAGGTGGTGATGACCACCGTCTATAACGGCCGCATCTTCGACGCCATGGTCGGCGAGGGCAAGCCCTTCGACGTGATCTGGGACGGCCAGTATCTGGAGATCAACGCCTTCGTCGTGCCCAAGGACGCGCCCCATCCCGAAGAGGCGGTCGAATATGTCAAGTTCGCGACCGGCACGCAGCCGCTGGCGGATCAGGCGAAATACATCGCCTATGGCCCGACACGCAAATCCTCGGCCCCGCTGGTCGGCACCTACAAGGACGGCACCACCGAAATGGCGCCGCATATGCCGACCCAGCCCGAACACCTGGAAACGGCGGTGATGGACGACCCGGAATTCTGGGCCGATCACGATGCCGAACTGACCGACCGCTTCACCAGCTGGCTGGCCGGTTCGTAAGCTTGATCGCCGCCGCCCCTGTCCGGGGGCGGCGGTCCTGACAGTCTGGGGAATTCATGGCGAACGCACTCGATCCGCACGCGGCCATCACGACAACCGCCTCGGGGCTGACCGACGGGGCCTTGCGGACCGCCGATGGCAAGCCCTTGGCCCGCGCCCTGGCGCGGTCGCAATCGCTGGCCCGGCGCCGCGCCTTCCTGCTGGTGCTGCCGCTGCTGGCCTTCATCCTGATCACCTTCGTGATCCCGATCGGGCAGATGCTGCAACGGTCCTTCTATAATGACGGCTTCTCGGCCAACATGCCGCAGATCTCGGCCTGGTTCGCGGAAAACCCGCGCGGCACCGAACCCGACGAGGCCGCCTGGGCCGCCTTGGCCGCCGACCTGACCGCCAGCGCCGAGGCGCGGACCATCGGCGTCGTGGGTACCCGCATCAACTATGACGTGCCGGGCACGCGGTCGCTGTTCACCTCGACCGGGCGGCAGGTCCGCCGCGGGATCGAGCCGCCCTATCGGGCCGCGCTGACCGAGATCAATCAGGATTGGGCCAGCCCCCGGCTGTGGTCGGCGATGCGCGAGGCCTCGACTCCGATGACGGCCAATTTCTATCTGGCCGCCGTGGACCGCAAGCGGGCCGAGGACGGCAGCATCCAGCAGGTCGAGCCGCGCCAGCAGGTCTATGTGATGCTGTTCATGCGCACCTTCTGGCTGTCGCTGCTGATCACAGGCATCACCTTCGTGCTGGGCTTTCCCATCGCGCATCTGCTGGCGACGCTGCCGATGCGCAAGTCGAACCTGCTGATGATCCTGGTGCTGCTGCCCTTCTGGACCTCACTTCTGGTGCGGACCACAAGCTGGATGGTGCTGCTGCAACAGCAGGGGGTGATCAACGACATCCTGGTCTGGCTGGGCGTGATAGGCGGAGGGCAGCGGTTGCAGATGATCTATAACCAGACCGGCACGATCATCGCCATGACTCATATCCTGCTGCCCTTCATGATCCTGCCGCTGTATTCGGTGATGCGCACGATCAACCCGTCCTATGTCCGGGCGGCGCGGTCGCTGGGCGCGACCAGCTGGACCGCCTTCCGCCGGGTCTATTTTCCGCAGACGCTGCCGGGGCTGGGGGCGGGGGCCTTGCTGGTCTTCATCCTGGCCGTGGGATACTACATCACGCCCGCCTTGGTCGGCGGATCGTCAGGGCAGCTGATTTCCAACATGATCGCGATGCACATGACCGACACGCTGAACTGGTCGATGGCGGCGGCGCTGGCCGCGTTGCTGCTGGCGGCGGTGCTGCTGCTTTACTGGGTGTATGACCGGATGGTCGGCATCGACAATCTGAAGCTGGGGTGATCCATGGCTGTTCCGACCTATGCAACCCCGCTGGAGCGCGTCTGGCATTACGCCTATCTGGTGATCTGCGGGCTGATCTTCTTCTTCCTGATCGCGCCCATCGTGGTGATCATCCCGCTGTCCTTCAACGCCGAGCCGTATTTCACCTTCACCGACAAGATGCGGTCCTTCGATCCCGACGGATACAGCATGAGATGGTATCGCAGCCTGCTGACCTTCGGTATGCAGAACCCGGACGCCAGCGGCTGGGCCTTCTGGTCGGATGCCTGGGCCAACGCCAAATGGGTGCAGGCGGCCAAGAACTCGATCATCATCGGCGTGGCCTCGACCATCGTGGCGACGGTGCTGGGGACGCTGGCGGCCCTGGGCCTGTCGCGCCCCGAGATGCCGTTCCGCCGGGCGATCATGGCGATCCTGATCTCTCCCATGATCGTGCCGCTGATCATCACGGCGACGGGGATGTTCTTCTTCTATTCGAACCCCTGCGAATTGCTGGGCATCGTCGGCCTGCCCACGAATTGCGGGCGGCTGGCGGGCACTTATCTGGGGGTGATCCTGGCCCATGCGACCTTGGGGATTCCCTTCGTGATCATCACCGTCACGGCGACGCTGGTGGGGTTCGACCAGTCGCTGAACCGGGCGGCGGCGTCCCTGGGGGCCAATCCGCGCACGACGTTTTTCCGCGTCACCATGCCGCTGATCCTGCCGGGCGTGATCTCGGGCGCGCTGTTCGCCTTTGTCACCTCGTTCGATGAGGTGGTGGCGGTGCTGTTCATCGCCGGGCCGGACCAGCAGACCATCCCCCGGCAGATGTGGAACGGCATCCGGGAACAGATCTCGCCCGCGATCCTGGCGGTGGCGACACTGCTGGTGATCTTTTCCATCGCGCTGCTGACCACGGTCGAGTTGTTGCGGCGCAGGTCGGAACGGATTCGGGGCGTGACCCCGCGATAAGGCCGGGGGCGCTTCGCCCCCGGACCCCCCGAGGATACTTGGGACAAGGCAAAGGATCAGGGCAGGATCGCCAGCCACATCCAGATCGACAGGACCGAGACGGCCGTGCCGACAAGGACCGTGGTGGCGGCGACCCGTTTGGCGGCGCCGTAGAGGTTCGCGAACAGATAGGCGTTCACGCCCGGCGCCATGGCCGCCGTCATCACCGCCGACCGCAGGCCCGCGTCGTCCAGCCCGGTGATCCGGCCTAGGCCATAGGCGATGCCCGGATGGATCAGCAGCGAACAGGCGCAGCACATCGCGATGGCGCCCGTGTCGCCTTCGGGGCGATAGCGATAGAGGATCCCGCCCAGCCCGAACAGCGCGGCGGGCAGGGCGGCGCCGGCGATCATGTCCACGGCGGCCCAGAATCCCTCGGGCATGACCAGGCCCGCCTGTTGCAGCACGTTCATGGTCATGCCGGTCAGGATGCCGATCACCAAGGGTGTCCGCAGCACGCCCGTCATGGCCCGCAGGGCGACCCCACCCACCGACAACCCGCTGCCATGGGCGCGCGTGAACTCCATGAAGGTGATGCCGAAGGTATAGAGCAGCGGCGAGTGGATCGCGATGATCGCCCAATTGCCCGACAGCGAGTCTGGGCCATAGGCGCGTTCCATGATCGGGATTCCCAGCAGCAGGCTGTTGGAGAACAGGCAGGTGAAGCCGATCGCCACGCAGTCCATCGGCGGGCGGCGGAACAGGACGCGCGTGCCCGCCCAGCCGATGAAGAAGCTGGAGAATGCGCCGATATAGAAGGGCAGCAGCAGGGCGGGCCGGAATTCCGTCCCCAGGTCCAGCCGCGACATGGACGCGAACAGCAGCGTGGGCGCGGCGAAGTTCTGGGCAAAGACCATCAGCCCGTCCACGGCGCCTTCGCGGAAGATGCCGCGCCAGGCCACCAGATAGCCGAAGCCGACGATCAGGAAGACCGGGACGATGATGTTGAACAGCGCGCTCATAGCGCGGCGGGGTGGTCGGGGCTGTCAGCGCTGGCCTCGATCGCCATGCCGTCGAAGGCGGGGGCGACATGGCCGGGCGTCGTGGCCGCCACCGTGGCATAGTCCATGTCGATATGCATGTTGGTCAGCACCGCGCGCGGCGCGCCGGACCGGGCGATCCAGTCCAGGGCCAGGGCAAGGTGGGCGTGGCTGGGATGGGGCTGCGGGCGCAGGGCGTCGCAGACGAAGACCTCGGCCCCCTCGATCAGCGGCCAGGCGGCGTGGGGGATGTCGGACACGTCGGGCAGATAGACCAGGCCGCCGATGCGCAGGCCCAAGGCGGTGATCTCTCCGTGCTGGACGCGGAAGGGGATCAGCGTGACCGGGCCGCCGGGACCGTCGACGGCGATGCGGCCGTCGATCAGGTGCAGGTCGCAGATCGGCGGGTAATAGCTGCCGGGCGGGGTTTCGAAGATATAGCCGAAGCGTTCCAGCAGAGCCTCGGAGGTGGGCATGTCGGCCCAGGCCTGGACGCGCCGCCCGGCGTTATAGGCGACCTGCCGCAGATCGTCGATGCCGTGGATATGGTCGGCATGGGCGTGGGTATAGACCACCGCGTCCAGCGTCGCGACATTGGCATCCAGCAGCTGCGGCACCAGGTCCGGGCCGGTGTCGATCAGCACCTGGGTGGTGCCCTGGGGTCCGGGGCGTTCGACCAGCAGCGAACAGCGGCGGCGGCGGTTCCTGGGTTCGGACGGGTCGCAATCCCCCCAGCGGTTGCCCAGGCGCGGCACCCCGCCCGACGATCCGCAACCCAGGATCGTGGCGCGGATCATGCCGCCGCCTTCCAGAACAGCCGGTCGAAATTGGCCGTGGTCTGCGCGGCCAGGGCGGCATAGTCCATGCCAAGCGCATCGGCCAGGATGGCGGCGGTTTTCGCCACATAGGCCGGTTCGTTGCGCCTGCCGCGATGCGGGGGCGGGGCGAGATAGGGGCTGTCGGTCTCGACCAGGATGCGGTCGCGCGGCGCGGCGGCGAAGATCGCCCGCAGGTCCGCCGAACGCGGGAAGGCCGCGATGCCCGAGATCGACAGGTAGAAGCCCAGATCCAGCGCCGTCCGCGCCAGCGCCGCGCCGGAGGTGAAGCAGTGCATCACGCAGGTAAACGCGCCCGCGCGGTGTTCGTCGGTCAGGATACGGGCCATGTCCGCATCGGCGTCGCGGGAATGGATGATCAGCGGCAGGCGGGTGCGGCGCGCGGCCTCGATATGGACGGCCAGGCTTTGGGCCTGCTGGACCGCGCTTTCGGCAGTGTAGTGGTAATCGAGGCCGGTTTCGCCGATGCCCACGAATTTCGGGTGTTCGGCCAGGGTGACAAGCTGGTCCAGCGTCGCCATCGGCTCCTCGGCCACGCTCATCGGGTGGGTTCCGGCGGCGTAGAACACCCCGTCGAACCGTTCGGCCAGGGCGCGGACCTGGGGTTCCTGGCGCAGGCGAGTGCAGATCGTCACCATGCGGGTGACGCCCGCCGTGCGGGCGCGGTCGATCAGGGCGTCGTGTTCGCCGTCGAAATCGGGGAAATCCAGATGGCAATGGCTGTCGACGATCGGGGGAAGCCCGGCTTGGGACATGGATCAACCTTTGGCTGGCGGGGCGGATCGCGCGGGCGGCAGATGCGCCAGTTCGATCAGCATATCCATCACCAGGGCGGCAGGGTCAAGGTTGACCGCCCGCCCGGTCCGCGCCCGCGCCGACAGCCGCGCCTGCGCCTCGGCCCAGGCCCGCGCGGCCTGGTCGTCGGGCGAGATGCGGGCCAGCAGCGCGCCCTCGCCCCGCGCGGCCTGGGGCAGGGGCGGACCCATCAGCCCGGCCCGCGCGGTGCGGGTCAGGAAGCGGTCCAGGACCGTCATTGTCAGATCGAAGGGATCGCCATCGGCCCCCGCGCGTCCCGCCGCGCCATCCGCGAAGGCTGCCGCGCGGGGTCGGTCCAGCCGGGGCAGGGTGCCGATCAGGTCCACAAGCTGCTGATAGCGGTCGAGGCCGCCTTGCCCCGCCAGCCGCAGCGCCTCGCCCACGGAGCCGTCGGACAGGGCGGCAAGCGCCTCGGCATCCTCGTCGATGCCCAGATGGGACAGGACGCTGCCCATTTGCGCGGGATTCAACGGCGACAGGCGCAGCGTGCGGCAGCGCGACCTGATGGTCGGCAGAAGACCCGCAGGCTGGTGGGCGATCATCAGGATCAGCGCGTCGGCGGGCGGTTCCTCCAACACCTTCAGCAGGGCATTGGCGGCGGCGGGGTTCATGTCGTCGGCGGCGTCGATGATGGCGACGCGGCGCCCGCCCTCGGCCGCGGAGAGATGGAAGAAGGACAAGAGCCGCCGGATTTCATCGACGGTGATCTGCGCGGACAGCCGCCCCGCCTTGTCGTCCCAGGGGCGGCGCACCAGATGCAGGCGGGGTTCCGACAGCGCGGCCATGCGCCGCGCCTCGGGGCTGTCCGCCGCGCCGAAGAGGCCGGTCGCGCCCGACAGCATCCAGCGGGCGATGGCCCAGGCCAGCGTGGCCTTGCCCACGCCGCGCGGGCCGGTCAGCAGCCAGGCATGGTGCAGCCGCCCGCCTTGTGCGGCCTCCATGAATTCGGCGATGGCGGCATCCTGGCCGATCACGCGATCCGTGTGGCGCGGATGCGGCGCCCCGGGAACGCGGTCGGGTTCGGGAATGTCGTCGGGATCGGTTTTCACAGCGCGGCCCGGATGCGGGCGGCGACGTCATCCGGGCCGCCGCTGCCGTCGATCAGCCGGACGCGGGCCGGGAATTCCTGCGCCAGGGCGCGGAACCCCTGGGCCAGCCGCCGCTGGAAATCCAGCCCCAGGCTTTCGAAGCGATCCTCGGCCCCGCCGCGCGCGGTCCCCCGGCCAAGCGCGGTTGCCGGGTCGAGGTCGATGACGAAGGTCAGGTCGGGTTCGACGCCGATGGCCAGGTCATGCATCCGGTCCACAAGCGCGCGCAGGTCGCCACGCGCCGCGCCCTGATAAACGCGGGTGGAATCGGCGAAACGGTCGGTAACGACGGTCTGCCCCGCCGCCAGGGCCGGGCGGATGGTGCGTTCCAGGTGGTCGCGGCGGGCGGCGGTGAACAGCAGGCATTCGGTCTCGGCCGACCAGCGTTCGCCCGT
Source organism: Paracoccus sp. 22332 (assembly GCF_052045125.1). Classification (NCBI taxonomy): domain Bacteria; kingdom Pseudomonadati; phylum Pseudomonadota; class Alphaproteobacteria; order Rhodobacterales; family Paracoccaceae; genus Paracoccus; species Paracoccus sp. 22332. The sequence continues at coordinate 99,696 of NZ_JBQEOI010000009.1, forward strand.
GCCTTCCACCAGCAGGCGGCGGATTTCCTCGGCGCCGGGGCTGCCGCCGGGTTCGCGGGTCAGGACCACCGCGCGCCCTTCGGCCCGCAGCGCATCGGCCAGCAGCCGGGCCTGGGTGGACTTGCCGCAGCCGTCGATCCCCTCGAAGCTGATGAACATCAAAGGCCCGCGGCTTCGACCGCCTTGTGGCCCAGGCGCATCACGGCGCCCTTCATGCGGCCCGCGAAACCCGCCTCGGGCACGTCCTCGGACGCCAGCAAGGGGGTGATGGCGTCCTGGGTGCCCGGAACCGACACGACAAGGCGGCCGATCTGATCGCCCTTGGCGATGGGGGCGGGGATCGGCGATTCGAAGACCGCCTCGACCTTGACCTGATCCCTGGACCCGGCGGGCAGCAGCACGTTCACGCCGTCCTTGGTGGTCAGCCCCACGCGCGACCGGGTGCCCAGCCAGACCGGCGCCTCGACCACGGTCTCTCCGGCGGGAACCAGGGTTTCCATGCTGAACTGGCGGAAGGCCCAGTTGACGATACGCTCGGATTCCTCGGCCCGCGCGGTGTCGCTGGCCAGTCCGCTGATCACGAAGATCACCCGGCGCCCGTCCTGCACGGCCGATCCGACCAGGCCGTAACCGGCCTCTTGCGTGTGCCCCGTCTTGAGCCCGTCGGCGCCGATGTCCAGCCGCAGCAGCGGGTTGCGGTTGAAGCGGTTGGAGGGCACCCGGTCCATGTAGCGGAATTCGGTGATCGAGAAGTCGTCGTAATATTGCGGGAAATCGTGGATCAGGTGCATCGCCAGAATCCCCAGATCCTCGGCCGACATGACATGGCCCTCGGCGGGCCAGCCGGTCGAGTTCTTGAAGACCGAATGCTTCAGGCCCAGGGTCTTGCCGCGTTCGGTCATCTGGCGGGCGAAGGCTTCCTCGGTTCCCGCCAGGCCTTCGGCCAGGACCACGCAGGCGTCGTTGCCCGACAGCACGATCACGCCCTTGATCAGCTGTTCCACGGTCGGCGTGTCGCGCGGTTCCACGAACATCTTCGACCCGCCCATCTGCCAGGCCTTGGTCGAGACGGGCAGGGTATCGGTCAGCTTCAGACGGCCGTTTTCCAGCGCCTCGAACACCATGTACAGGGTCATCAGCTTGGACATCGAGGCGGGCGGGATAGGCACGTCGGCATTCTTGGCCATCAGCACCGTGCTGGTATTCACGTCATAGACCCAGGCCGAGGTCGCGGTGGTCTCGAACGCCTGCACGGGCGCGGCCAGCGAAAGAAGGGCGATCAGCCGCAGCAGGAAAGCACGCATGGAAAATCCTTTGCCTGTTTGGGGCTGATGGTTACAGCAAGCCCCCGCCCGTCGCAACGCGGGCCACACGCATTCCGCGAGATTTGATGCTCAGTTCCCGGTCGCCTCGCGCCAGTGGCGGCGGCACAGCGAGACATAGGTTTCGTTGCCGCCCACCTGCACCTGCGCGCCTTCGGTGATCGCGCGGCCCCGATCGTCGCGGCGGATGACCATGGTGGCCTTCTTGCCGCAATGGCAGATGGTGCGCACCTCGCGCAGGTCGTCGGCCAGGGCCAGCAGCGCGGCAGAGCCGGGAAACAGCTCGCCCCGGAAATCGACGCGCAGGCCATAGCACATGACGGGGATATGCAGGTCGTCGGCCACGCGGGCCAGTTGCCAGACCTGGGCCGGGGTCAGGAACTGCGCCTCGTCCACGAAGACGCAGGCGCAATCCGCGCTGCGATCCCGGATCAGCGCGGCCATGTCGGTGGCGGGATCGAAGGTCAGCGCCGCGTCGCTGATGCCGATGCGGCTGGCGATGACGCCATGACCCGCCCGGCTGTCCAGCGCGGCCGTCAGCAGCAGCGTCCCCATCCCCCGTTCGCGATAGTTGTAGGACGCCTGCAACAGCAGCGTGCTTTTGCCCGCGTTCATAGTCGAGTAATGGAAATACAGCTTGGCCATCCGCGCCCCATAACGCCGGGACAGGGTGGCGGCAAGGGTTGCGCCGCCCTGCGCAAGCTGGCAAAAACCCGCAGGCGGCGGGCGAATCCCACAGCGCGATTCCGCGCTGCCTTCTTCTTTGGACAATCAGGTTTCTCGATGCGCGATCCCCTGTTCCGCATGGCCCTTGTGCTGGGCGTGCTTTCCGCCGTCGGTCCCTTCGCGATCGACATGTATCTGCCCGCCCTGCCGCAGGTGGCCGCCGACCTGGGCACGACCGAGGCCGGGGCGGCGCTGACGCTGACCTCGTATTTCATCGTCTTCGGCATCGCGCAGATGATCTATGGCCCGATGGCCGACGCCCTAGGGCGCAAGACGCCGCTGGTGGTCGGCGTGGCGATCTTCACCGCCGCCACGGTGGGCGCGGCGCTGGCGCCGACCATCGGCTGGCTGATCGCGGCGCGCGCCGTCCAGGGGCTGGGGGCGGCCACGCTGATGGCGGTGCCCCGCGCGGTGATCCGCGACGTGGCGACCGGCCCCCAGGCCGCCCGCGTCATGTCCACGATCATGATCGTCATCGCCGTCTCGCCCATGCTGGCGCCTCTGACCGGATCGCTGGTCATGGCCTGGGGCGGATGGCGGGAGATCTTCGCCGTCCTGGCCGTCGCCGCCCTGGTCAGCCTGGCCCTGATCCTGTTCGTCCTGCCCGAAACGCTGGCCCCCGAACATCGCCGCCCGGTCAGCCTGGCGCCGATGCTGTCGGGGGCGCGGCGGCTGCTGACAGACCGGCGCTTCATGGGGCTGACCATGATCGGCGGCTTCGGGATGGCCAGCTTCTTCGTGTTCATCTCGTCCGCCAGCTTCGTCTATACCCGGCAATACGGACTGTCGCCGATGGGCTTCTCGCTGGCCTTCGCGGCCAATGCGATCGGCTTTTTCAGCGCCTCGCAATTCGCGGGGCCGATGGCGCAGCGATACGGGATGGAGCGGGTGATCTCGCTTGCCATCACCGGCTTCGCGGCGGCGATGATCGCGCTGGCGCTGATCGTCTGGCTGGGCCTCGACGCGCTGCCGGTGGTGATGGCGGGGCTGTTCCTCGGCAATGCCTGTCTGGGCCTGGTGATGCCCACGGCGATGGTGATGTCTCTGGACCCCCATCCCGACATCGCCGGCCTCGCCTCGTCCCTGGGCGGCACGTTCCAGATGCTGACCGGAGGCGTGATGATCGCGCTGACGGGCCCCTTCATGGACAACAGCGCCGCCAGCATGGTCGCGGCCATCGCGCTGTGCGCCGCGCTGGCCTGGCGCGCCGCCGCCCTGTCGCTGCCCCGCCTGCGCCTGGCATAGGAAAAGCCGCAGGGGCGATCCCTGCGGCTTCTTCTTTGTCCAAATACCCAAGGGGCAAGGCCGCCCCTTTGCGTTACGCCTGCCGGCTTTTCGGCTGCCGCGACGGACGCCGCGCCGGACGCTTGTTCGCGCCTGCCCCCATCGGCTTGCCGCGCCCGCCGCCCTGGGGACGGGCCGAGGGGATCGGCCCGACCGGCGCCTCGCCGCCGATCACCGGGATCGGCGCCTTCATGGCCTTTTCGATGGCGCGCAGTTCGCCGACCTCGGCAGGCGCGCAGAAGGCCACGGCGCGGCCGTCGCGGCCCGCGCGCGCGGTCCGTCCGATCCGGTGGACATAGTTTTCCGGCACGTTCGGCAGGTCGTAGTTATAGACATGCGCCACCTCGGGGATGTCCAGCCCCCGCGCCGCCACGTCGGTCGCCACCAGCACCTGCGTCTGGCTCTTGCGGAAGGCGTCCAGGGCGCGCTCGCGCTGGCCCTGCGACTTGTTGCCGTGGATCGCGGCGACGGCGAAGCCCCATTTCTCCAGCAGCTTGGCCAGCTTTTCGGACCCGTGCTTGGTGCGGCCGAAGACCATCGCCAGTTCGCCCGGATGCTTGGCCAGGTATTCCGCCAGCAGCGTCGCCTTGTCGCCCTGAGTGACGAAATGCACGCCCTGCTCGATCTTCTTGGCGGCCTGACCCGGAGGGTTCACCGCCACCCGGACCGGATCGGTCAGATAGGTGTCGGCCAGTTCCTCCATCAGCTTCGGCATCGTGGCCGAGAACAACAGCGTCTGGCGGTCGCGCGGCAGCATCCGCGCGATCTTGCGCAGCGTGTGGATGAAGCCGATGTCCAGCATCTGGTCGGCCTCGTCCAGCACCAGATAGGTGGTGGCTTCCAGGCTGATCGCGCGCCGCTCGATCAGGTCCATCAGGCGTCCCGGCGTGGCGATCAGCACGTCGACGCCGCGCGACAGCCGCTCGGTCTGCACGTTGATCGAGGCGCCGCCCACGACCCGGAACGACCGGATCGGCGTGCCCTCGGCATAGGCGTCGATATTGGCGGCGATCTGGGTGGCCAGTTCGCGCGTCGGGGCCAGGATCAGCGCCCGGCAGGTGCGGGGATCGGGCTTCTTGCCGTATTTGATCAGCCGGGTCAGCATCGGCAGGCCGAAGGCCGCCGTCTTGCCGGTGCCGGTCTGCGCCAGGCCCAGCACGTCGCGCCCCTCGACGACCGAGGGGATCGCCTGGTCCTGGATCGGCGTCGGCTTGGTCAGGCCGATGGCCGCGATATTGGCGTTGATGCGGTGATCGATGCCCATGTCGGCAAAGGGGCCGGTCGGCAGCGGATCGCGCGCGGGCGCCCGGCGGCCTTCGTTCGCGTCGAAGTTGGGCAGGTTGCGGGGGCGGGGCTTTTGGCCGCGGGCAGGGCGGCGGGTATTGTTGTTGTCCATCAAACTCTCGTTCCCCGCGTCCCCCGTATCGGACGCAAGGCCATGGCCGCGTCCGATGCGCGGCGATCAGCAGGGATGCGGGCGCGATAGGGTGCCCGCAAGCCTCCCCGCGTGAATGGGAAACTGGAATGGTGCCGGGCCTTGGGGCGAAAATCGCGGCTGCTCACGCGGCAGCAGGCATCGGCATGGCCCAGATGGGGCCTGGGGACGCGCAAGTCAAGCAGGATCGTCTCTCGGGACCGCCCATGACGCGTTAACGATGATTAACGATTCCTGTCGCGCAGTCCGGGGAACGGTGTCAAACTGGGACAGCCTTGTTGTTTTTGCACTCGTTACCGCTTTGCCAGGAAATCGCCATGACGACCGTCACAGCCCACTATAAGGTCGACAGCCTTGCCATCGACCTGAACTTCTATTCCCGCAATTTCTATGAAGACGCGTTCTACGACAACATCGGCTTCCAATATGGCGGGAAGGTCTATCAGGATGCTTACCTGATCAACGGGTGGGACGGTTACGCCGACACGATCATCACCTTTCTGGGCAACGGCATGCGCTTCAACGCTTGGGGCGATGTGGTCGGGGGAACCGTCACCGCCTTGGTGGAGGAGGGATATTACGGTCCCGAAATCTGGTCGGCCCAGAATTTTTCCGTCTCGGCGGCCAGCATCTACAAGGCCGCGCTGACCTATGGGAATGCGGACGACCGGGCTGTGCTTGCGAAGATGATGGCGGGAGACGACACCGTCAATCTCAGCGCGTTCAACGACCGTTTCGAAGGCTGGGCGGGCAATGACCGGATCTGGGGCCACGCCGGCAACGACACCCTGATCGGCGGCGCCGGCCACGACGCGCTCAGCGGCGGGTCCGGCAGCGACCGCCTGCAAGGCGGCGACGGAAACGACAGGCTGTTCGGGGCCGCGGGCAACGACCTGCTGGAAGGCGGCACGGGCGGCGACATGCTGGAAGGTGGGGCGGGCCGCGACAAGATGTATGGCGGGGCCGATGCGGTGCGCGACGTGTTCGTCTTCCGCGCCAGAACCGACACCGCCGTCGGATCGCAGCGCGACAGCATCCTGCAATTCCGGACGGGCCAGGACGACATCGACCTGTCGCTGATCGACGCCAACCTGTCGCGCGCCGGAAACCAGGCCTTTGCCTTCGCGGGCACTGCGGCGGCCGCCCATTCGCTGTGGTATGTCAAGACGGCGGACGGCATTCTGCTGCGCGGCGACGTGAACGGCAACAGGACCGCCGATTTCGAGATCTGGATCGACGATGCGATCCGCCTGGGCGCGACCGACTTTATCCTGTAGCGCGGTCCGCCGTATCCAGCCAGATCGTCACCGGCCCGTCATTGACCAGCCGCACGGCCATGTCGGCGCCGAAGCTGCCGGTCTCGACCGCGATCCCTTGCGCCGCAAGGCTGGCGGCAAAGCGTTCGTAAAGCCTCTGCCCGTCATCGGGCGCGGCGGCGGCGGAAAAGCCGGGGCGGTTGCCGGTGCGCGTGTCGGCGGCCAGCGTGAACTGGCTGACGACCAGGGCGCCGCCGCCCATGTCCAGCAGCGATCGGTTCATCCGGCCCGCATCGTCGCGGAAGATGCGCAGCTTGGCCACGCGCAGCGCCAGCTTGTCGGCGGCGTCCTCGGCATCGCCCGCCATCGCGCAGACCAGCACCAGAAGCCCCGGCCCCGTTCGGCCGATGACGGCGCCGTCCACCTGGACCGAAGCCTCGGTGACGCGTTGGACCAGGGCGCGCATCAGCCCAGCACGATCCCGGTGATGACCAGCAGCAGCCCGATCATCGACGCCGCCAGGGCACCCATGTTGACCGCCAGGACCGGCCGCATCCGGTCGCGCAGCGCGGCGTCGTCCAGCCCCGCCCTGCGCGCCCGCGCCACCGTCAGGATGCACCAGATCAGCGCCGCGACTCCCGCCAGCGTCAGCGCCGCGCCGCCCCAGATCAACCCGTCGAAGACCGTCATCGGATCATCCCCGCCATGTTTCCGCCCCGCGCCCTAGCGGCGATTGCGCCGCGCGGCAAGACCGCCTAACAGGTGCCGCCAAGGAACGGGCAGGACCAAACGGAAGGAAACGATGATGGACGATCAGGCCTACAGCGTGGCAGCCGACGAGCTGCGCCAGTTCATCGAGCAGTTCGAGCAACTGGAAGCCGAGAAGAAGGACATCGCCGAACGCCAGAAAGAGGTGATGGCCGAAGCCAAGGCACGCGGCTATGACACCAAGGTGATGAAGAAGATCGTGGCCCTGCGCAAGCGCGACCGCGACGATATCGCCGAAGAAGAGGCGATCCTGGAAATGTACAAGCAGGCGCTTGGCATGGGCTGACGGCCCATTTCCTTTGACTTCTGCCGCCGGTCTGTCTAGAAGCGCCCTTTCGGCCTCGGATTTCCGGCGCGACGGACCACGGGAGATGTCTGTCGCAAGGATCGCGGTGCCCTCACTCGGGTGTTCGGCACCCCCATTCTGGCGATGACATGACAAACGATACGATAGCCGCGCCGCTGGCTGCGGCCTTGGCGGCCAAGGGCTATGCCAGCCTGACCTCGGTTCAGCAGGCGGTTCTGGAAAGCGACGCGGCGGGCCGCGACATGCTGGTTTCGGCGCAAACCGGATCCGGCAAGACGGTGGCCTTCGGCTTGGCCATCGCGCCGCAACTGCTGGACGGCGACGCGCTGCCCGACGCGGGCGTGCCCCTGGGCCTGGCGATCGCGCCCACCCGAGAACTGGCGCTGCAGGTCGCCGCCGAACTGGGCTGGCTCTACGAACAGGCGGGCGCGCGCATCGCCACCTGCGTGGGTGGCATGGATTACCGCACGGAACGCCGCGCCCTGGACCGGGGCGCCCATATCGTCGTCGGCACACCGGGCCGGTTGCGCGACCATATCGAACGCGGATCGCTGGATCTGACCGGCCTGCGCGTCGCCGTCCTGGACGAGGCGGACGAGATGCTGGACCTGGGCTTCCGCGAGGATCTGGAATTCATTCTGCAATCCGCGCCCGAACAGCGCCGCACGCTGATGTTCTCGGCCACCGTGCCGCCGGCCATCGAACAGATGGCCCGGACCTTCCAGAACGACGCGCTTCGGATCATGGCCCAGGGCGAATCGCGCCAGCATGTCGACATCGAATACCGCGCCTTCAACGTCGCCGCCCGCGACCGCGAACCCGCGATCTTCAACCTTCTGCGCCTGCACGAGGCGCGGACCGCGATCATCTTCTGCAAGACGCGGGCCAATGTGAACCACCTGCTGGCCCGGATGGCCAATCGCGGCTTCAAGGCCGTGGCGCTGTCGGGCGAACTCAGCCAGCAGGAACGCACCCACGCCCTGCAAGCCCTGCGCGACGGCCGGGCGCAGGTCTGTGTCGCGACCGACGTGGCGGCGCGGGGCATCGACCTGCCGGGGCTGGAACTGGTGATCCACGCCGATCTGCCGACCAATTCCGAAACGCTGCTGCATCGCTCGGGCCGCACCGGGCGGGCGGGGGCCAAGGGTGTCTCGGCCCTGATCGTCATGCCGTCCGAGGTGCGCAAGGCGCAGATGCTGCTGAAGCGCGCGCGGGTCGAGGCCGAATGGGGTCCGGCGCCCTCGGCCGACGAAGTTCGGGCGCAGGACGACACGCGGATGCTGGATCATCCCGCCCTGAAGGAGGGCGATGACGACGACGGCGCGATGGCGCGGATGCTGCTGGACCGCTTCGGACCCGAACGTCTGGCCCAGGCCTTCATCAGCCTGTGGCGCGAGGGCCGCCCCGCGCCCGAGGAACTGACGGTCCTGCAGGACCGCGCGCCTGCCGCCCCCCGCGAACGTCCGCCCTTCGGCGAGGCGGTCTGGTTCGAGCTTTCCGTCGGCCATACCGGCCGGGCCGAGGCGCGCTGGCTGCTGCCCAAGATTTGCGACGGCGGCGGCATCACCCGTGACGCCATCGGCGCCATCCGCGTGCGCCAGGATGAAAGCTTCGTGCAGATCGCCGTGGCGCAGGCGGGCCGTTTCGGCAAGACGCTGGAACTTGAGCCGGGCCTGACCATGCGCCGCCTGGATGGCGAACCCGACCTGGACCGCGCGCCCCGCCCGGCGGAACCCCGCGCGCCTCGGAAGGCGGAGGGCGACTGGAAACGGCCCGCCCGCGCCAAAGAGAAAGAGACCGAGGCAGACGCCCCTGTCCGGGCCAAGAAACCCCGCTGGACAGCCGAGGACCGCGCCAAGGCCAAGCCCGCCACCAAGGGCGCCACGACCGGCAGGGCGGGTGCCTTCCAGAATGGTTCGCCGAAGCCCGCGGGCAAGGATCGCGGCAAGTTCGCCGCACCCAAGAAAGGTGCCCGCAAACACAGGGACTGACCCCTGAAAAACGGCCTGCGCATCGGAATTGACGCGCAGGCTTCTTCGGTCAAGAGTTGATCTTGGTTAAGAATAATGTTGACCTTGGGTCAAACAAGTCTCACGCTGAAGCCGTATCTTGTCTTTTTTTGGTGGAATGTGATGATTAAGCGTGTTTCTTCCCGGGACGACGAGCCGTCGACGCCGACCCGAAATCCCCAGCCCGCGCATGTCCTTCAGAAAAAGGATTTCGTGGACCGTGTCGTCGCCGCCAGCGGCGCGAAAAAGGCCGATGCCCGTCCCATCATCGAGGCTACGCTGGCCCAACTCGGCAAGGCCCTGTCGGCGGGCGAGACGCTGGCCGTCCCGCCCCTGGGCCGCGCCCGCGTCAACCTGGAACGCGACCAGCGTGGAGGAGAGATCATCACCCTGCGCCTGCGCCGCCGCCCGTCCACCATCCGCCAATCCGCCCAGCCATCGGCGGACTGAAATCGAACCGATTCGCCCTTGCGATCACCGTCGGCCCCTGCTAGATGCTGCGCCCACGGGTGATTAGCTCAGCGGTAGAGCGCTTCGTTCACATCGAAGATGTCAGCGGTTCAAATCCGTTATCACCCACCATCCTTCCCTTGTGCGCGTCTTCGGCGGATCATGAAAACCTCTGTCACAGACGCCGCATTGCTGTCCGTCGCGCCGATGATGGACTGGACCGACCGGCATTGCCGGGTCTTTCACCGCCTGATGTCGCGCCGCGCGCTGCTGTATACGGAAATGGTGACGGCCCCGGCGATCATCCATGGCGACCGGCCCAGGCTGCTGGATTTCGACGCCGCCGAACATCCCTTGGCCTTGCAGATCGGCGGTTCGGATCCGGCGGACCTGGCGCAGGCCACGCGGATCGCAGGCGATTGGGGCTATGACGAGATCAACCTGAACGTCGGCTGCCCCAGCGATCGGGTGCAATCGGGCTGCTTCGGCGCGGTGCTGATGAAGACGCCCGATCTGGTCGCGGATTGCGTGGCCCGGATGATCGAGGTCAGCCCGGTCGAGGTCACGGTCAAGTGCCGCATCGGCGTCGATGACCAGATCCCCGAGGATGTGCTGCCCGCTTTCCTGGCCCGAATGCGCGCCGCCGGGATCCGCCGCATCGCCATCCATGCCCGCAAGGCCTGGCTGCAAGGTCTCAGCCCCAAGGAAAACCGGGACATTCCGCCTCTGGATTATCCTTTGGTCCACCGGATGAAGCAGGAATTCCCCGACCTGCACCTGTCGGTCAACGGCGGCGTCGGTAGCCTCGATCAGGTGCGCGATCACCTGCAAGCCATGGACGGCGTGATGGTGGGGCGCGCGGCCTATCACCAGCCTTGGGACATCCTGGGCCGGGCCGATTCCCTCTGGGGCGACGCGCCCCCCTTCGGCACGCCAGACCAGGTCGCCCACGCCATGCGCCCCTATATCGCGCGCCATCTGGCTGCGGGCGGGCGGCTGCACCAGATCACGCGGCATATGCTGGGTTTGTTCCACGGGCTGCCCGGCGCGCGCGGCTGGAAGCGCACCCTGTCCGAAGGCGCGTCGAAAGGCGGAATCGAGGTCTACGACGCCGCCCTGCGCCAGGTCACGCAACTGGCGGCCTGACCGCTTCTTCTTTGCCAAATACCCTGGGGGAGTCCCGCAGGGACGGGGGCAAAGCCCCCTTACTCGGCCGCCCGTTCCGCAGCCTTGGCCTGATCCCACAGACGATCCATCTCGGCCAGGTCGCTGTCCTCGGGGCGGCGCCCTTCGGCGGCAAGCGACGCCTCTACGGCGCCGAAACGGCGGGTGAACTTCGCATTGGCCCGGCGCAGCGCCTGTTCGGGATCGACGTTAAGATGCCGCGCCAGGTTCGCCATCACGAACAGCAGGTCGCCGAATTCCTCCTCCAGCGCGTCAGGGCCAAGCGTGTCGCGCGCCTCGACCAGTTCGGCGGTTTCCTCGACGATCTTCTCCAGCACGTCGGCGGGGCCGGGCCAGTCGAAGCCCACGCGGGCGGCGCGGTTCTGCAACTTGATCGCGCGGGTCAGGGCGGGCAGGCCCAGGGCCGCGCCGTCCAGCGTGCCGCGTTCGGCCTTGCCCGCGCGTTCGACGGCCTTGATCGCCTCCCAGTCCCTGACCTGCTGTTCGGCGGACTTGTCGCGGGATTCGTCGCCGAAGACATGCGGGTGGCGGAAGATCAGCTTGTCGGAAATCGCCGCCGCGCAATCGGCGAAATCGAACATCCCCGCCTCTCGGGCCATCTGGGCGTGGAACACCACCTGCAACAGCAGGTCGCCCAGTTCGCCCGGCAGTTCCCCCCAGGCCTGCCGGTCGATGGCGTCGGCGACCTCGTGCGCTTCCTCGATCGTATAGGGCGCGATCGAGGCGAAATCCTGCTCGATGTCCCAGGGGCAGCCGGTTCGGGGGTCGCGCAACTGCGCCATGATGTCGATGAGGCGGGCGATCTCGGCCCCAGCGTCGCGGCGGGTCGGTTCGGTCATTGCGATTTCCCTTCGCTTCTGTCCTGATGGGCCATTGCCACAGCGCAGGGGTCAAGTCCACATGCCCGTCCTGAACCGCATCGCCGAATTTTCCGACGACATGACCCGGTGGCGGCGCCACCTGCACCAGCACCCCGAACTGGGCTTCGACTGCTACGGCACTGCGGCCTTCGTGGCCGAACGCCTGCGCGACTTCGGCGTGGACGAGATCCACGACGGCATCGGCCAGTCGGGCATCGTCGGCATCATCGAGGGGCAGGGGCCCGGCCCCACCATCGGCTTGCGCGCCGACATGGACGCCCTGCCGATGGACGAGGCGACCGGCCTCGACTACGCGTCTTCCGTGCCGGGGCGGATGCACGCCTGCGGCCATGATGGGCACACGACCATGCTGCTGGGCGCCGCGCGCTATCTGGCCGAAACCCGGAATTTCGCGGGCCGCGTCGCGCTGATCTTCCAGCCGGCCGAGGAAAACGGCGGCGGCGGACAGGCGATGGTGCAGGACGGTATGATGGACCGCTTCGGGATCGAACGGGTCTTTGCGATGCACAACAGCCCCGGCCTGCCGGTGGGGGTGATGAACACCACGCCCGGTCCGATCATGGCCGCCGTCGACACGTTCGAGATCCATGTCCAGGGCCGGGGCGGCCACGGCGCCATGCCGCATCTGACCGCCGATCCCGTCGTCGCGGCGGTGGCGGTGGTGAGCGCGATCCAGACCATCTCCAGCCGCAACCATTATGCGCTGGAAGACCTGGCGCTGTCGGTCACGCAGATCCACACGGGCAGCGCCGACAACATCGTGCCGGACACGGCCTATGTCTGCGGCACGGTCCGCACCTTCGCCCCCCATGTGCGCGAGATGGTGCGCCGCCGCATGACGCAGATCTGCGAAGGCCAGGCGGCTGCCTATGACGTGACGATCCGGCTGGATTACGTCGAGGGCTATCCCGCCACCGTCAACGACCCCGCCCAGACCGACTTCGCCGTCCAGGTCGCGCGGGAAATCGTCGGTGCCGACAATATTTCGGGCGAGGCGGGGCGCGAGATGGGGGCCGAGGATTTCAGCTATATGCTGCAATCGCGGCCCGGCTGCTATCTGTTCATCGGCCAGGGCGACACGGCCAGTGTCCACCACCCGGCCTATGACTTCAACGACGCGATCTCTCCCATCGGGGCCAGCTTCTTCGCCCGGCTGGTCGAACGCGCGCAGCCGGTGGCGCGCTAGGCGCGTTCGTCCTTGGGGCTGTCCATCACCACATGGGTGGTGATGGTGGCGATCCAGGGAAAGGCGCCCAGCACATCGGCATGGAACTGTTTGTAGGCGGCCAGGTCGGCCACCTCGACCCGCAGCAGGTATTCCATCGTGCCGGTGATGTTGTGGCATTCGCGCACGGCGGGCGCGGCAAGGCATGTCCGCTCGAACGCCTTCTGCGCGTCGTTGGCATGGCGCGCCAGGCCCACGGCGACATAGGCGACAAAGCCGATGTTCCGCGCCCTGGGGCTGATCACCGCGCGATAGCCCGCGATGATCCCGCGCCGCTCCAGATCCTGCACCCGCCGCAGGCAGGCCGAGGGCGACAGGCCCACCCGCGCGGCCAGTTCCGTATTCGGCAGCCGCCCTTCGCGCGACAGTTCGCGCAAGATGCGGTCGTTGATCCGGTCGTCCGTGTTCATGAATTGCACTACTTTGAAGGATACAACCATCTTTGCAACAATTATCCGCCATTGTCGCGCTATCGTTGCGCCCGACGCGGAGAAGATGCGATGACTGCCGAGATTTTGCTGGCCCTGCTGGGCTTTTCCTTCGTCACCTCGGCCACGCCGGGGCCGAACAACATGATGCTGATGGCCTCGGGCGCGAATTTCGGCCTGCGCCGGACGGTGCCGCATCTGCTGGGGGTGTCGCTGGGATTCGGCGCCATGGTGGGGATCCTGGGGCTGGGATTGGACCGGATCGTCACGGGCAGCCCTGCCGTGGCCGGGGCGCTGAAATGGGCAAGCCTGACCTATGTCCTGTGGCTGGCCTGGAAGATCGCCACGGCCGCGCCGCCGTCCCCCGCCGATGCGCAGGGCCGTCCGCTGGGCTTTCTGGGCGCGGCCGCCTTCCAATGGGTCAACCCGAAGGCCTGGGCGATGGCGCTTGGCGCGCTGTCGGCCTATGCGGCGGGGGTGGGCGGCCCGTTGGTCGTGGCAGCGGTCTTTGCCATGGTGAACCTGCCCGTGGTCGCGGCATGGGCAGCCGCCGGGCAGGGATTGCAGGGTCTGCTGGACCGTCCGGGCCGGTTGCGGGCCTTCAACGCGACGATGGCCGCGTTGCTGGTGCTGTCGATGCTGCCAGTGGTGCTGTAGGACAACGGAGGCCTCGGCCTCGGGCGGCGCTCACGATCCTGTTTGCCCGCGCGGTCCCGCGCGCGGCCGGGCTTCCTTGCCAAGCAGGGATGGCGGCGATAGGTTGCGCGCCAATTCGGGCGGGGTCCACCGCCATGACAGCCGAGAGGATAGCCATGTTCGTCACCCCCGCTTATGCCCAGGCCGCCGCAGGCGGCGCCGCCCCCGGCGCTGCCCTGATGCAGTTCATCCCGCTGATCCTGATCTTCGCGATCATGTATTTCCTGATGATCCGCCCTCAGCAGAAGCGGGTCAAACAGCATCGCGACATGGTCGCGGCGCTGAAGAAGGGCGATCACATCATCACTCAGGGCGGCATCATCGGCAAGGTCGTCTCGGCCCGCGACGACGAACTGGAGGTCGAGATCGCAACCGGCGTCAAGGTCCGCATCGTGCGCGCTACCGTGTCCCAGGTGGTCAGCCGGACCGAGCCTGTCGCCGCCAACGGCTGATCCTTTTCACAATCACTTTCAAGGGCTTCGGCGAAGATGCTTCAGATCGACCGTTGGAAACGCATTCTCATCATCGGGCTGTGCGTCCTCGGCATCGGCTTTGCCGTGCCCAACATGTTCTACCAGAGGGTCGAATCCCATAACGACGCCGTGGCCGAGATCGCCAAGACCGGCGTCGAGACGCCCGAGCTTGCCGCCGCCCGCGACGGCTGGCCGGGCTGGCTGCCCAGTTCGCTGGTGGCGCTTGGGCTTGACCTGCGCGGCGGCGCGCATCTGTTGGGCGAGGTCCGCGTGGCCGAGGTCTACAAGGCGCGCATGGACGCGCTGTGGCCCGAACTGCGCCGGGCGCTTGCCGACGAACGCGCGACGCTCGGGGCGGTCCGCCGCCTGCCGTCCCCCGAAGGCACGCTGAAGATCGAGGTCGAGAACGCCGACCGCATCGCCCGCGCCATCGAGATCGTGCGCGGCTTTTCGACCCCCGTCACCACCCTGACCGGCGCGGGCCAGCAAAGCCTGGCGATCCAGCAGCAGGGCAACACCATCACCATCCAGCTGTCGGACGCCGAAAAGGCCGTGACCGACGACCGCACCGTCCAGCAGAGCGTCGAGATCATCCGCCGCCGCGTCGATGAGGTCGGCACCCGCGAACCGACCATCGTGCGCCAGGGCGCCGACCGCATCCTGATCCAGGTGCCCGGCATCGGCTCGGCCGAGGAACTGAAATCGCTGATCGGCACCACCGCGAAGCTGACCTTCAATTCCGTCGTGGCCACCGGCACCGACCCGCAGGCGCGTCCCGGCGTTGGCCAGGTGATCCTGCCCTCGGCCGAACAGGAGGGCCTGTATTACACGCTGGAGGAAAGCCCCGTCGTCACCGGCGAGGAACTGACCGACGCCGTTCCCTCGACCGACCAGAACGGGATGCCTGCGGTGGATTTCCGCTTCAACCCGACCGGCGCGCGCAAGTTCGGCGCCTATACAAGCGCCAATATCGGCCAGCCCTTCGCCATCGTGCTGGACAACAAGGTGATCTCGGCCCCGGTGATCCGGCAGGCGATCACCGCCGGATCGGGCCAGATTTCCGGCTCCATGGATTTCGACGGTGCGAACCAGCTGGCCGTGCTGCTGCGCGCCGGCGCGCTGCCCGCGCAACTGGATTTCCTGGAAGAACGCACCATCGGCCCGGAACTGGGCCAGGACAGCATCGACGCGGGGCGCCTGTCGTCCGTGATCGCGACGGCGGCGGTGGTCGCCTACATGATCGCCAGCTATGGGCTGTTCGGGGCCTTCGCCTCGATTTCGGTCATCGCCAACGTGATCCTGATCCTGTCGATCATGTCGATCATGGGGGCCACGCTGACCCTGCCGGGCATCGCCGGGATCGTGCTGACCGTCGGCACGGCGGTGGACGCCAACGTCATCATCTATGAACGCATCCGCGAGGAATTGCGCGCGGGCAAGCGGGTCGCCAAGGCCATCAGCGACGGCTTCGACGAGGCGATGAGCGCGATCATCGACGCCAACGTCACCTCGTTCATCGCGGCGGCGGTGATGTTCTTCCTGGGTTCCGGCCCGGTCAAGGGCTTCGCCGTGACGTTGACCATCGGGCTTGTCACCTCGGTCTTCACGGCGATCTTCCTGACCCGGTTGATGATCGTGTGGTGGCTGGAATGGCGCAAGCCCAAAGAACTGATCCTGTAAGGGGACCGCAATGGCATTCCGTCTGAAACTCGTCCCCGACAACACCAACTTCAACTTCTTCCGCTGGCAGTGGCTGACCTTCGGGATCTCGGCCGTGGCGATGGCGATCTCCGTCCTGCTGATCGCGGTGATGGGGCTGAACTTCGGCATCGACTTCAAGGGCGGCACCACCATCCGCACCGAAAGCGCGACCGCCTTCGAGGTGGGCGATTACCGCGACGCGCTGAACGACCTGGGTTTCAGCGATCTGGCCATCACCGAGGTCTTCGACCCCAGCTTCGGCGCCGACCGCCACGTCGCGATGATCCGCATCGGCACCACCGATGAGACAGGATCCGTCAGCCCCGAGCAGTTGAACCAGATCGAGGCCGCGCTGCATCAGGTGGATCCGCAGATCGTCTTCGCCTCGGTCGAATCGGTCGGGCCGAAGGTCTCGGGCGAGTTGATCCAGACGGCCTTCTATGCCGTGGGCGCGGCCTGCCTGGGGATCATGGCCTATATCTGGCTGCGCTTCGAATGGCAGTTCGCCATCGGCTGCGTGGTGGCGCTGATCCATGACGTGCTGCTGACCGTCGGGCTGTTTTCGCTGTTCCAGCTGAAATTCGACCTGACCACCATTGCCGCGCTGCTGACGACGCTGGGCTTTTCCTGCAACGACACGGTCGTGGTGTTCGACCGGCTGCGGGAAAACCTGATGAAATACAAGACGCGCCCCCTGATCGACCTGATGAACCTGACCTGCAACGAAACGCTGTCGCGCACCATCATGACCGCCGTGACGACCGCCATCGCGCTGACCGCGATGCTGATCTTCGGCGGCGACGTGATCCGCGACTTCGTGATCGCCATGCTGTTCGGCGTGGTGGTCGGCTGCTATTCCACCATCTATGTCGCTAAGAACATCGTGCTGTGGCTGGGCGTCAAACGCGACTGGTCCAAGAAGGATCCGAAGCTGGCGGCCTCGCCCTTTGAAAACGCGGAACGTCCCTGATGAAGCTGACGCCCAGCGATTTCGGCGGGTCCGTGCCCGTCGACGGCTATGGGCCGGGGTTCTTCCGGGTCGGCGGCAAGGTCGTGCAGGGCGCGGTGCTTGTCACGGCGGCGGGCGCCGAATCCTGGGGCGGGCTGGACGACCGCGCGGCGTTGACCGCGCTTGCCGGTCGGGTGGACGTGCTGTTCATCGGCATGGGGGCGGATGTCGCCCATGCCCCCGCCGATCTGGTCGCCGCCCTGCAAGCGGTGGGGGTGGCGGTCGAGGCGATGGCCTCGCCCACCGCCGCGCGCACCTATAACGTCACCCTGTCCGAGGGGCGGCGCGTCGCCTGCGCCCTGCTGCCCCTGTGACCCTGCTGGCCGTCCAGGATCTGGCCGTCGCGCGCGGCGGGCTGCGGACGGTCGAGGGCGTGTCCTTTACCCTGGACGCAGGCCAGGCGCTGATCCTGCGCGGCCCGAACGGTATCGGCAAAACCACGCTGCTGCGCGCGGTCGCGGGGCTGCAACCCCCCGTCGCGGGCCGGATCGAGATGCCGGACGACGCCGTGGCCTATGCCGCCCATGCCGACGGGCTGAAAGGCGCGCTGACGGTGACGGAAAACCTGGCCTTCTGGGCGCAGGTCTTCGGCGGCGGCGATGTGGCGGGCGCGATCGCGGCGATGGATCTGACGGGTCTGGCCCACCGCCCGGCGGCGGCGCTGTCGGCGGGTCAGAAGCGGCGCCTGGGTCTGGCCCGGCTGATGGTCGCGCGCCGTCCGCTGTGGGTTCTGGACGAACCGACCGTGTCGCTGGACGCGGCGTCCGTCGCGCGCTTCGCCGCGATGGTGCGGGGGCATCTGGCGCAGGGCGGGGCGGCGCTGATCGCCACCCATATCGACCTGGGTCTGGATGCCGGCGTGCTGGACCTGACGCCATACCGCGCCAGGGCGGACAGCGCCGCCCGCCCGGCAGGCTTCAACGAGGCTTTCGCATGATCGCCCTGCTGCGCCGCGATTTGCGTCTGGCCATCCGCGCCGGCGGCGGCTTCGGTCTGGGCGTGGCCTTCTTCCTGATCCTCTGCGCGCTTGTGCCCTTCGGCGTCGGACCCGACACCGCCGCGCTGCAACCCATTGCGCCGGGCATCCTGTGGCTGGGCGCGCTGCTGGCCTGCCTGCTGTCGCTGGACCGCATCTTCGCCCTGGATCACGAGGACGGCAGCCTGGACCTGCTGGCGACCTCGCCCCTGCCGCTGGAGGGCGCGGTGGCGGTCAAGGCGCTGGCGCATTGGATCACCACCGGCCTACCGCTGATCGTCGCCGCGCCGCTGTTCGGGATCCTGCTGCACCTGCCCGGCGCGGCGGTCCCGGCGCTGCTGACATCCCTGCTGCTGGGCACGCCCGCGCTGTCGATGCTGGGGGCGTTCGGCGCCGCCGTCACCGTGGGGCTGCGGCGCGGGGGGCTGCTTTTGTCGCTGTTGGTCCTGCCGCTCTATATCCCTACGCTGATCTTCGGGACCGAGATGATCCGGCGCGGACAGGAAGGCGGCGACACGGGAACGCCGCTTCTGTTCCTGGCGGGCATCACGGCGGGGGTGCTGGCGGTGATACCTTTCGCCGCAGCCGCCGCGCTGCGGGTCAATCTGCGGTGAACCGGGCTTGAGCCGCGACCAAGCCGACGCTAGGGGAACGATATGTCGATCTGGGAATACGCCAACCCCGTCAAGTTCATGCGCACATCGGGCGCGATCCTGCCCTGGGTGGTGGCGGGGGCGGCCATCTGCACGGTCACAGGGCTGACCTGGGGATTCCTGACGCCCGAGGATTACCGGCAGGGGTCCACCGTCAAGATCGTCTTCCTGCATGTGCCCGCCGCGATGATGGCGATCAACATCTGGGTGATGATGCTGGTGGCCAGCCTGATCTGGCTGATCCGCCGCCACCATGTCAGCGCGCTTGCCGCCAAGGCCGCCGCGCCCATCGGCGCGGTGATGACGGTGATCGGGCTGATCACCGGCGCGGTCTGGGGCCAACCGATGTGGGGGACGTGGTGGGAATGGGATCCGCGGCTGACCAGCTTCCTGATCCTGCTGCTGTTCTATATCGGCTATATGGCGCTGTGGTCGGCGGTCGAGGATCCCGACAGCGCCGCCGACCTGACCGGCGTGCTGTGCTTGGTCGGATCGGTCTTCGCGCTGCTGTCGCGCTATGCCGTGTTCTTCTGGAACCAGGGCCTGCACCAGGGCGCCAGCCTGTCGGTGCAGTCGGGCGAACGGATGAGCGCGGTTTACCGATACCCCTTGTATCTGACGATGCTGGGCTTCGGGTTGCTGTTCCTGTCGCTGCTGCTGATCCGCACCCGGACGGAAATCCGCAAGCGGCGGCTGGCCGCGCTGCAAGCACGGGAGATGCGCGCATGATCGAACTTGGAAAATACGCGGGCGCCGTGCTGGGCGCCTATGGGCTGTCGCTGGCGCTGCTGGGCGGGCTGATCTGGCAGACGCTGGCCGCGAATGCCCGCGCCCGCCGTGATCTGGAAAGGCAGGAAAAGCATGGCTAGGATCTCGCCGCTTGTCGCCATTCCTCCGCTGGCCTTCGCGGCCCTTGCGGCCATGTTCCTGTGGGGCATGGGACGCGACGACCCCGACGGATTGCCATCGGCGATGGTGGGGCGGCAGGCGCCTGCGCTTCCGCAGACCACGTTGCCGGGCAAGACCCAACTGACCGACGACATGCTGCGCCAGCCCGGCGTCAAGCTGGTGAATTTCTGGGCAAGCTGGTGTCCGCCCTGCCGGGCCGAGCATCCGACCCTGATCGACCTTGCCAAGCGGATGCCGGTCTATGGTGTCGATCTGCGCGACACCGAGGCCAACGCCCTGGCCTTCCTGGCGCAGGACGGCGATCCCTTTGCCGCGCTGGCAACCGATCCCAAGGGACGCGGCGCCATCGACTGGGGCGTCACCGCGCCCCCCGAGACCTTCATCGTCGATGGCGAGGGCCGCGTCCTTTACCGCCATGCCGGCCCCCTGATCCGCGAGGATTACACCCACCGTTTCCTGCCGGAACTGGAAAAGGCCCTCTCGGCCCAGGACTAGGCCGGTTACGGGGCGTCGTTCAGATAAGGCGTGGGGTCGGCCTTGGCGGACTTGGCGGACGACTTGCGGGGCGCCCGCTTGGGTTTCGCGGCGGCTGCCGTCTGGGCCAGGTCGGACTGGCCGTCAGTGCCCCCTTGCGATCCACCGTCCATCTGGTTGCGCAGCTCTTCCTCGGCGCGGGACCAGTGTTCGGCGTCTCGGCCCTCGGGGCGGCCCTCGCTTTCCCAGATTTCGTGGGCGCGTTGCTTGATCCTTTCCTGATGGTCGTGGTCCATGTCTTCCTCCTTGGTCAAAATCACTCGGGTTGCCGATCCACGCGCAGGAACGCCATGACGGTCTGCCAGGGCACCGGGACGATGCCTTCGGCCGGGCTATCCTGGGCCACCTCATCGGCCGAGGTGTCGATGCGCAGGCGCCAATCCCCTTGGGGCAGGGCGAATTCCGCGTCATCGCTCGCGTTCAGCAGGATCAGCACTTCGGATCCGCCGGGGATCGTCTGGTGCAGGGCGAAGCAGCGCAGTTCGCCGTCCTGCCAGTCGCCGTCCTCCATCGCGCCGCCGCGCGGATGCAGCCAGGTGATCGCGGGCTGGCGGTCCTGGGCGTCCTCGGGCGCGGCGCCAAAGCGGGATTGCGACAGCGACACCTCTTGCCGGAACGCGGCCAGGGCCTCCACGGCGGTCAGGATGCCGTCATCGGCCTTGTCCCATTCCAGCCAGCTGATCGCGTTGTCCTGACAATAGGCGTTGTTGTTGCCGTCCTGCGAATTGCCGAAATCGTCGCCCGCGAGGATCATCGGCACGCCTTGGCTCAGCATCACGGTCGCCAGCATCGCGCGGACCCGGCGCCTGCGGGCGGCGAGGATCCCGTCGTCGTCGGTCGCGCCCTCGGCCCCCAGGTTGTCCGACAGGTTGTGATCGTGGCCGTCGCGGTTGTCCTCGCCATTGGCGTCGTTGTGCTTGTCGTTGAAACTGACGGTATCCCACAGGGTGAAGCCGTCATGGGCCGCGACGAAGTTCACGCTGGAGGTCGCGGGCCGGTGGCTGTGATTGAACTGCACGGGCGATCCGGCAAGCCGTTCGGATATCGCGGGCAGCAGCCCCGGATCGCGCCGCCAGAAAGCGCGGGTGTCGTCGCGGAATTTGTCGTTCCATTCGCGGAACGGCCAGCGGTATCCGCCCACCTGGTATCCGCCTTCGCCGATATCCCAGGGCTCGGCGATCAGCTTGACGCCCGACAGCACCGGATCCTGGCGGATGGCGTTGAAGAACGACCCGTCGCGTTCGAAGCCCTGACTTTCCCGTCCCAGCGTCGAGGCCAGGTCGAATCGGAAACCGTCCACATGCATCGCCTCGACCCAATAGCGCAGCGAATCCATGACCATCCGCAGCACCATCGGATGCGCGACGTTCAGGGTGTTGCCGGTGCCGGTGGTGTCGAAGCTGTGGCGCGGATTGTCGGGCGACAGCAGGTAATAGGATGCGTTGTCGATGCCCCGGAAGGACATGGTCTGCCCCAGCTCGTTGCCTTCGGCGGTGTGGTTGAAGACAACGTCCAGGATCACCTCGATCCCCGCCTTGTGCAGCTTGCGGATCGCCTCTTTCACTTCCCGGATCTGGCCGGATTTCAGATAGGGGGCATGAGGGGCGAAGAAGGACAGGGTGGAATATCCCCAGTAGTTCGACAGGCCCTTTTCCACCAGATAGCGGTCGTTGGTGAAGGCGTGGATCGGCAGCAGTTCGATGGCGGTGACGCCGATCCTGTGCAGATGCTCGATCACCGCGTCGCTGCCCAAGCCGCGAAAGGTGCCGCGATCATCCTCGGGCACGGCGGGGTGAAGCTGCGTCAGCCCCTTCACATGCGCCTCATAGATGACGCTGTTCTGCCAGGGGGTGCGGATGGCGCGGTCGGTATCCCAGTCGAACTTGGCGTCCACCACGACGCCCTTGGGCATGAAGGCGGCGCTGTCGCGGTCGTCGAAGGACAGATCGTCCTGACCCACCTGATAGCCGTGCAGCGCGTCGTCCCAGCGGATCTGGCCGCGCAATTCGCGGGCATAGGGATCCAGCAGCAGCTTGTTCGGATTGAAGCGATGGCCTTGTTCCGGGTCATAAGGCCCATGGACGCGATACCCATAGACCTGTCCCGGACCGATGCCGGGCAGATAGCCGAACCAGATCCCGCCCTCCATGTCGGGCAGGTCGATGCGGTGCAGTTCCTGTTCGCCGGTTTCGTCGAACAGGCACAGTTCCACCCGCGTGGCGTGATCTGAATACAGGGCAAAATTCGTGCCTTCGCCCAGATATTCGGCGCCCAGAATGTCGGGGCGGGTGACGGAAAGGTCGAAGGCCGGGCGTTGCTTCATGTCGCGCATTCGGTTCCCCAGATCAGGCGACATCTTGGCGCGGCATGGCGGTTTGCGCCGCGGCGGAAACGGGCAGCCGCATCGCATCCCGGCGATCCAGCATCGCTTGGGTGATCAGGATCGTGTCGCGGTCGCGGCGAAACCAGCGGGCATCCTCGTGCGCGTCCTCGCCCACGACCAGTCCGGGGGGCACGTGGGTTCCCGGCGCCACCAGGCAGCGCGTCAGCCGGGCCGAGGCCGGAACAAGCGCCCCCGGCATCGCCACGCTGTCGCGGCCCAGATACCATTCCGACAGGGTCGACATGCGCGGCAGGCGGGCGGGATGGCTGCTGAGGAAATCCAGATGCGACCGCCGCAACGCATCCAGGGTGCCCACGTCGCGCCAATAGGTATGTCCCGATGGTCCCGGCGGCAGGCGATAGGCGCAGGCCAGTCCCTTCGCCACGGCGGCGGGGATCACCTCGTGCCCGAAGTCCATCGCGTGGGTATCCTGCCTGAACAGCGCATCGCGCAGCCAAGCGGCCTCGAACACATAGATGCCCATCGAGACCATCGCCTTGTCCGGCTCGCCAGGAATGGCAGGGGGATCGGCAGGCTTTTCCCGGAAGGACAGGATCCGGCCACCGGGATCGGTGTGCATCACGCCAAAGCCGCTGGCCTGCGACAGGGCCACCACGTCCACCGCGACCGTCACTGCAGCGCCGGACGCCCGATGCGCCGCGATCAGAGGGCCGTAATCCATGTCATAGATATGGTCGGCAGCCAGAACCAGCACCTGATCGGCGTCGCAGTCACCGATATGGTCCCAGTTGCAGCGCACCGCGTCGGCAGTGCCCTGATAACGGTCGCGACCGTCGCGCAGGACCATCCCGCCCCGCGCGAAATGCTGGCCCCAGCGGGCGGGCAGGTGGTCATGCAGGGTGCGGGGCGCGAACTGGGTGGCGACGATCAGACGATCCAGGCCGGACCGCACGACATTCGCCATCGCGAAATCAACGATGCGATTGCGGCCCGCGAAATGCACGGCCGGCTTGCTTTCGGCGGCGGTCAGGTCGTGCAGGCGGCTGCCCTTGCCCCCGGCCAGAAGCACGGTCGCGACCCGCTGATCCGGCAGGGAGACGACAGGAGAACGAGGCGACGGTGCTGACACGGGTCTGTCCTTCGATTGGGGGATGCAAGCGCCCGCAGAGCGGCTTGCTTTCCAAACTGAAACAACGCGTGATTGTTCCAGGCGGCATCAAATGTTAATTTTTCATTTGGTTCAGCCGGACGCAGACGGAACTGCCGTCCTCGAAGACGCGGGACAGAAGGGGATCGGTCGGCAGGGCGGCTGTGGGTGAGAATTCGGCGATCACCTGTGTGCCGCCTGAGGCGCGGATCAGGCGCAGGCCGTCGCCGTCGACCTGCACGCGGGCATCCGCATCGCGCAGGAATTCCCGGTGGCTGCCGCGCAGCGCCAGAAGCTGTCGGGTCCAGTGCAGCTTGGCGTTCGTATCGGCCCCGTGCCGGGCCAGGGTGTCCCAATCGACGGGCAGGCGGTTGTCGGGGTCGGTCAGCGCCAGCAATCCGCCCTCGTCTCCGCGATAGATGTCGGGAAAGCCGGGCATCAGCATCTGGAAGGCCAGTTGCGCGAAGGCCAGGGCCTCGCCCCGGTGCAGCAGGGCTTGCAGCGCCGGATCCGGGCGCGCCGCCCATTGGTCCAGAAGGCCGCGGGCAAAGGATTTTGCGGCGGTCTCGGTCGCCGTGTCGGGATTGGTCCAGAAGCTGGTCAGCTTGGCCTCTCGCATGGCCTTTTCGATATGGCCGTCCAGCCGGTCCGCCGCCCGTCCCGCGTCGCCGTCCCAGATCGCCAGGGCCGATTGCAGGACATACCATCGCCAGCGGGGATCGACCGCATCGGCCGAGGGCAGCCGGGCGGCCGCGTCGAACAGCGCCTGGAAGGATCGCGGCAGGTGGCTGATCGCGACCAGCCGCATCCGGGAATCGCCCGACCGCTTGGTGTCATGGGTCGACACCAGCGTCATGTCCCCCGGCCTGCGCGCGGCCAGGAAGGCGTTGGCCTGCTCGGCGGTCACGTCCGGTTCATCGGGTTCCGCGCCGACCTCGTTCGCGGCCAGATAGCGGGTCCAGCGAAAGCCCGCCGTATCCTCTTGCGCCTTGGCCAGCAGCGCGCCCGAGACCTGCTGGAAGCGTCGGACGAAGACGCGGGCGGCGGCGGATTGCGGATCCAGCATCAGGTCCGCCAGCAGGTCGACCACCGCCCGGCTGCGCAGACCCTGCGCGGCATCGTCCGCGACCCGCCCCAGCAGGTCGCGGTCTTCCGGGCAGGTCCGGCAGGTGACATAGCTGCGATAGCGCGGCATGGACGCCAGCAGCGCCGTCACCGCCTCGCGCAGCGATTCCGGCCCCGGCTGGGCGAGCGGAGAGCCTTGCACGGCCAGGGCCGCCATGTCGCGCAATTGACGCCGTTCGGCAGCCAGTTCGTTGTCCAGCACGTCCAGCTTGGCCTGGCGCAGTTCGGTGCGGAAGTCCGTGTCGATCCCGGTGGCCGCGCGCCACAGGCGGTCCAGTTCGGCGATCCCCGCCGGGTCGGTGAACAGCCGGGCGATCAGGCGCGCGGCCTCGTATCCGGTGGTGCCGACAGTCTTCCAGTCCGGGGGCAGTGTCTCATCGCCGACCAGGATCTTTTCGACCCAGACCGGAGTGTCGGGCAGGGCGTGGTGCAGCCGGTCCAGATAGCCCGCCGGATCGGCCAGCCCGTCGATATGATCGACGCGCAGCCCCTGAACCGATCCCGCGCGGACCAGATCGAAGATCAGCGCATGGGTGTCCTCGAAGACGCCGCGATCCTCGACCCGCATCCCGATCAGGCTGGTGACGTTGAAGAACCGCCGATGGGTGATGCCGTCGCGTTCCAGGTCGGAATGGACCAGCCGCCAGTGCTGGGCGTCATGCAGCGCGCGCAGGTCATTGGTCGCAGGGCTGTCGGGGGCCAGGGGCAGCGCGGCATCGCCGAAATGCCACAGCCCGTCCGCAGCCCGGAACGCGCCGTCGGCCAGCATCTTTTCGAACGGTTCGGGCAGGAAGGGCAGGACCAGCGGCCCCGCGTCCCAGCCGATGTCGAAATGCCGGGCATAGCGGCTTGCCGTTCCGTGCTTCAGCACGTCCAGCAGCCACGGGTTTTCCAGCGTGAAGGCGGTATGGTTCGATACGATATCCAGGATGATGCCCAGATCCTGGTCTCGGGCAGCGCGCGCCAGGGTGTCGAACCCTTTGCGCCCGCCCAGGGCCGGGTCGATGCGGGTCGGGTCGGTGATGTCGTATCCGTGGGTCGAACCCGCCCCGGCCTGGAAGATCGGCGACAGATACAGATGCGAAATCCCCAGGTCCGACAGATAGGGCAGAAGCCGCGTCACCTGCGCGAAGTCCACGCCGTCGCGCAACTGGATCCGATAGGTCGCCGTGGGAATGGAGGGGATC
Source organism: Paracoccus sp. 22332 (assembly GCF_052045125.1). Taxonomy (NCBI): domain Bacteria; kingdom Pseudomonadati; phylum Pseudomonadota; class Alphaproteobacteria; order Rhodobacterales; family Paracoccaceae; genus Paracoccus; species Paracoccus sp. 22332. Next base: position 125,726 of record NZ_JBQEOI010000009.1, read on the forward strand.
ATGGGAACCTTGTGCTGACGGAAAGGGCATAGGGGTCGCTGCCGATGCGGCCCAGGGAAAATGCGGCATCGTCGGCGGCTTGCAGATCGGGCGCGGCCTGGCCCAAGCTCAGTTGCAGATCCAGGGTTCCCTGGTGGAACGGCCAGGACGCGGCCAGGGACGCCGCGCCGTGCCGCACCACCCGCGCAGAACCGCTGCGTCCGCTTTTCAGCAGCGGCACCACATGATCGCGCCGAAAGGCCAGGGCGCGCTTGGTCAGCGCCAGCCAGTCGCGCGCTGTGTCGTCGTCTCGCCAGTCCAGCCGGGATCGGGCGAAGGTCTCGGGATCCAGCGGGTCGGGCACGCCCGATCCCAGACTGGCGATCCCAGCGAATTCGGCGGCGCGGCCTTCGCGGACGGCGCGGGCCAGATCGCCGGTGAAATCCGCGAAGAACAGAAAGGGCGTGGTCGCGCCGCGTTCTTCGCCCATGAAGATCATCGGGATATAGGGGGCCACCAGCAGCAGCGCGAAACCAGTCCGGACGCCCTGCGGGTCGGCCAGCGACAGCAGCCGTTCGCCAAGGGCACGGTTGCCGACCTGATCATGCGTCTGGGTCGCATTGACGAAGGCGGTCGGCGGCAGGTGGCCGCAGGGCTGACCGCGCGGGTCGTCGCGGGCGGCGCGGGGCTGGCCCTCCTCGACATGGCCGCGCTGCAATGCCAGGCACAGGTCGCCGATGGGGTCGACCGCGAAGTTGGCGTAATAGCTGTCGGATTCTCCCGTCAACTGGCAGTGGATCGCATGGTGGAAATCGTCGTTCCAACTGGCGTCATAGCCGTTTTCGCGCAGGAAGGGATCGTTGCGTTCATCCTCGACGATCAGATGGATGGCGCGGCTGTCGTCCACGGCGCGGGCGCGGCGGGCAAGGGCGGTCATGAAGTCCTCTGCGCCCGGCCCGGCGATCTGGTGGACCGCATCCAGCCGCAGCCCGTCAAGGCGGAATTCGCCCAGCCAGTATTCGGCGCACTGGATCCAGTATTCCCGCACTGCGGCTTGCGAAAAGTCGATGGCCGCGCCCCACGGCGTATGGCGGCTTTCATCGAAGAAGGCGGGGGCGGCATGGTGCAGATAGGCGCCCTCTGGCCCGAAATGGTTCATGACCAGATCCAGGACCACCATCAGCCCCAGCGAATGCGCCTGATCGACAAAGCGGCGCAGGTCGTCCGGGCTGCCATAGGCCGGATGCAGCGCAAAGGGCAGCACCCCGTCATAGCCCCAGCCGCGATCGCCTTGGCATTGGCCCACCGGCATCAACTCGACCGCCGTGATCCCCAGATCCGCCAGCCCGGCCAGCTTGCCCGCTGCCGCCGCCAGCGTTGCTTCCGGGGTGAAGGTGCCCAGGTGCAGTTCATAGATCACCGCCTCGGCCCAGTCGCGCCCGGCCCAGGGCGTTTGCCAGCGGTCGTCCGGGCGCGCGGTCACGACCGACGGGGCGTGGACGTCCCCCGCCTGCAAGCGGCTGGCGGGGTCGGGCATGTCCTGGCCGTCCACCCGCAGCAGATAGGTGTCGCCCGGCCGGGCAGGGGCGGTCACGGACCAGAACCCGTTCGCCTGTCGGATCATCGGGCGCTCGTCGCCATTCAGGACCAGCCCGACCCGTTCCGCCTGGGGCGCCCAGAGGTCCAAGGTCCAGCCCGCATCGGTCCAGTATCCACCCCAGCGTTGCGTTGTCATATCATCGGCTTGCCGCCGGTGACGGCGATGGTCGCACCCGAGACATAGCTGGACATCGGTTCCGCCAGCATCACATAGGCCGAGGCCAGCTCGACCGGCTGGGCGGGGCGCTTCATGGGATAGTTTTCGCCGAACTTCGACACTTTTTCCGCATCCATGCTGGCCGGGATCAGCGGCGTCCAGACCGGGCCGGGGGCGACGACATTGGCGCGGATGCCGCGTTCTGCCAGCAGCTGCGCAAGGCCCATGGTGAAATTCTGGATCGCGCCCTTGGTGGTGGCATAGGCCAGCAGCGTCGGGTTCGGATCGTCGGAATTGATCGAGGCGGTGTTGATGATCGAACTGCCCGCCCGCATATGCGGCACGGCGGCCTTGGTCAGGTGGAACATCGCGTCGATATTGACGGCGAAGGTCTTGCGCCATTCGTCGTCCGGGATGTCTTCCAGCTTGTCGAAGGTTTCCTGATGGGCGGCGTTGTTGACCAGGATGTCGATCTGGCCGAACGCGGCCACGGCATCGGCGATGATCTTGCGGCAATGCCCGGGGTCGGCGATGTCGCCCGGAAGGGTCAGGCATTCGCGCCCTGCGTCGCGGACCAGTTGCGCGGTGGACCGGGCGTCCTCGGTCTCGTCCAGATAGGACAGCGCCACGTCCGCCCCCTCGCGCGCGAAAGCGATGGCGACGGCGCGGCCGATGCCGCTGTCGCCGCCGGTGATGACGGCCTTCATCCCTTCCAGCCGGCCCGCGCCGCGCCAGCTTTCCTCGCCATGGTCGGGGCGGGGGTCCATCTTCTGGAAGCTGCCGGGCAGATCCTGCTGCTGCTTGGGAAAGGGGGGCTTGGGATAATCGCGCATCTTGCGGCCTTTCTGATCGGAAGGGGGCGCCCGTTGCGGACAGCCTGCCCAGTCAGAACCGCCGGGACGCCGACAGGTTTCCATCTTGCTGTTTATCAGTTGAAAAAACCCGTTGGCCGCGACGGGAACAACTGCCGCCGCGCCGTCGTTTGATCCCGAACAACAGGAGCGATGACATGCGCAGTTGCGACATTCTGATAGCGGCGGGCGGGTTCCTGCTGGCAGGCGGGCTGATTGCCAAGGCGATGGGCGGGCCCAGCTCTCCCGGGCCGCGCTATGTCCGCCCCGCGGGGCGCCGCGAGATGTCGGCCCCACCCCGCGACTGGGATCTGGTGGACGAGACGGGGGATGAATCCTTTCCGGCCAGTGATCCCCCCGGCACTTATTGAGGCTGCCATGGCACCCGACGCCCAGGCGATCGCCCATGCGAAGCTGATCGACGCGCTGCCGGACCTGCTGACCCCCGACGCGCGCCGGGCGCTTTGCGACTGGCTGGCGGAACGTCAGGTTCTGCATGACGGGCAGGAAGACCCCGGCGCCGTCATTGTCGACGGGCTGGAAACCGAACTGGCCATCGCCGAGACCTTCCGCCGGATCGCCGAACGGCTGAACTGCCGCCGGGAAGATGACGCCGGATACTAGACCATCGCGGCGACCAGGGGGGCGGTCTCGACCATCTCGATCTGCTGTCCGAAGCGTTTCCCGTACATCTCCATCGCCGCGTCATGGGTGTCGTCCGTAGAGGAGCAGACGGCATCCGATACCAGGATGACCCGGTATCCCAGATCGACAGCGCCGATCACCGCCGCCAACAGGCAGACGTCCGTCTCTCCTCCGGTCAGGATCAGCGTGTCGATCCGGTCCCGTTGCAACAGGGTGTGCAGCCGTCCGTCCATCCAGGGCGAATAGACGGGCTTGTCGAAAATCCGCGCGCGGGGCAGGTGGATCTCCAGTTCCGGCAGCAGGCGCAGCCAGTCGGGATCCAGGTTGCGCCGCAGCATCTGCGGCCATTTTTCATAATAGCGTCGCCAGGTGCCGGGCGCGTCGTCCAGTGTTTCGGGCGGGATGAAGCGGGTGAAGACGGTGCGGTCGGGCAAGGTCTCGACCAGGTGGCAGACGTTCGGCAGCACTCGGCGCATCCAGTCCACCCGCCATTCCGAGCCCTTGTCGAACAGCCGCTGCATGTCGATGCACAGATGCACCGCGCGGTCGCCCGGCGGGCCGTAGGTCAGGCCGTCTTTCGCCTTGTGGCCATCGGCGTTCTGCGGAAGCATGTCCTTACCCCGTTTCTGGATCCCGTGGGGAAACGGCGCAAGGGGCGGGAAGTTTCCGGTTCTTGTCCGGCGCCGGGGCAGCCCTGGGCCGCCCCGCCGGGTGGTGGGGGTTACTGGACCTGGGCGATCTCGGCGTCCATGCGCTCGCGCGCCTTTTTCGACATCTTCGCGGTCTTGGCGGCATCCAGGTTCGCGGGCGCGTCGCCCACTTGGATCAGCCCCACCATGCCCATCGCGAAATGCGGCGTGCATTTCACGCCGTAAAGGCCGGGTTCGGTCACGGTCAGCGAATATTCCTCGTTGATCTTGCTTTTGAACGGCTCGACCCCTGCGGGCAGGATCTCCTTGATCGCCTCGACGTTGTGGCTCTTGTCGGTGGGGATGAAGTGGATCACGTCGCCGGGTTCGGCCTTCACGAAGGCGGGTTCGAACACCATCATCCCGGCCTCGCCCTTGTTCATCATGTGGACTTCGTGCTCGGCGGCGAAGGC
>NZ_JBQEOI010000010.1:0-119504 GCF_052045125.1 Paracoccus sp. 22332
GCCCGGTCTATGCCGGCAACGCCATCCAGACGGTGCGGTCGAAGGACGCGAAGAAGGTGCTGACGATCCGCACCGCCAGCTTCGAGGCGGCGGGCGCGGGCGGCTCCGCGCCGGTCGCGGATGCGGCCCTGGCGGAGGACCCGGCGCTGTCGGGCTGGCTGAATGACGAGGTGGCGGCGTCGGACCGGCCGGAGCTGACCTCGGCGGGCCGGGTGGTCTCGGGCGGCCGCGGCGTCGGCTCGAAAGAGCAGTTCGCGATCATCGAGGCCCTGGCCGACAAGCTGGGCGCGGCGGTGGGCGCCTCGCGCGCGGCGGTCGATTCGGGCTATGCTCCGAACGACTGGCAGGTCGGCCAGACCGGCAAGGTGGTGGCGCCCGAACTGTATGTGGCGGTCGGCATCTCGGGCGCCATCCAGCACCTGGCGGGCATGAAGGACAGCAAGGTCATCGTCGCCATCAACAAGGACGAGGAAGCCCCCATCTTCCAGATCGCAGACTACGGCCTCGTCGGAGACCTCTTCACCGTGGTGCCCGAACTGACCGGAAAGCTCTAGGGCCATCTTCTGTGCGGAAATATCCTCGGGGGGTCCGGGGGGCGAAGCGCCCCCGGCGTCCCGAACCAGGACGGCAGGACAAATGCGGCGCCCTGCCCCGATCAAAGCCGCAAACAACAGGGAGACTGCATGATGAGAAGACTGCTGATGACCACGGGCCTGATCGCCGGGGGCCTAGGGGTGGCCGGTGCCGCAAGCGCGCAGGACTGCGGCGACGTGACGCTGGTGCTGCACAACGTCCAAAGCGCCGAGGTGCTGGCCCAGGTCGACAAGTTCATCCTGGAACACGGCTATGGCTGCGATGTCGAGACCGTGCCCGGCGACACCGTGCCCACCACCACCTCGATGGTGGAAAAGGGCGATCCCGATGTTTCCTCGGAAACCTGGGTCGATCTGCTGCCCGAAATCGTCCCGCGGGGCATCGAGGAAGGCAAGATCGTCTTCGGATCGAAGGCGCTGCCCGATGGCGGCGTGCAGGGATGGTGGATCCCGAAATACCTGGCCGACGCCCATCCCGACATCAAGACGGTCGAGGACGCCCTGGCCCATCCCGACCTGTTCCCCGACCCCGAGGATCCCAGCAAGGGCGTCATCTTCAACGGCGCCGAAGGCTGGGGCGCGACGGTCGTGACCAACCAGCTTTACAAGGCCTATGACGCCGAGGCCAAGGGCTTCACGCTGTTGAATCCCGGTTCCGCGGCGGGCCTGGACGGCGCCATCGCGCGTGCCTATGAGCGCGGCGAGGGCTTCATCACCTATTACTGGGCGCCGACCGCGCTGCTGGGCAAATACGACATGGTGATGCTGGAAGCCACCGTGCCGCACGATCCAGCTGAATGGAAACGCTGCATCACCAATATCGACTGCCCCGATCCCAAGGTGACGGCCTGGCCGGTCGATACGGTGATGACCGTCGTCACCAAGGACTTTGCCGAACGCACCAGCCCCGCCCTGATGGACTATTTCAACACCCGCGGCTGGAGCAACGACACCGTGGGCAAGCTGATGTCCTGGCAGACCGAGAACCAGGCTACCGGAGAGGAAGGCGCCCTGCATTTCCTTGAGGAGAACAGGGATCTCTGGTCCCAGTGGGTGCCCGCCGAGGTCGCCGAAAAGGTCCAGGCCGCGCTGTAAACCCGCCCGGACGGTCCGCCCGGATGCCGGGCGGACCAGACCTGCCCCGTCCCCCATCACCCGAGGCACCCATGACGTTCAAGCGCATGATCCACGCCGTCGATACCCATGCCGGAACGCCCATGCGCGTGATCACCGGCGGCATCCCGCATATCCCCGGCAATTCCGTCTATGAAAAGATGAAATGGCTGGAAGGCCATGACGACGGGTTGCGCAAGATGCTGCTGCGCGAACCGCGCGGCTATTCGGCCCATTGCTGCAACATCCTGGTCCCGCCTTCGCATCCCGAAGCGCAGGCCGGATATGTCATCCTGGAACAGATCGAATATCCGGTCATGTCGGGCGGCAATACCATCTCGGTCGTGACGGTGCTGCTGGAAATGGGCCTGCTGCCGATGCAGGAACCCGTCACCGACCTGGTGCTGGAAGCGCCCGCCGGGCTGATCCGGGTGCGCGCCGAATGCGCGGGCGGAAAGGTCAAGGCCGTCACCTTCCGCAACGTCCCGGCCTTTGCCGCGCATCTGGACGCGGAAATCGACGTGCCGCATCTGGGCCGCGTGCGCGTCGACGTGGGCTGGGGCGGCATGTTCTATGTCATCGCCGATGTCCGCCAGTTCGCGGGGCTGGAACTGGTTCCCGGACATGGCCGGGAAATCGCCCGCGTCTCGTCGATGATCCGGCAGGCCGCGATCGAGCAGCTGCCGGTAGAACATCCCGATTATCCGGGCGTCGGCATCACCATCTCGCAACTGTCCGGCCCGTCCGACGATCCGAAGGCCGACTGGAAGAACGCCGTCACCATGGCCTCGGGCGAGTTTTCCTGGGACGACCCGGCGACCTGGACCGGCGCCCTGGACCGCTGCCCCTGCGGCACCGGCACCTGCGCCAAGATGGCGGTCCTACACGCCAAGGGCGAATTGCCCCTGGACCGGCCGTTCCGCCACCAAGGCATCCTGGGCAATATCTATACCGGCAGGCTGGTCCAGGAAACGATCCTGGGCGGCCGCCCTGCCGTGGTCCCCGAGGTATCGGGCACAAGCTGGATCTACAGCCTGAACACCATCGTGCTGGACCACGACGACCCGTTCCCCGAAGGTTTCACGGTGGGCGACACCTGGGCGTAAGGAAACGGCCGCTCAGGGAACCGGGACCGCCGGGCTGCCCGCCAGGCGGATCGGGACGGCGCGCAGCCGGGCGGCCTCGGCCGCGTCATGGGTGACCAGGACCAGCCCCGCCCCGCTGCGATCCAGCAGACCGGCGGTCAGGTCCATCATCCGGCCCGCCGTGCCGGGATCGAGACTGGCGAAAGGTTCGTCCATCAGCAGGATGTCGGGACGCGCGGCAAAGGCGCGGGCCAGCGCCAGGCGGCGCTGCTGGCCAAGCGACAGTTGCCGGGGAAACTTGTCCTCGTGCCCCGACAGCCCGACCTGGGCCAGCAGGGCACGGGCCTCGGCCTCGGGACAGCCGGTCGGCAGGGTGACGTTGGCGATGGCGCGGCGCCAAGGCAGCAGGGTCGGTTCCTGGAACACCACGGCCAGCCGGTCGCGCCCGTCCAGCCGCCCGTCGAAATCGCGGTCCAGACCGGCCAGGATCCGCAGCAGGGTCGATTTGCCGATCCCCGACGGTCCCAGCACCGCCACCCGCTGACCGCGTTCGACCTCCAGCCGCAACGGACCCAGCACCGGGCGCCCGGCGAAGGATTTGCCCGCCAGATCAAGCCTCATCGCGGCGCCAGCGGTTCGCGCGCGCCTCGCAGGGACGCAGGAGGGCCAGGTCGATCAGCAGCATCACCGCAACGAAGGCCAAGGCCCAGGCCAGCACGCCCGCCACGTCGAAGCTGGAAAACAGCAGGTGGATCTTGAAGCCGACGCCGTTGGACCGGCCCAGGAATTCGACCACCAGCACGATCTTCCAGATCAGCGACAGTCCCGCCCGCGCGGCCGCCGCGATATGGGGGGCAAGCTGGGGCAGCACGACATGGCGCAGCCGCGCCCGCCAGCCCATCCGAAAGGCCGCCGCCATGTCGTCCAGATCCGGGCGCAGGGCACGGGCGCCTTCGCGCAGCATGACGGTGGTCACGGGGATCTTGTTCAGCGCCACGGCGGCGACGGCGGCGACCTCGTTCAGGCCGATCCAGACATAGGCCAGCACGATCACCACCAAGGCCGGGACGTTCAGCGCGATGACCAGCGACGGGTTCAGCCAGTGGTCCGCCGCCCGCGACCGGCCCATCCACAGGCCCAAGGCGGTGCCGACGGCCATGGCGATGGCAAAGCTGGCCAGCACGCGCCCCAGGGTGGCGCCCGCGTGCAGCCACAGCTCGCCCGACGCGGCAAGCGTGGCGACCCGCCCGGCCACCGCCAGCGGCGACGGCATGGTCCGCGGATCGCCCGCCAGCGCCGCGACGGCCGTCCACAGCGCCAGCAGCAGCAGGACCGACAGCACCCCCGGCACCAGTCCGGGCCGCTTCTGAGGGGGCGCGTCAGTCACCTTGCCAGAACAGCCCCTCTGGCAGGTCGGTCAGCCCGCCGGTCAAATCGTCGCCGCCCAGGTCGGCCAGTACTGCGAACAGCTTCTGCGCCGCATCTGCATCGACCGGACCCTCGGCCGGGATGCCTGCGCGCCAGCCGTCGCGCAGGGCCATGAATTCCGCATCCGTCGTGGCCCCCATGACCGGGCGCAGCGCCTGCCAGGCGGCATCGTCGGCCGCCAGCAGATCCTTGGCCTGACGGGACGCCCGCGCCAGGCCGCGCGCCAGATCCGGGTGATCGGCCACCCAATCGTCGCGCAGCACATAGCCCAGCAGCGGCGTGCCGGGATCCAGGCCAAGGCCCTGCGCGGCATCGGCGACGCTGACGACCTCTCGCATTCCGGCCGCCTGCATCAGCGCCAGGAAGTGCCAGAAATTGACGGCGCCCGCGATCTCGCCCGTCTGGGCGGCGTGCTGGATCATCGGCGGGGCGCCGAACACCTGTTCCGTCACATCCGCCAGGTCGCGGCCGGTCTGCTGGCGATAGAAGGCGCGCAGGATCAGCCAGCTTTTGTCCACCGGCCCGCCGGCGATGCCGATCCGCTGGCCTTCCAGGTCCGCCAGGGTCCGCACCGGGCTGTCGGCGGGCACGACCAGCCCGCCTACGGCGGTGGAATAGGGCCAGAAGGTGAAGGGCGCCCCGTTCGCCCGCTGCACCGCCACCCAGATCCAGTCCGACACGATGGCGTCGACCTGGCCCCCCTGCATGGCGACCTGGGTCGCCGGATTGCCCGCCAGGGGCAACATGCGCAATTCGAATCCGTTCCGGCGGTCGAAACCCTGGTCGCGGATCGTCTGCAATTCCCAGGCGACGGTGCCGTTTTCCAGCGTGCCGATGGTGATGGCGGGTAAGGAAGCCTGCTGCGCAAGACCGGGCCCCGCCTGCGCCAGGATCGCCGCGGCAAGACAAAGGGCCGGACCCGCGATCCGGCCAGCCCACGGAAAGCGCATGGTTCCCCCCTTGGCTTTCTTCCGACCGCAAGGTGGCACGACCGCCGCCCGGTCACAATCGACCAGAAGTCGCACCCCTGACACGGGGCCGGGGATCAGGCCCAGCGGCGCTTCAGCGCGACCAGGTGCAGCGCCGCCGCCGCCGCCCCGCCGCCCTTGTTCTGGCCCTGCGGATCGGCCCGAACCTGGGCCTGGGCGATCGTCTCGACCGTCAGAATGCCGTTGCCGATGCAATGCCCCTGCAACCCCAGCAGCGTCAACCCGCGAGAGCTGTCGTTGCACACCGTGTCGTAATGGGTGGTTTCCCCCCGCACCACGCAGCCCAATGCGACATAGCCGTCATAGAGATCGCGGGCCGCGGCCAGGGCGATGGCGGTGGGAATCTCCAGCGCGCCTGGCACCTCGACCAGATCGACGGCGGCGCCTGCCCGGGCCGCCACGGCCCGCGCGCCCGCGACCAATCCGTCCGCCACCTGCCGATAATAGGGCGAGACGACGATCAGCAGCCGCGCGCCGGAAACCTGGGGCAGCGGAAGCTGGTGATGTTCGATGCTGGCGGCCATGGCTTACCCCTTGATCGGACGGGTGGAATGGATCGAAAGCCCATAGGCGTCAAGCCCGATGACCTTGACCGGCGCCGAATTGGTCAGCAGCACCAGATCCGACAGGCCCAGGGCGGACAGGATCTGCGCCCCCAGCCCGTAATGGCGGATCACATGCGAGGAAACCTCGTCCTGCCGGGGCAGGCGCGGCTCGGTGTCGCGGAACAGCACGACGACGCCCCTGCCCTCGTCGGCGATCATGCGCATGGCCTGGTCCAGCGTGCCCGCGTTCCGGCGGCCGATGCCCAACACGTCGTGCAAGGGGTCCAGCACATGCATCCGCACCATGACCGGGCCGGGCGCGGTCAGGTCGCCCTTGGTCAGCACGATATGTTCCGCGCCCGAAGTGTCGTCGGCGAAGATGCGCATCATCCAGTCGCCGCCATGCGCGGAATGGACCGCCATCTGGCCGCGTTCGGCGATCAGGTTGTCGTGGCGGCGGCGATAGGCGATCAACTGGCTGATGGTGCCGATCTTCAATCCGTGCCGCTGGGCAAAGGCCACCAGATCCGGCAGCCGGGCCATGGTGCCGTCGTCGTTCATGATCTCGCAGATCACGCCCGAGGGGTTCAGCCCCGCCAGCCGGGCCACGTCCACCGCCGCCTCGGTATGGCCGGCGCGCACCAGCACGCCGCCGTCGCGGGCGCGCAACGGAAAGACATGGCCGGGCGTGGCGATGTCGGCCGCGCCCCTGGCCGGGTCGATGGCCACCGCGATCGTATGCGCCCGGTCGGCGGCAGAGATGCCCGTGGTCACGCCTTCGCGCGCCTCGATCGACATGGTGAAGGCGGTCTCGTGGCGGCTGGAATTCTTGGCGCCAAGCAGCGGCAGCCCCAACGCGTCGATCCGCGCGCCGGTCATCGACAGGCAGATCAGACCCCGGCCATGCGTCGCCATGAAGTTGATGACCTCGGGCGTGGCCATCTGCGCGGGAATGACCAGATCGCCCTCGTTCTCGCGGTCCTCGTGATCGACCAGGATGAACATCCGGCCGTTGCGGGCCTCGTTGATGATGTCCTCGATGGGGGAAATCGCGTCGGACCAGTCACGCTCGACCGGTCCTGGAATGTCGTCGGTCATCCGCCGCTCCTGCACAGGGGTCGGTGACGGGTCAACACCCTGGCCGCCACCATCGGGTTTTCGCTTCGGCCGACCATGGCGATCATCGACAGGCGCGGGCCTGTCCTGCATCTGCACCGCAACCCCACCCGGTGCAACCCCCGTCAGCCGCCGACCGATGCGACAAGACGCGCGTCGAGGGGAGAGGGCGCGGAGGGGCGTATTCGCATCTGGGGGAATCGCGGCAGGCGCGCGACAGGACATTGCGTTTGCGCCGACCGCGAAGGCCGGCGCGACGGAACCCTATTCAGCCGCAATCTTCTGCGCGCCTTCGATATAAGCCACGCAGTCATCGGCGGTCCGAACGTCTTCGGACTTGGCGGCGATGTCGAACAGGTTTCCAGGCCACCGTACCGGGCAATGTGCCGCGCCTTGGGGTGACCGTGAGGCCACTTCAGGATGTCACAAACAGACGTTCCGCAAGAACGGCTTTTTCTCCATCTGCGGCCATGCAATGTCGCCCCGTCAAACGCGCTTCGGCGCAGCTCACTCGGCAGTGTCGCGGCGTGCCAGGATCTCGTCCAGGCGCCGACGCGCGGCGTCGGGAAGGTCGTCGGGCAGATCGGCCTTGCTCGCGGGCCTGTCGCCCACCTGGATCAGCATCACCATCCCCATGGTGAAATGGGGCGAACACTTGATGCCCCAGATGCCCTCGGCCTCCAGCGTAACCTCGATTTCCTCGTTGATCTTGCCGATGAATTTCTCGCCGCCCTCTGGGATCATGCCGGCGATGGTGGCGGCGTTGTGGCCGGGATCCGTGGCGATGAACTTCACCGTGTCGCCGGGCCGGATCACCAGATAGTCCGGCTCGAACGGCATGGGGCCGGTGTCGTTGCGGTTCAGCATCCTGACCTCGTGCACCTCGGCCAGGGTGGCGGCGGGCAGCAGGCAGGCAAGCAGGGCGGCGCGAAACAGCATGGCGGTTCCTTTCAGGACAGACGTTGGAAGGCGAAGACCGGGCGTCCGCCGCCCGGATGGGGGATCAGCGCGGCCTCGACCGCGAAGATGTCGCGGATCAGCGCGGGGGTCAGGACCTCGGCCGGGGGGCCCAGGGCGGCGCAGCGCCCGGCCGTCATCACCAGAACGCGGTCGCAGCGCAGGGCGTGGTGCAGGTCGTGCAGGGCGATGACCGAGGCAATGCCCATCGCCTCGACCAGATCGAGGATCGCGATCTGATGGTGGATGTCCAGGTGATTGGTCGGCTCGTCCAGCAGCAGGACGCGGGGCTCCTGGGCATGGGCGCGGGCGATGTGGACGCGCTGGCGTTCGCCCCCGGAAAGCGAGGACCAGTCGCGATCCGCCATCGCCTCCAAGCCCACGGCGGCAAGGGCTGCGGCGACGGCGGCCTCGTGCCGCCCGCCCCAAGGTTCCAGCGGGCCGAGCCAGGGGGTGCGGCCCAGTTCCACCGCGTCGCGGACCCGGATGCGGTCGCCGGTCTCGGCCGATTGGGCGACAAGCGCCAGGCGGCGCGCCACCGTCCGCCGGGACATCCGGGCCATCGGCCGCCCCTCCAGCAGAACCTCGCCGCCGGTGGGCCGGATCAGCCCGGCCAGCATCCCCAGCAGCGTCGACTTGCCCGAACCGTTCGGTCCCACCAGGCCCAGCGTTTCGCCCGGCTGCACGCGCAGGCTGACATCGGCGACGATCTGCCGTCCGCCGACGATGCGGGACAGGCCGATGGCTTCCAGGACCGGGGTCATCGGTGCCGCCCCCGGATCATGATCAGCGCAAAGGCGGGCGCGCCGACCAGGGCGGTGATGACGCCGATCGGCAAAACCTGGCCCGGAATGGTGATCCGCGACACCACGTCCGAGACGACCAGGAACACCGCCCCCGCCAGGGCGGTCGCGGGGACGAGGCGGACATGCCGGGGACCGACCAGGATCCGCATCGCATGCGGCACCACCAGGCCCACGAAGCCGATGGCCCCGGCGATGGAAACCATGATCGCCGTGACCAGGGCCGCCGTGCCGATCAGCACCGCCTGCGTCCGGCGCAGGCCGATGCCCAGCGATGCGGCGCTGTCCGCGCCGAAGGTAAATGCGTCCAGCGCCCGCGCGTGCCACAAGGCCACGCCCAGCCCCAGCCCGGCCATCGGCAGCGCCAGCCATGTGTCGGGCCAGCGCACGCCCGACAGGTTGCCCAGCAGCCAGAACATGATGCCCCGCGCCTGCTCGGCGCTGGCGGACCGGGCGATGATCAGCGCCGTCAGCGCGTTGAACATCTGCGACCCCGCAATGCCCGCAAGGATGATGACCCCTGCCCCGCGTGTGCCGGTGCCGCCGCCTGCCGCCCGCGCCAGCGCCGCCACCAGCACGAAGGCCGTCAGCGCACCGGCAAAGGCACCGGCCGACATCGACAGCATCCCCGCCCCGATCCCCGCGACCGAGACCGCGACGGCCCCGGTCGAGGCACCGGCGGAAATCCCCAGCAGATAGGGTTCAGCCAGCGGGTTGCGCAGCAGCGCCTGGAGGATCAGCCCCGACAGCGCCAGGCTGGCGCCGCCGCAAGCCGCCACGACCGCGCGCGACAGGCGGTAATGCCAGATCACGCCGGCATCGACGGCGCCGACCTCGGCCTGCGACAGGCCGGCCTTGACCGACAGCACGTCCAGCACCACCGACAGCGGGATCCGCGTCTCGCCCACCGCCGTGCCGAAGAACAGCGCCGCGGCCAGGATCACGGGCGCAAGCCAAAGCCATCCCCAGCCCTGCACCACGGCGCGATCCCTCATTTCAGGCCGAACCCGGCCAGCGCCTGGGCCAGGGCTTCCAGGGCGTAGATCGACCGGACCGAGGGGTCCATCGCATTGGCCTCGATCGTCACGATGCGGTCGTTCTTCACGGCGTCCATTTCCCTGGCGACCGGGTCGCTGGTCAGGAAATCGCGCTTCACGGCGATGTCGTCGGCGGGAAAGCGGCGGCGGTTCATCTCGGCCGCGACGATGAAGGACGGGTTCGCGCTGGCGATGGTTTCCCAGCCGACGGTCGGCCATTCCTCGGCGGAATCGACGATGTTGCGGACCCCAAGCGTGGACAGCATCCAGCCCGGAACGCCATAGGCGCCCGCGACATAGGGGTCGATCTCGATATCGGCCGAGGAATACCAGAAGACCGCCGTGACATCGTCGGGCAGGTTCAGCGCCCTGGCCTTGTCCACGGCGGCGGCCTCGCGCGCCTTCAGGTCGGCGATGACCTGGGCGCCGCGCTCCTCGACATCGAAGATCCGCGCCAGTTCCGCGATGCCCTGATAGACCAGGTCGGGGTCGAACATCACCGTGCGCGCGCCGTCCATGCTTTGCGTGTTGTCCTTGCCGACGCATTCCGTGGGCATGACCCAGCTGGGGATCCGCGAATCGTCGAACATCTCGCGCGTGCCGACGGCGCCTTGCGGCCCGATCATCCATTCATAGGCGGTGACGACCAGATCGGGATTCTTGCCCAGGACGCTTTCGAAGCTGGGGGCGTTGTCAGCCAGCCGTTCGACCTTGGCATCCGTTTCGGCGAATTCGGGCAGGACCGGGTTGATCCACAGCGCGGTGCCCGCCACCTTGTCGGCAAGGCCCAGCAGATACAGGATCTCGGTCGTGCTCTGGCCGACGCTGACCACCCGTTCGGGGGCCTTGTCGATGGTGACCCGATGGCCGCAACTGGTCAGGGTCAACGGGTATTCGGTGCCCGCCCGCGCCATGGGCGCAAGGGCAACGGCGACGGCGATTGCCGTGGCTAGCTTCAACATCATGCTTCCTTCCGATGCATTCGGCGGGACGGAAGGCATGGACACAGGCGCGGGGACCACGACCCGCAACACGATGTCACGCCGAGCCGACCCGCTCGGGTTGAACAGACTGCGTCGGCAGGTCTCCTGACTGGCGGATGATCGCCTTGCCCGGCCTTCCCGGACCGAGGTCCAGTGGCATGATCGGGCAGGCTACCGCTTACAGTTGCGGGGGCAGTTCCGGTTGTCGCCCAGGGGCGGATCCGGATTCCCTATTAATTCCGGGTGGAAACCGACGCACCGTCCTTAGCCCGAAGCGGGTTTTCTGACAAGATCGCCTATCGGTCGAAAGGGACGGTCGGTCCCGATTCCCGCGAAGGGCACCAAACCCGGTGACAAAGATGCCTTTCAGCCGCCGTCGAAATAGCGGATCCCCTTGACCACCAACTCGCCCAGGCTGGAGGCGCCCAGCTTGTCGCGCAGCACCAGGCTGACATTGGACACGGTCTTGTAGCTGATGCAGGCCCGGTCGGCGATCTCGCGATAGGACAGGCCCTCGGCGATCAGGCCCAGGATCTCTTCCTCGCGCGCGGTCAGGTTGGCGGCATTGCCGCGCCGGCCGGGCAGGTTCATCAGCGCGATCTGCGTCGCAAGCCGGCCCTCGACATAATTGCCGCCGGCCAGCACCTCGGTCAGGGCGGTCAGGATCTCGTCCGAGGGCGAATCCTTGTTGATGACGCCATTGGCCCCCGCATGAAGCGCGCGGCGGGCCAGGATCGGGCTGCGATGCATGGTGAAGACCAGGATCGGCAGATCCCGGTCCAGCATCCGCAGCCGGTCGATCAGCTTGATCCCCGCGATCCGGTGATCGCCAAGCGTCAGGTCGACGACCATCAGGTCGGGCCGCGCCGCCCGCCAGGCGCGCCAGCCTTCCAGCGCGGTGGCCGCGCCGACGATCTCGCAGGGGATGCGCTGGCGGATGATGCGACCCCAGCCTTCGACCACGACGGGGTGATCGTCGATGATGACGATGCGCTTCAGGCCGTTGGCGGATTGTTTCCGGGGCGGGGCTTCGATCATCGGTGCGGCATCCTCAGTTCGGTGACGGTTTCGGCGCCCACGCGGCGGGGCGGGTCGAAGGCGGCGCCCAGGGCGCGCGCGCGGTCGCGGATGCCGGCCAGCCCGTGTCCCCCGGCCGAGCCGCGCCCCGAAGGACCGCGCCCGTCATCGCGCAGCTGGGTGACGATCTGGTCCTGGGTCCGGCGCATCTCGATGCGGATCCGGCGGGCCTTGCCATGCCGGACGGCGTTCAGCAGGCTTTCGCGGACGAAGCGATAGATCGCCGTTTCCGCAGGCTCGCTGGCCGCGATCCGTCCGTCGCAATCCAGGTCGATGGCCACATCCGGCGCGATCTCGGCGAATTCGGCCACCAGTTCGCCCAGAAGTTCAGGCAGCGATCCGTGGCCCATCAGCATCGGGCGCAGATCGTTGATCGCGGTGCGGGCGGTGTCGCGGACCGCGCCCGCATGGACCAGGATCGCCCGCAGCGCATCGTCAAGCTGCGCCGATCCGGGGCCCGAAACCTCGCGCGCGGCGGCGCGGGCCTGGGACAGCGCCGCGTTCAGCGCGAAAAGCTGCGGACCCATGTCGTCATGCAGATCCGAGGCGATCTTCGCGCGCTCGGTCTCGGACAGGGTCAGCAGCCGGGCTTGCAGTTGCCGGTTTTCCGCCCGCTGCGACGTCAGGTGGTCGGCCAGCGCGTTCACGCCATTGGCCAGCGCCGCGAATTCCGCCAGCCGGTCAGGCGGCGCGCGGCGGTCCAGATCGCCCTGCCGCATCGCGCCCAGCGCCTCTTGGATCGCGCGCAGGCGGCGCAGGATCAGGCGGCTGAAACCCATCGACATGCCGACCAGCGCCGCGCAGGTCAGCGCCAGCAGCGGCATGATGATGCGGAAATCCTCCCAGACCTCGGCGATTTCGTCGGCGGGATCGGTCTGGATGACCAGCCAGCCCAGGACGTTGGGATAATGCGAGATCGGAACGCGGTCCGACCGCAGTTCGGGGCGCATCAGATCGCTGAACCAGCCCGGCGCCTGGTCCTCTGTCAACGCCGCGCCCTCCGCATGGGGCGTCACGGGATGGCCGTGGTTGTCCGTCACAAAGGCGGAAAGATGGCGCAGGGCGTCGATCTCGGCGGCCAGCTGCATCGCCTGGCCCATCGTGTCCTGACCCGCGAAGCGCGGCGGCATCCGCACCGCGACCGTGGCCTGGGCGGTGCGGAAGGCCGACGAGGTTTCCTCGTCTATGGCGATGCGGGCGTTCAGGACGATGATCGCGGCGACCGTGGCGCAGAGCATGACCCCAACCGCCACGGGCACGATGGTGACGATGCGGTGCAGCGACCAGGGCCGGATCCGGGGCGGGACGGCGGCATCTGGCAGGATCCGGGCCTCAAAGCGCATCACGGCACCCGGCCTTCGGCGGTGGCGGCCCGCATGGCGGCGGCGTGGTCGGCGCCCTGGGCGCGCAGGACGCGATAATGCTGGATCACCGGGCCGATGCTGGGCCGATCCGGGCCGCCGCCAGCGGCAAGCTGGTCCAGCAGCGCCGCGACGGCGATGGGCGGATCGTCCTTCCGCCGGATCTCGTCCCACAGCTGGGCCGCGCGATTGGCGATCATGCGCGGGCTATCGCCATAGGCTGCCGTCGCGCGGTCCAGGGACGGCGCGATCCCGTAGGCGGGGTGCCCGGTCACGCGGGCCAGAAAGGCCGAGGGGGCTTCGTCGCCGGTCGCATCCAGCCAGGCCTGCCCCTCGGCCGGCATCCGGTGGACCTGTTCCGATGCGGCGGGCAGTGTCGGCTCTTCCTCGCGGCAGGCGGACAGGGCCAGGGCCATCAGGGCGGTCATGGCGGCGGTGCGGTATCGTGTCGCAGTGACCTGCATCCGGTCCCTTCCCAGTCCGGGGCGATTCGCCCCCGCGCCCGATGCGCCCTTCAAGGCTAGGTCAGCCCAAGGGATGAGACAATCTGCGCGGGCTTCGGACAATGGTATGGCCGATCGAGACGCGCCATGACTTTCCCCCCGCTTCAACGGGGAAAATTCCCCGCGAAGATCGGGGACCGTTCCCCGCAGACACGCCCGCGGCGGGGTGTTCTGATCGTCCTTGCGGCAGACCGAACGCCGAAAGGCCGAAGGCTGGCAGCAGGCGCGCGGGACCGGAGGGGAGGGCTCCGACACCGGATCCGCCGCGCGATAGGGAGAGGATCACATGAAACGCACAATTCGCAAGACGATGACGCATGTCTCGCCGCTGGCCGTGGCAAGCGTGCTGGCCTGCGGGCTGGCGGCGCCCGCCGCCGCCAACGACACATTGGTGGAACTGGCCCAGGATCCGGCGAACTGGGTCATGACCGGGCGCGACTACAACGCGCAGAACTATTCCGAGATGACCGAGATCAACAAGGAAACCGTGGCCCGGCTGCGCCCGGCCTGGTCCTTCTCGACAGGGGTGCTGCACGGGCACGAGGGCACGCCCCTGGTGGTGGGCGACAAGATGTTCATCCATTCGCCCTTTCCGAACACCACCTTCGCGCTGGATCTGAACGATCCCGGCACGATCCTGTGGCAGAACAAGCCGCGCCAGAACCCGACCGCCCGGACCGTCGCCTGTTGCGACGTGGTGAACCGGGGTCTTGCCTATTGGCCGGGCGACGACACGCGCGGGCCACTGGTGTTCCGCACCCAGCTTGACGGCCATATCGTCGCGATGGACGCCGATACCGGCGAGAATGTCTGGATCATGGAGAATTCCGACATCAAGGTCGGCTCGACCCTGACCATCGCGCCCTATGTCATCAAGGACATGGTGCTGGTGGGCAGTTCGGGGGCGGAACTGGGCGTGCGCGGCTATGTCACCGCCTATGACGTGAAGACCGGCGAACAGCGCTGGCGCGCCTTCGCCACCGGCCCGGACGAGGAGCTGAAGCTGGCCTCCGACTTCAACGAACCGAACCCGCATTACGGCCAGTTCAACCTGGGTCTGGAGACCTGGGAGGGCGACGCCTGGAAGATCGGCGGCGGCACCAACTGGGGCTGGTATGCCTATGACCCCGACGAGGATCTGTTCTACTACGGCTCGGGCAACCCCGCGCCCTGGAACGAGACGATGCGGCCGGGCGACAACAAGTGGACCATGGCCATCTGGGGCCGCGAGGCCGAGACCGGCGAAGCCAAGTTTGCCTATCAGAAGACCCCGCATGACGAATGGGACTATGCCGGCGTCAACGTGATGATGCTGTCCGAACAGGAAGACAAGGACGGTCAGATGCGCAAGCTGCTGACCCATCCCGACCGCAACGGCATCGTCTATACGCTGGATCGCACCAATGGCGACCTGATCTCGGCCGACAAGATGGACGATACGGTCAACTGGGTGAAAGAGGTTCAGCTGGATACCGGCCTGCCGGTCCGCGACCCCGAATTCGGCACCCGCATGGACCACAAGGCGCGCGACATCTGCCCCTCGGCCATGGGCTATCACAACCAGGGCCATGACAGCTATGACCCGGAACGCAAGCTGTTCATGCTGGGCATCAACCATATCTGCATGGACTGGGAACCGTTCATGCTGCCCTATCGCGCGGGCCAGTTCTTCGTCGGCGCCACGCTGGACATGTATCCGGGACCGAAGGGCGATCGCCAGAACGGCCTGGGGCTGGGCCAGATCAAGGCCTACAACGCCATCACCGGCGAAATGGCCTGGGAGAAGATGGAGCGTTTCGCGGTCTGGGGCGGCACCATGTCCACGGCGGGCGGGCTGACCTTCTATGGCACGCTGGACGGTTACCTCAAGGCGCGCGACAGCGACACGGGCGACCTGCTGTGGAAGCACAAGCTGCCTTCGGGCGTGGTCGGCCATCCGATGACCTATCAGCATGACGGGCGCCAATATGTCGCCATCTATTACGGCGTGGGCGGCTGGCCCGGCGTGGGCCTGGTCTTCGACCTGAACGACCCGACCGCCGGTCTGGGTTCGGTCGGCGCCTTCCGCAGGCTGAAGGAATTCACCCAGATGGGCGGCGGCGTGATGGTCTTTTCGCTGGACGGCAACAGCGTCCATACCGACGACGTGAATATCGGCGAATGGATCCCCGGCGACGACGCCTGATCCCCGCCGCGGCGGGCCGCGACCGGCCCGCCGCATCATCCGACCGACATTTGGGAGACTTGACGATGAACGCGACGATTTCGCGCCTCGGCTGCGGGACGGCTGCCCTGCTGTGCGGCCTTGGCACCGCCGCAGCCCAGGACGCCGACACGCTGCGGGTCTGCGCCTCGACCATGGACGCGCCCTATTCGACCGAGGACCGCACCGGCTTCGAGAACCGGATCGCCGAGGTTCTGGCCGACGAGGCGGGGATGACCCTGGATCTGGTGCAGATCCGCAAGGACGCGATCTATCTGGTCCGCGACGGGATCGAGGACGGTCTGTGCGACGTGCTGATCGGCGTGGACCAGGGTGACAGGCGGCTGCTGACCAGCGAACCCTATTACCGTTCGGCCTATGCCTTCATCAGCCGCCAGGACCGGAATTTCGACGGCGACAGGTGGCAGGACGTGGACCGGGAAGGGTTCGACACCTTTTCCTATCGTTATCACAGCCCGGCCGAGACGATCCTGAAATATACCGGCCGCTATGAATACAACCTGATCTATCAGGCCTCGCTGACGGATTTCGAGGATCGGCGCAACAAATACACCCAGGTTCCGGCCGACCGCGTCGTGTCCGAGGTCGCGGCGGGCAATGCCGATCTGGGCATCGCCTTCGCCCCCGACGTGGCCCGCTATGTCCGCGATTCCCGCGAGCCGCTGAAGCTGACCCTGATCACCAACGAGATCGAGCGCGAGGATGGCGTCATCATCCCGCTGCAATACAGCCAGTCGGTCGGCGTCGCGCCGGACAAGCCCGAACTGCTGGACCGCATCAACACGGCCCTGGAATCCGGCAAGGACCGCATCCGGGCGATCCTGGACGAGGAAGGCATTCCGACCTTGCCGCTCGATTCCTAAGACAAGGACAAGACATGAGGCATCTTTCGCTGGCAGTGATCGTGACGGGGTTGGGTTTGGGGCTTGGCGCCGCCTTCGCGCAGCCACAGTTCTACAACACGGTCGACGGCTCACCGCTGAACTTCGACGACGCCATGGAGGAAGGCCGCGACACCGAGGCGGTCAAGGAATTCATGGCCACCGGGGTCAACATCTATAACGAGAACCCCGAGGTTATGGCCCAGGCCGAGGAAACCTACAACACCATGTGTTCGGGCTGCCACGGCCATTACGGCGAGGGCAAGATCGGGCCGGGGATCAACGATTCCTACTGGACCTATCCGCAGAACGAAACCGACGTGGGGCTGTTCTCGACGCTCTATGGCGGCGCTTCGGGGCAGATGGGTCCGATGTGGGGCAGCCTGACCCTGGACGAGATGCTGCTGGCGATGGCCTGGGTGCGCCATCTCTATACCGGCGATCCGCAGACCGCGACCTGGCTGACGCCGGAACAGCGCGAAAACTTTGCCCCGTTCAAGCCCCAGGGCGCTGAGGAGGACCAGTCCTGAGGCTGCGACCGGCCGGCGCAGCGGCGCCGGTCATTTCCACAGAAGGAGGAGAACAGATGAAACTGATCGCATTCGGCATCGCCGCCGCGATGTCCCTGGCCGCCCCGGCCTTCGCCTATGACGGCACCAACTGCCGCGCCCCCGGCAATTGCTGGGAACCCAAGCCCGACTATCCCGAACGGGTCGAGGGTTCCGAATACGACCCCCAGCACGATCCGGCGGAACTGTCCAAGCAGGGCGAATCCCTGGCGGCGATGGACAATCGCAACGCCTGGCGGGTCTGGCATGCGGCCCAGACGGGGACGTTCGAATACGATGTCGCCAAGATCCCCGGCTATGAGGAAGGCGCCACGCCGCCCGCACAGTGACCGGGGCGTGCCGCGCCCTTGGACGGCTACTCCCAAATGTCACGTCCCGGCGCGGCACATCCGCTTTTCCACGGTGATCCATGCTGCAAGATGCCCCTGCCCCGGCCGACTGGCTGTCCCGCCTGCGCGACGCCGAGGCGCAACTCAACTCTGTCATCCTGGGCCAGTCGCGGGCCATCCGGCTGATCCTGCTGTCGGTTCTGGCGCGCGGCCATGTGCTGCTGGCGGGCGACGTGGGCACCGGCAAGACGACGCTGCTGCGCGCGGTCGCCCGCGCCATCGGCGGCCCCTATGCGCGGGTCGAGGGCACGGTGGATCTGCTGCCCACCGACCTGATCTATGACGCGCATCTGGACGACGACGGAAAGCCGCGGATCGAACCCGGCCCGGCGCTGTCGCAGGGCGAGGATCTGTCGATCTTCTTCTTCAACGAGATCAACCGTGCCCGCCCGCAGGTTCACGCCATGCTGCTGCGGCTGATGGCCGAACGCAGCCTGACCGCCTTTCGCCGCGAATACCGCTTTCCGCATCTTCAGGTCTTCGCCGACCGCAACCAGATCGAGCGCGACGAGACGTTCGAACTGCCCGCCGCCGCCCGCGACCGCTTCGCGATGGAAATCCCGGTGACGGTGCCGACGGCCCGCGACGACCGGATCGCCCTGGCCTTCGACACCCGGTTCCACGACACCGACGCGCTGATCGGCGGCCTGTCCGCCGGCGTGCTGCCTTATCACGGGCTGAACCGGCTGGCCGCGCAGATCCAGGCGGGCGTCCATGCCAGCCCGGCCTTGCAGCGCTATGTCTTCGACCTGTGCGACGCCCTGCGCGATCCGGTCCGGGCGGGGCTTTCCGTTCAGGACGCGGACATGGCCCGGCTGGTGCAGGGCGGCGTCAGCCCGCGCGGGATGCAGGCCCTGGTGCGTGTCGCCCGCGCCGCCGCCTGGTCCGATGGCCGCGACGCGGTGCTGCCCCAGGACGTGCGCGAGGTCTTTGCCCCGGTGATGGCCCATCGCACCTTTCTTGGTCCCGCCTACGAGGCACGGCGCGAAATCCTGGTGCCCGCCCTGATCCGCGCCGCCTTCGACACGATCCCGGTGCCTGCGGAATGACGGCGGACCTGCATCTGTTCGACGCCCTCGCCTGGCGGATGGCGCAGCCGCAGCCCGGCCTGCGCCAGGGCGCCCATCGCGGCCGAATGCGCGGCGCGGGCGGCGCGTTCGCCGATCTTGCGCCGCTCTTGGCCTATCCCGACGCACGGCGGCTCGATCTGCGCCGGTCGCTGACCGATCCGATGGGCGGATTCTTCGTGCGCCGTTTCGAACGGCCCGCCGACATCACGCTGCATGTGCTGGTGGATGCCTCGGCCTCGCTGGGGGCGGGGGCCTTATCCGACCGGCAGGGGCTGGCGGCGCTGATGGCGGGCGGGCTGGCCCAGGCGGCCCGGCGCGGCGGCGACCGGGCGGCGGTCCAGGCGGTCGGCGGCGACGAGATCCTGGCCGCGCTGCCCCCCTCCCGGCGGGCAGGTATCGGGCAAGAGGCGCGCGATCTGATCGCGGCGCTGATCCCCACTGGGTCGGGCGTCGGCGGGCTGATCGCCGCCGCATCCTCGCTGCCCCGGCGGCGCGTCCTGGTCGGGGTGATTTCGGATTTCGACATCTCGGCGCCCGAACTGGCACTGCTGCTGGAAGCGCTGTCCCCCCGTCCGGTTCTGCCGATCTGGCTGCGCGACAGCGGGCTTGAGGAACCGCCCGGCGATTTCGGCCTGGCCGAGATCCGCGATCCCGAAACCGGCCGCCGCCGCACGCTGCTGACCTCGGGCAGATGGGCCGCCCGCCAGGCTCAGGCCAGCCTGCGCCACCGGCAGTCCCTGCGGGCGGTCTTTGCGGGCCAGGGCCTGCGTCCCGTCGAGATCCGCGACAGCATCGACATCGGCGACCTGATCGCCACCCTGGACGAGGCGCCGCTATGAAATGGCTGGCGCTTGCGCTGCTGCCCCTGCCCGCCCTAGCGCAGCCGGTCGTCACGGCGGACAATCCGCATGGCTATGGCTGGTGGCTGGGCGACGAACTGGTGCAGCGCGTCACCATCGCCCTGCCGCCCGGCGTGACCGTCGATCCCGCCAGCCTGCCGCGCCCTCGGGCGGTGGATTACTGGCTGGACCTGCGCGCGGTCGAAGCCGAACAGGCCGACACCGGCCTGCATCTGACCCTGCGCTGGCAGAACTTCTATTCCGCACTGGAGCCGAGTTGGCGCGAGGTTCCCGCCCAGCCCATCCGCCTGTCGGACGGCACCGTGGCGGAACTGCCGGGTTTCGGCTTCGTCACCTCGCCCCTCCGGCCGCTGACCGCGCCCTCGACCGCCGATCAGTTGCAGCCCGATCCGCGTTTCCGGCTGATCGACCCGATGCCCTCCCGCGCGGGCCTGGGCCTGTCGCTGGCGGCGCTGATCCTGTCGGGGCTGGGCCTGGCCTGGCACCAGGCCTGGGGGCCGTTCCGCGCCCGGCCCGCGCGCCCCTTCACCCGTGCGGCGCGCGCAATGGCCCGCCTGCCCGACCGCCGGCTGCTGCACCGCGCCTTGGACGCCGCGTTCGGCCGCGTCCTGATCGGCGCGGATCTGCCGCATTTCCTGGCCGCCCGTCCCGAGTTCCGCCCGCTGGCCGATCGGCTGGCCGCCTTCTTCGCCGCCTCGGACGCCGCCTTCTTCGGCCAGCACGCGCACCCCGACACGGCCGAGGCCCAAGCCCTGGCCCGCGACCTGGCGCGGATCGAACGAGGGCGGCGATGATCGGCTTTACCGCACCCTTCGCCTTGTGGGCGCTGCCGCTTGCGGGCCTGCCGCTGCTGACGCGATGGCTGCGATCCTCGTCCGTGCCCCGGCTTGATCTGCGTCCGGCCGAAGGGGCGTCCCGCGCAGTGGATCGCGGGCTGACGGCGGCGGGCGTGATCGCGCTTGCGGCGCTGATCATGGGCCTGGCCGGTCCGTATCTGCGGGGCGGATCCCTGCCCTATCGCGGCATGGGCACCAACCTTGTGCTGCTGATCGACCGCTCCTCCAGCATGGACGACACCTTCGCGGGCCGCGCGCCCGACGGCACCGGCGAAAGCAAGGCCGCCGCCGCCCGCCGCATCCTGCAAGACTTCATCGCGGGCCGCCCCGACGACCGCATCGGCATCGCGGCCTTTTCCACGGCGCCCTTGCAGGTGCTGCCGATGACCACCAGCCGCAGCGCCATCGCCGCGGCCATCGCCGCGCAGAGCGAACGCGGCCTGTCGCAGACCGATGTGGGGCGCGGGCTGGCCCTGGCGATGCAGATGACCCGAGACGCGTCGGCCATGGGATCGCGGGCGGTGGTGCTGGTGTCGGACGGCGCCGCCGTCATCGCGCCCGAGGTGCAGGATCTGGTCCGCGAACTGGCCCTGGAACAGCAGGTCAACCTCTATTGGCTGTATCTGCGGACCGAGGGCGCGCGCAGCATCTTCGACCCCGGCGCGCCGGGCGAGGCGGACAGCCCCCAGACCCGGCCCGAACGCCACCTGCACCTGTTGTTGCAGCGCCTTGGCATCACCTATCGCGCCTTCGAGGCGGAAAGCCCCGAGGCGGTGGCCCAGGCCGTCGCCGAGATCGGCACCCTGGAATCCAGGCCGATCCTGACCGAACGAAGCTTGCCCCGCCGCGATCTGGCCTGGCTGTGCTTCCTGGCCGCCGCGCTTGCCGCCGCGCTGCTGACCGCCGCCCGCGCGTTGGAGCGGCCCTTCGCGCCACGCCGCCCCGCCCCGCTGGTGCGCCAGCCATGAAACGGCTGGCCTTCATGGCGCTGCTGCTGTGTCTTGCCGCGTCCCTCGCCGCGACCGCCTGGTTTGGCCGCGTCGTCTTGCACGACGCCCGCGACAATGCCGCGATCCGCGACCTGGCGGCGGGCCGCGACGCCATTCCGGCCGTACGCGCCGATCCGCGCGCCATCCATGCCCGGATCCTGTTCCTGGCCTGGCGCGACCGCCTGCCCGAGGCGCAGGATCTGCTGCCGCTGCTGGTCGGCGCCCCACCCGAACTGCTGTCCGAGGCCAGCTATGCCATCGGCAACGCCCGGATGCGCGCCGGTTTCCAACAGATCGAAGCGGGCAATTTCGAGGATGCCGAAACCGAGATCTCGCTTGCCAAGACCGCCTATCGCGACGCGCTGCGCGCCGTGCCTGGGTTTCGGGACGGCAAGGTGAACCTCGATCTTGCCATGCGCCTGGTGCGCGACCTGCCCCGGCCGCTGGCCGACGGCGACAGCGATCCGCTGACCCAGCCCCGCAGGCTGTGGACCGATCTGCCCGGCCTGCCTCGGGGGGCGCCATGAGGGTGCGCGTGATCCTGCCCGCCATCGCCGCCATCCTGGCCGGGACGGCGATGATCGGCCCCAGCCTGACGCGCCCGCAGCGGCTGACCGATGCGCTGGTGGTGGTGGACATCACCCGGTCGATGAACACCCGCGACATGGAGGGCGGCTCGCGGCTGGACTACGCGCGCCGCGCGCTGACCGACTGGATCGCGACCCGCCCCTGCGGCAGCCGCATCGGCCTCGCGCTCTTCACCGAACGCCGCAGCCTGACCCTGTTCGAGCCGGTCGAGATCTGCGCCGACTTCGCATCCATCAAGGGCGCGATGGATGGACTGGACTGGCGAATGGCCTGGGAAGGCGACAGCATGATCCAGAAGGGCCTGGATCACGCGCTGCGCCGCGCCGGGGGGTTGGGCGTTCCCCTGATCTTCGTGACCGATGGGCAAGAGGCCCCGCCCCTGCCGTATTCCGGCGCGGCCCGATTTGCAGGCGACAGTCCCGGCGGGCTGATTCTGGGCGTGGGCGGCGATCAGCCCGCGCCGATCCCGAAATTCGACGATCTGGGCCGCGAGGCCGGTTTCTATGAATCCGGCGACGTGCAGCACGCCCCGGCACGGCTGGGCGCGCCGCCGCCCGACGCGGCCCAACGCCCCGGCTGGCACCCGCGCAACAACCCCTATGGCGAGTCTGACCTGGACGGCAGCGAACATCTGTCGGCCCTGCGCGCCGAGTATCTGGCGGACCTTGCCGCAGAACGCGGCCTTGGCTTCCTGCGCCTGTCGGACGGCCCGGCGGCGATCGACCGCGCGCTTGCCGTCTATGCGCCGGGCAAGACCGTCCCGGCGACCCGCAGCCTGTCGCCGCCCCTTGCGGCGGCGGCCCTGGTCCTGCTGCTGACACTTTGGGTCATTGGCGGCAGGCGCGTTTCCCTGACCCGACAGGACATCACATGACATTTGGAAAATTCATCGCCGCCGCCGCGCTGACAGCCTCGCTTGCCCTGCCCACCTGGGCGCACGGCCCGACGCCCCAGCAGGCCGAACAGAAGATCACCCTGGCCGCCCCGCCCGAGGCTGTGTGGAAAATCCTGCGCGACCCCGCCAGCATCGCCGACTGGCACCCCGATGTGGCCTCGGTCACCATGGAGGGCGAGGGCAAGGGCGCCAGACGGACGGTCGAATTCACCTCGGGCGGCACGGTGACCGACGGCATCGACCGTATCGACGACGATGCGCTGGAAATCCGCTGGCGGCTGAGCGAGCCGGATATCGAGGTCTTTCCCGTCAGCTACTATACCAACAGCATCACGGTCGCCCCCGCCGCCGAAGGGTCGGACGTGACCTGGAAAGCAAGCTTCTTCCGTGCCGACACCACCAACGAACCCGCCGAACGGTTCAGCGACGAGGCGGCCGTCACGGCGATGAAGGCCCTGATCGACAATGGATTGTCAGGTCTGAAAGATGCAGCAGATCGTGGAGGTCCAAGCTGACGGACGCTGGCCCGAAGCTGTCGCGTATCGGTGCCGCTCCTGATGCTTGCCTGATCGAGAATGCTGGACACTCGAATAAGGTCATCGGCGGGCGAGCTTATCCGTGTATATCCCCCGATCGGTGGTCGGCGCCGGGATGGAGACCGCAGCCTGTCTTGCTGTTGCAGCATAGAAAAGCCTGCCAACGGCGACGCTGGCAGGCCCGGATGCACATGTCCTGCAAGACGGAATGTGCCAGATCGCTCGACGGCAGGTTTCCTTTTACTCGCCTGCCTCGGCGGATCTTCTGTTCCATCGGATCGAGGACCACAGCGACACGCCGATCAGCGCCGCGCCGCCCAGGCCGGTGATGACCTCGGGGATGTGGACGAAGGATTGCAGGAACATGATCACCGACAGCGCGATGATGGCGTAGAAGGCGCCGTGTTCCAGATAGCGGTATTGCGCCAGCGTGCCCTTTTCCACCAGCATGATGGTCATCGACCGCACATACATCGCGCCGATGCCCAGGCCGATGGCGATGATGAACAGGTTCTGCGTCAGCGCGAAGGCCCCGATCACGCCGTCAAAGCTGAAGGACGCATCCAGCACCTCCAGATACAGGAAGGCGCCCAGGCCGCCCTTGGCGCCCGCGACCAGCGTTTCCTGGGTGCTGTCCAGCAGCCCGCCCAGAACCTCGACCAGCAGGAAGGTCAGCAGGCCCCAGATCGCGGACTTGAAGAACACCTCGGATTCGGCAGGATCCAGGAAGCGCGAGAAGATCAGGATCAGCGACAGCACCAGGGCGACCTCGATGCCGCGGATGGTCGCGTATTTCTGCATCTTGGATTCCAGCCAGCGGACCCAATGCACGTCCTTTTCATGGTCGAAGAAGAAGGACAGGCCGACCATCATCAGGAAGGTGCCGCCGAAGGCCGCGATGGGCAGGTGCGCATCATGCATGATGCGGGCGTATTCCTCGGGCTGGGCGGCGGCCAGGACCACGGCCTCCCACGGGCCGATCTTGGCGGCGATCACCACGATCAGCAGCGGGAATACGATCCGCATCCCGAAGACGGCGATCAGGATCCCCCAGGTCAGGAAACGGCGCTGCCAGACAGGCGTCATTTCCTTCAGCTTGTTGGCGTTAACGATGGCGTTGTCGAAGGACAGCGAGATTTCCAGCACGGCCAGCACCGTGCAGATGAAGAAGATCGTCAGCGTGCCGCCGACCGTGCCGGTCATCTGCCAGCCCAGATAGGCGCCCAGGACCAGGCCGACGACGGTGACGATGAAGGCCCAGGTGAAATAGTGAAGGATCGGCCGGGCGCCTGCGTGCGCGCCATCGGAAGGCAGTCCGTTTTCCATGCAAAGAATCCAGGCGGCTGTTTCGAAACAGTGCCGACATCACGGATGTGCCGCCACATCCGCCAGAGGGGCCCGGTCACCCAATCTGCATCCGCGAATCCGCGAATGCCGCGTCTATGCAATAGCTGGGGTGGTTTCGCCAACAGAAATGTGACCGGCCTGCGCAAAATCGTGCATGGCAATAAGCTCGGATTGCGTCATTGCCGCCCGGCAGGGTTGGCGATCGGGAATCTGTTTCCATTGGCAGCCCGCGCCTTCCACGGCGCGCCCTGTCCGCTTGGCATCGTGGCTGCCGATCACCGCAGCGGCAGCACCACCCGCTGCCGCAGCCCGTGGGGGCGCAGGTTCTCCAGCAGCACCTGCCCGCCCGACTGCTCGATGATCTGGCGGGCGATGGCCATGCCCAGGCCCGCACCGGGCAGGGCCTTGCGGCGGGCCTCGTCGACGCGGAAGAACGGCTCGAAGGCGCGCTCCATCAGCGGCTCGGGGATGCCGGGGCCTTCGTCCTCGATCAGCAGGGCGGCGCGGTCCGCGCTGCGGGACAGGGCGACGCGCGCCGCCTTGCCATGGGTCGCGGCGTTGATCAGCAGGTTGCGCACGGCGCGTTTCAGCGACAGCGGATCGGCCGCGACGGTCAGCGGCGCCAGCGGCCCCACCGCCACGGCATAGCCCTGGGCGTCCAGTTCCTGCGCCACGTCCGCCACCAGCCGGTCCAGCCGCAGATCCTGCGTGTCGCCCTGCGCCACCTGGTCGCGCACCAGCCGGATGGCGCTGTCGGCGATGGCGTCAAGCTCGGCCAGGTCGGCCAGCCATTTCCCCCGCTCTTCGTCGTCCTCGACGAATTCGGCGCGCAGGCGCATCCGGGTCATGGGCGTACGCAGGTCGTGGCCCGCCGCCGCGACCAGGCGCATCCGGCTTTCCATCGCCGATTTCAGGCGCGCCGACAGGTGGTTCAGCGCCCGCGCTGTGGCCTGGGTCTCGGGCAGCCCGGTTTCCGGGATCGGCACCAGCACGCCGTCGCGGCCGATCCGGTCCACGGCGCTTTCCAGGATCCGCAGCGGCCCGGTGATGCGCGTGGCGGCGATCAGCGACACCACGGTCGCCCCCGCCACGATCAGCGCCATCCAGGCCCCGAAGATCCGCCACCCCCCGCGCGGCGGCCTCAGGTCGGGCAGGGGCAGCACCGCCCAGCGGTCGCCCAGATCGACCGAGATGCGCAGCGTCGTCCCCGCCGGATCAGCACTTACCGCCAGCGGCAGATCCATTCCCTGCCGTGCCAGCACGCGCGACCAGCGTTGGGTCGAACGGTCCTGCGGCAGCCCGGCGGCGGGGGCGTCGGCGAAGGCGATCCCGGCATCCGCCGCCGCCTGCGGATCGGTCTGGGCGAAGCGGACGTTCCAGGCGATCTGGCGCGCCACGGGGATGATCGCCGTTTCCGGCAGCGGCCGCTGCATCATCTGCATGGCCACCAGGCTTGCCAGCACGATCACCGTGGCGATGGCCAGGATCATGAAGCCCGCGATCCGGTTGCGAAGCGAGGTCATGGATCCGCCGCGTCCGCCTGCACCGGCACCGCCAGCTGATAGCCGCCGTTGCGCACCGTCTTGAAGATCGCGGGCAGGCTGTCGGTGGCCAGCTTGCGGCGAAGGCGGCTCATCAGCACGTCGATGGAACGGTCCAGCGGGTCGCGGTCGCGCCCCTGGGTCAGTTCCAGCAGCAGGTCGCGCGACAACACCCGCCCCGGCCGTTCCAGGAAGGCCATCAGCAGGTCGAATTCGGCCCCGGTCAGGTCGATGTCCACGCCATCCGCCACCACGCGCCGCTGGTCGGGGACCGCCTGGAACCCCGCGAAGCGATAGCGGCGGGCGGGATGCGGGGCATCCTCGGGTCCGCTGCGGCGCAGGACGGCGCGGATCCGGGCGGTCAGTTCGCGGGGGTTGAAGGGCTTGCCCAGGTAATCGTCGGCGCCGATCTCCAGACCCACGATGCGGTCCACGTCCTCTTTCAGCGCGGTCAGCAGGATCACCGGGATGCGCGGCCGCCGATCCTGAAGGCCGCGGCAGATCTCCAGCCCGGTGCCGTCGGGCAGCATCACGTCCAGCACGATCAGGTCGGGCCGCGCGTCGGCCACAGAAGCCAGGCATTCGCGCCGGTCCTGCGCGGTGGCCACGCGAAACCCCTGCCCGCCCAGATAGCGGGCCAGCAGGCTGCGGATTTCGGCGTCGTCGTCGACGACAAGGATGCGCGGGCTGCCGGTCATGATGATCCTGATCGCGTTCGACCGGGACTATAGCGCCCGGCGCGCCGAGAGGGCGGGAATTTTGCAACCGAACGTTTCCCGCGCCGCCGCCGCAACGTTGGTTTACAAATCTGTCCCGGCCAGCCGCGCGGCCGGGATTGGATCTGCCGCCCCCGACGCTATCTATGGGTCGAGGAACGGTTTTCCGAAAAGGGAGGGCAGATGCGGGTTCGGTTTCGCCACGGGGTGCTGGCACTGGCGATCTGCGCGGCGCTTGCCGCCGGGGCGGCGGCGTTGGGCATCGGCCAGTCCGGCGACAGCGGCGCGACCGTGCTGACCACCCCCGTCGAACGCGGCGACATCCAGGTGACGGTGCTGGCGCAGGGCACCCTCAAGCCCCGGAACCTGGTCGCGGTGGGCGCGCAGGCGTCGGGCCGGATCACCCGCATCGCCGTGGAACTGGGCCAGGCCGTGAAAAAGGGCGACCTGATCGCCGAGATCGACTCGGTCAACCAGCAGAACGCGCTGAAATCCGCGCAATCCGATCTGGCCGTCGCCCGCGCCCAGCGGGTCGAGCGGGAATCGACGCTGGATCTGGCCGAACGCACGCTGGACCGGCTGGCGAAATTGCAGCGCAGCAACCTGTCCTTGCAGGCCGAATACGACACGGCCGTGTCGGATGTCGCGGTGTCCAAGGCCCAGATCGAGGCGCTGGACGCCCAGATCGCCCAGGCCCAGGTCGCCATCGAGACGGCGCAGGCGAACCTGGACTATACCCGCATCACCGCGCCCAGCGACGGCACCGTGCTGGCGATCACCGCGCAGCAGGGCCAGACCGTCAACGCCGCCCAATCCGCGCCCACCATCGTCGTGCTGGGCGATCTGACGCAGATGGAGGTCTTTGCCGAGATCTCCGAGGCCGATATCGGCCAGGTGCGGCCCGGACGGCCGGTCTGGTTCACCACCCTGGGCGCGCCCGAGCGCCGCTATGACGCCGTGCTGGAAGCCCTGGCCCCCGCCCCCGAATCGATCGTCAACGATTCCAGCATCGCCGGCAGCGCCGCAACCGGCAGCAGCGCCACGTCCGAGGCGATCTATTACAACGGCCGCTTCACGGTGCCGAACCCGGACGGCACCCTGCGCACCTATATGACCGCGCAGGTCCATATCGTGCTGGGCAGCGCGCAGGACGTGCTGACGGTGCCGTCGATGGCGCTTGGATCGCCCGGCCCGGACGGGCGCTATCGGCTTCAGGTCCAGGGCAGCGATGGCACGCTGTCCGAACGCGTGGTCAGCGTCGGCCTGAACGACAAGGTGATGGCCGAGATCACCGAGGGCCTGGCCGAGGGCGAGAAGATCGTGACAGGCACGGGCGGCGCTGACGGCGGCTCTCCCGCCCGCAACCCGCTGGGCGGGATGCCGCGCGGGATGCGGGGCTGATCCGGTGGACGGGCCGATCATCCAGCTGACGGGCATCGGACGCAGCTATCCCCAGGGCGAGGAGCGACTGACCGTCCTGCGCGACGTGGACCTGACCATCCGGCCCGGCGAATTCGTGGCGATCATGGGCGCGTCGGGGTCGGGCAAGACGACGCTGATGAACATCCTGGGCTGCCTGGACCAGTCCAGCACCGGCCGGTATCTGTTCGCGGGACAGGATACCGGCGGGCTGGACAATGCCGAACTGGCGGCGCTGCGGCGCGAACGCTTCGGCTTCATCTTCCAGCGGTATCACCTGCTGCCGGAACTGACCGCGCTTGGCAATGTGGAAATCCCGGCCGTCTATCGGGGCGAGAGCGCATCGCTCCGCCGGGCGCGGGCCGCCGGGCTGCTGGACCGGCTGGGCATGGGCGCGCGGCTGGACCATCGTCCGGCGGCCCTGTCGGGCGGCCAGCAGCAGCGCGTGTCCATCGCCCGCGCGCTGATGAACGACGCCAGCGTCATCCTGGCGGACGAACCGACCGGCGCCCTGGACAGCCGCAGCGGCGAGGAAGTGCTGTCGATCCTGGAAGAACTGAACGCCGACGGGCGCACGATCATCATCGTCACCCATGACCCCAAGGTCGCAGCCCGCGCCCGCCGCGTGATCGAGATCAGCGACGGCCGCATCATCGCCGACCGCCAGAACCGCC
Organism: Paracoccus sp. 22332; assembly: GCF_052045125.1. Lineage (NCBI taxonomy): Bacteria > Pseudomonadati > Pseudomonadota > Alphaproteobacteria > Rhodobacterales > Paracoccaceae > Paracoccus > Paracoccus sp. 22332. The sequence goes on from NZ_JBQEOI010000010.1 coordinate 29,125, forward strand.
CCGAAACCCCGGCTGCCGTCCGCGACAGATCGGCCAGGGGCGCATCCGCCCTGCCCGGCTCGGCCTTCCGCGAGGCGCTGCGGATGGCCTTGGTGTCGATGCGCGCGCACAAGCTGCGCAGCTTCCTGACCATGCTGGGAATCATCATCGGCATCGCCTCGGTCGTGTCGGTGGTGGCGCTTGGCGAAGGGTCGCGCCAGCAGGTGCTGGCCAATATCTCGTCGCTTGGGACCAACACGCTGGAGGTGTTTCCGGGCCGCGACTTCGGCGACATGCGGTCGGGGCGGATCAAGACCCTGGTCGCGGCGGATGCCGAGGCCCTGGGCCGCCTGTCCTTCGTCGCCGCCGCGACCCCCGGCACCGCGACCACCGCCACCATCCGCTTCGGCGGGACCGAGGCCAGCGCCCAGATCAGCGGCGTCGGCGCGGATTACTTCGCCGTCACCGGATCGGCCATCGTCGCCGGGCGCAGCTTCGGCCAGGCGGCCATCGACCGCATGGCGCAAGAGGTGGTGATCGACACCAACACCCGCGACAGCCTGTTCCCGGACCGCGCGGACGGCGGCGTGGGCCAGGTGATCCACGCGGGCAACGGGCTGTTGCAGGTGGTCGGCGTGGCCGAGATCGCCTCGCGCGGGCCGGGCGGCAGCCAGAGCCTGCGGCTTTACGCCCCCTATACCACGGTGCAGGCGCGTTATCTGGGGACCAGCACCCTGTCCAGCCTGACGCTGCGGATCGCCGATGATGCCGACATGGGCGCGGCGCAATCGGCAGTGACCGCGTTCCTGACCCAGCGGCACGGGACGCAGGACTTCTTCATCGTCAACACCGACCAGATCCGCCAGACCATCACCAGCACCACCGGCGCGCTGACCCTGCTGATCGCGGCCATCGCCGTCATCTCGCTGGTGGTCGGGGGGATCGGGGTGATGAACATCATGCTGGTCTCGGTCACCGAACGGGTGTCCGAGATCGGCCTGCGCATGGCGGTCGGCGCGCGGCGCAGCGACATCCTGCAACAGTTCCTGATCGAGGCCGTGCTGGTCTGCATGATCGGCGGCATCCTGGGCATCGCGGCGGCGCTTGGATTCGGCCTGGTCTTCGACCGCTTCAGCACCAGCTTCACCATGATCCAGTCGCCAAACGCGATGATCGCGGCGCTGATCAGTTCGACCCTGATCGGCATCACCTTCGGCTTTCTGCCCGCCCGCAGCGCCGCGCGGATGGACCCGGTCGCGGCGCTTTCCAAAGGCTAAAAAAAAGATTGTGCCTTGTTCGAATGCTGGCGCAAGCTGTCGCCAGCATGACGGCGGCGTCAACCGCGCCGCCGGCCAGTCTGGGAGGACACATGACCGCTTCGAAACTGATCGGCGCGCTTTTCGCCGCCACGATCCTGACCGCGCCCGCCTTTGCCCAGGGCTATCCCGAACGCCAGATCACCATGGTGGTGCCGTTTTCCGCAGGCGGCCCGACCGACACCGTGGCCCGGCTGGTGGCGGAACGCATGTCGGACGACCTGGGACAGCAGATCGTGATCCAGAACGTCGGCGGCGCGGGCGGCACGCTGGGCGCGGCCCAGGTCGCCAAGGCCGAGGCCGACGGGTATACGGTGCTGCTGCATCACATCGGCATGGCGACCTCGGCCACGCTGTATCGCAACCTGCCCTATGACACGCTGAACGCCTTCGACTATGTCGGCCTTGTCACCGAGGTGCCGATGGTCGTCACCGCGCGGGCCGATTTCGAACCGGCCGATTTCCCGGCCTTCATCGACTATGTCAAGGCGAACGCCGATTCACTGACCCTGGCCAATGCGGGCATCGGCGCGGCCAGCCATCTGTGCGGGATGCTGCTGATGCAGGCTTTGGAAGCGCCCCTGGTGACGGTGCCGTATAAGGGCACCGGCCCGGCGATGACCGACCTGCTGGGCGGGCAGGTCGACATCATGTGCGACCAGACCACCAACACCACCCAGCAGATCAAGGCAGGCACCATCAAGGCCTATGCCGTGACCACGCCCGAACGGCTGGATCTGTTCCCCGACCTGCCCACCGCCGCCGAATCCGGGCTGGAGGCGATGCAGTTCGGCATCTGGCACGGCATCTATACCCCCAAGGGCACCGCGCCCGAGATCAATCAGCGCCTGTCGGAGTCGCTGCAAAAGGCGTTGGCCGACGACGGCGTGGCCAAGGCCATGGCCGATCTGGGCACCGCCCCGTCATCCGCCGCCGACGCCACGCCCGAGGCGCTGAAGGCCAAGCTGGAATCCGAGATCGCCCGCTGGAAGCCGGTGATCGAGGCCGCCGGCGTCTACGCCGACTGACCCAAGTCCCCGCCGCCCCTCAGGCGGCGGGTTTTTTCCGGCACGCGGGGGGATCATGTCCACGAAACCGAAAGACGGCACCGACATTGCCGCTGGCCTGTTGTTCATGGCCATCGCCGCCTTCTTCGCCTGGCAATCGCTGGGGTTGGAGATGGGAACCTCGACCCGCATGGGGCCGGGCTATTTCCCGATGGTCCTGTCGGGCCTGCTGTTCATCCTGGGCGCGATCAGCCTGGTCAAGGCTTTCGAGCGCGCCGATGACGAGCCCTTCGGGCGCATCGCCTGGCGCGGCATCCTGTTCATCCTGCCCGCGCCGATCTTCTTCGGCCTGACGGTGCGCGGCCTGGGCTTCGTGCCCGCGCTCTTCATCACCACGCTGATCGCCAGCCAGGCATCGATGCGGATGCGGCCCCTGGCGGCGCTGATCCTGGCAATCATCGTCACCATCATGTCGACGCTGATCTTTTCCTATGGGCTGGGGCTGCCGTTCCGGCGCTTCGGTCCCTGGCTGCCGGTCTGAGGGGACGCGCATGGACCTGCTTTCCAATCTTGCGCTTGGCTTCAGCGTCGCCTCGTCGCTGGAAAACCTGCTGTTCTGCCTGATCGGGGTGCTGCTGGGCACGCTGATCGGCGTGCTGCCGGGCATCGGCGCCACCGCCACCATCGCCATGCTGCTGCCGATCACCTTCCAGCTGGAACCCGTGTCGTCGCTGATCATGCTGGCGGGGATCTATTACGGCGCGCAATACGGCGGCTCGACCACGGCGATCCTCATCAACATGCCGGGCGAAAGCTCGTCTGCGGTGACGGCCATCGACGGATACCAGATGGCCCGGCAAGGGCGCGCGGGCACGGCGCTTGCCACCGCCGCCCTGGGGTCGTTCTTCGCGGGCAGCGTGGCGACCTTCCTGGTGGCGATCTTCGCGCCGCCGCTGACCGCCATCGCGCTGAAATTCGGCGCGGCCGAGTATTTCAGCCTGATGGTCATGGGCCTGGTCATGTCGGTGGCGCTGGCCCATGGCTCGGTGCTGAAGGCGCTGGCCATGGTGGTCTTGGGCCTGCTGCTGGGCATGGTCGGCACCGACGTCTATACCGGCGCGCCGCGCTTCACGATGGGTATGAACCAGTTCGCGGACGGGCTGAACTTCGTGGCCGTCGCCGTGGGCGTCTTCGGCATCGCCGAGATCCTGCGCAACCTGGAAGACGAGCACGACCGGCAGGTGATGACCCGCAACATCACCCGCCTGTTCCCCACGCGCGAGGAATTCCGCCAGATGATCGGCCCGGTGCTGCGCGGCACCGGGGTCGGGTCCGTCCTGGGCATCCTGCCGGGCGGCGGCGCGATCCTGGCGTCGTTTGCCAGCTATACGGTCGAGAAGAAGCTGTCCAAGCACCCCGAGGAATTCGGCAAGGGCGCCCTGGCAGGCGTCGCCGGACCCGAAAGCGCCAACAACGCGGGCGCGCAGACCAGCTTCATCCCGCTGCTGACGCTGGGCATTCCCGCGAACCCGGTGATGGCGTTGATGATCGGCGCGATGATCATCCAGGGCATCGTGCCGGGGCCGAACGTGGTGTCCGAACAGCCCGCGCTGTTCTGGGGCATCATCGCGTCGATGTGGATCGGCAACCTGATGCTGGTGGTGCTGAACCTGCCCCTGATCGGGTTGTGGGTGAAGCTGCTGGCCGTGCCCTATTACGTGCTGTTCCCGATCATCATGGCGATGTGCTCGATCGGGGTCTATTCCGTCAACTCGAACCCCTACGACCTGTTCGCCGTCGCCTTCTTCGGACTGCTGGGATACGTCATGTCCAAGCTGCGCTGCGAGCCCGCGCCCCTGCTGCTGGGCTTCGTCCTCGGTCCGCTGCTCGAGGAGAACCTGCGTCGCGCCATGATCCTGTCGCGCGGCGATCCCACCACCTTCGTGACCCGTCCGATCAGCGCGGGCCTGCTGGTCCTGTCGCTGGCGGTCCTGGTGCTGGTGTTCCTGCCCCAGATCCGCAAACGCCGCGACGAGGTGTTTACCGAAAGCGACGCCTGACCCAACCAAGGAGGAACCCATGCCGACCATCACCCGCCGCATCCTGCTGGGCACGGCCCTGGCGCTTGGCCTTGCCGGCACCGCCGCCGCAGAATTTCCCGACCGCCAGATCACCCTGGTGATCCCCTTCGCCGCCGGAGGATCCACCGACGTGGTGGGCCGCATCGTCGCCGAACGCATGGGCCAAGAACTGGGCCAGCAGATCGTCGTCCAGAATGTCGGCGGCGCGGGCGGCAGCCTTGGCGCGGGCCAGGTCGCCCAAGCCGACGCGGACGGCTATACGATCCTGATGGGCACCGTCGCGACGCACGCGCTTAACCCCCTGATCCTGAATCAGAAACCCTATGACCCGGTGGCGGATTTCGCGCCCGTGTCGCTGCTGGTCCTGGTGCCGAACGTGCTGGCGGTGAACCCGGAACTGCCGGTGAACACGGTGCAGGAGCTGATCGACCTGGCGAAACAGGAACCGCTGGCCTATGCGTCGTCGGGTAACGGCACGCCGCTGCACCTGTCGGGCGAATTGTTCAAGTCGATGGCGGGGATCCAGATCGACCACATCCCCTACAAGGGGTCCGGCCCGGCGCTGACCGACGTGCTGGGCAACCAGGTGCCGATCATCTTCGACAACCTGCCATCCGCATCGGGCCACATCAGCAGCGGCAAGCTGCGCGCGCTTGGCGTGACCACGGCGGAACGCGCGCCCAGCTTCCCCGACGTGCCGACCATCGCGGAAACCCTGCCGGGATACGAGACCTATACCTGGAACGCGCTGTTCGCCCCCGCAGGCACCCCGCCCGAGGCCATCGAGGCCCTGTCGGCGGCGGCGCAGGCGACCATGGCCGACCCGGCGGTTGCCGCCCGCATGGCCGAATTCTCGGCCACCATCGTCGCCTCGGGTCCCGAAGAACTGGCCGAGCATGTGAAGGCCGAGATGGCGAAATGGGAACCCGTCGTCCAGGATGCGAACGTCAGCCTGGATTGAACAAACCCGCCTCGCAAGGGTTGCTTTCGGCGTGATCTGCGCCAAGGATCGCGCCGAAGACAGCCGATGAGGAATGGATGAGCGGACTTCTGGCACTTCTGGACGATGTGGCGTCGATTTCCAAGGTCGCGGCGGCGTCCATCGACGATGTGGCGGGACAGGCGGCCAAGGCCGGGGCCAAGGCGGCGGGGGCGGTGATCGACGACGCGGCGGTGACGCCGAAATATGTCCATGGCTTCGATGCCAGCCGCGAGATTCCCATCGTCTGGAAGATCGCGCGCGGGTCGCTGTTCAACAAGCTGGCCATCCTGCTGCCGGTGGCGCTGCTGCTGTCGGCCTTTGCGCCCTGGGCGATTTCCCCCCTGCTGATGCTGGGCGGCGCCTATCTGTGCTATGAGGGGGCCGAGAAGATCGCCCATGCGCTTGGCTATGGCGACACGCATGACAGCGCGGAACACATCCATCCCGACTCGGACGGGGCGGCGTTGGAGGAGGCGCGGGTCGCGGGCGCGATCAAGACCGACTTCATCCTGTCGGCCGAAATCATGACCATCGCGCTGGCGACCATCCCGGTCGGCGACTCGATCTGGATGAAGGCGATCATCCTGGCGGTGGTGGCGGTCGGCATCACCGCAGCCGTCTATGGCTTCGTGGCGCTGATCGTGAAGGCCGACGATGTGGGGGTCCACCTGGCGATGCGGCGGAACGGCCTGTCCTCGGCCATCGGGCGCGGCATCGTCAAGGTCATGCCCGGCTTCATGAAGGCGCTGACCATCGTCGGCACCGCCGCGATGATCTGGGTCGGCGGCCAGATCGTGCTGCACGGCTTTGCCGAACTGGGCTGGGCCTCTGCCTATGACTGGATCCACCACCGGGCCGAGGCCGCGGCCCATGCCGTTCCCCAGGCGCCCGGCCTTGTCGCCTGGATCGTCACCGCCTTCTTCGACGGCATCTTCGGGCTGGTCCTGGGCATGATCCTGATCCCCATCGTCCACCGCGTCATCAACCCGGTCTTGCAGGCGACGGTCGCGCCGCTGATGGCGCGGCTGCGCGGGGCGTGACCAGCCCCGCCGCAACCGATTGATATTCCTTTATGTGTCGGACAATCTTGGAAGATTGACCGACTGGTCAAAGAGTGTCACCATTTCGTCATGCGGAGGTTGTGTTTGCGTCACCTTGGCCCGCTAGGCCCGTCGCGAACCGCAACTCCATAAGGGAGGTAAATCATGAACCGACTTTTCGCAGCGTCCGCCGTGGCGCTGATCGCGTCGCTGTCGGCGGCACAGGCGCAGACCGAAATCCAGTGGTGGCATGCCATGGGCGGCGAGCTGGGCGCCAAGCTGGAAGAGATCACCAAGGGCTTCAACGACAGCCAGGACGAATACCGGATCGTGCCCTCCTACAAGGGCACCTATCCCGAAACGATGACCGCCGCGATCGCCGCCTTCCGCGCGCAGCAGCAGCCCGCCATCGTCCAGGTGTTCGAGGTCGGCACCGGCACCATGATGGCCGCCAAGGGCGCCATCGTCCCGGTCCACCAGTTGATGGCCGACAACGACGTGGCCTTCGATCCGGCCGCCTACCTGCCCGCCGTGGTCGGCTATTACAGCGATACGGACGGGAACATGCTGTCCCTGCCCTTCAACAGTTCGACCCCGATCCTGTATTATAACAAGGATGTCTTCGAAAAGGCCGGGCTGGACCGTAACACGCCGCCCAAAACCTGGGCCGAGTTCGAGGAATTCTCGAAGAAGATCAAGGAATCGGGCGCGGCAAACTGCGGGCTGAGTTCGCGTTGGGTCAGTTGGATCCAGACCGAGAATTTCAGCGCCTGGCACAACCAGCCCATCGGCACGCTGGAGAACGGCTTTGGCGGGCTGGCGGCGCGGCTGTCCTATAACGGGCCGGTGCAGGTCAAGCACTGGGAAAACCTCAAGCGGTGGGCCGACGAGGGGCTGTACAAATACGGCGGGCCGGTCGCGGGCGACAACGCCGCCCCGCTGTTCTATTCGCAGGAATGCGCGATCTACATGGAAAGCTCGGGCGGTCGCGCGGGGATCGTGGCCAATGCCAAGGATTTCGAGGTGGGTTACGGGATGCTGCCCTATTACGACGATGTCGAGGGCGCGCCGCAGAATTCCATCATCGGCGGCGCATCCTTGTGGGTGCTGTCGGGGCGGCCGGACGAGGAATATGCGGGCGTGGCCAAGTTCTTCGAATACCTGTCCAGCCCCGAGGTGCAGGCCGACTGGCACCAATTCACCGGCTATCTGCCCATCACGCAGGCGGCCTATGACCTGAGCAAGGAACAGGGCTTCTACGAGCAGAACCCCGGCACCGAGATCAGCATCAAGCAGATCACGCTGAACCCGCCGACCGAGAATTCCAAGGGCCTGCGCTTCGGCAACTATGTCCAGATCCGCGGCATCATCGACGAGGAATTCGAGCAGCTTCTGTCCGGGTCCAAGGACGCCCAGGGCGCGCTGGATTCGGTGGTCGAACGCGGCAATGCGCTGCTGGCCGAGTTCGAAGCCCAGAACCAGTGATCAGGCTTGGGGCNCCCCGCCACCCCCGAAAGGCCCGAAGATGAAGCGCACGATCTTCCGCAACCAGCTGCTGCCCTGGCTGCTGCTGGCCCCGCAACTGGCGATCACCTTCGTCTTCTTCCTGTGGCCCGCCGCCCAGGCGATCCGGCAAAGCTTCCTGCGCCAGGACGCCTTCGGCATCAACACGACCTTCGTGGGCCTGTCGAATTTCAAGGCGCTGTGGACCAGCCCGGAATACCTGAATTCCCTGCAAGTGACGGCGGTCTTCGCCGTATCGGTCACGATCCTGTCGATGGGCTTTTCGCTGCTGCTGGCGGTCGCGGTAGACCGGATGATCCGGTCGACCAGCGTCTATACGACACTGCTGGTCTGGCCCTATGCGGTGGCCCCGGCCGTCGCGGGGATCCTGTGGTGGTTCATCTTCAACCCGACCATCGGCGTCATGCCCTATGTGCTGGCGACGGTCGGCTATGACTGGAACCACATCAGTTCGAAAACCGACGCGATGATCCTGGTGGTGATCGCCTCGGCCTGGAAGCAGATCAGCTACAACTTCCTGTTCTTCGTGGCGGGCCTGCAATCCATCCCGGCCAGCTTGCGCGAGGCCGCCGCCATCGACGGCGCGGGCCCGGTGCGGCGGTTCTTCGACATCACCCTGCCGCTGCTGTCGCCGACCACCTTCTTCCTGCTGGTCGTGAACATCGTCTATGCGATGTTCGACACCTTCGCCGTGATCGACGCCACGACCGAGGGCGGCCCCGCCCAGGCCACCAACATCATGGTCTACAAGGTCTATTTCGACGGTTTCGTGGGCCAGAACATGGGATCGTCGGCCGCGCAGTCGGTGGTGCTGATGCTGATCGTGATCGCCCTGACGGTGATCCAGTTCCGCTGGGTCGAAAAGAAGGTCGCCTATTGATGATCGAGAACCGTCCCGGCCTGAACCTGCTGGCCCATCTGACGCTGATGCTGGGCGTCGTCGTCGTCGCCCTGCCCGTCTGGGTGGCCTTCGTCGCATCGACCCATACCGCGACCGACTTCATGTCGGGCACCATCCCCATGTGGCCCGGCCCGCATCTGCTGGAAAATTACGGCCGGATGCTGGATTCCGGGGTGTCCACCAGCGGCATGCCCCCGGTCGGCACGATGATGCTGAACAGCCTGATCATGGCGCTGCTGATCGCCTGCGGGAAGATCGCGATCTCGATCATCTCGGCCTTCGCCATCGTCTATTTCCGCTTTCCGCTGCGGCGGATGGCCTTCTGGTGCATCTTCATCACCCTGATGCTGCCGGTCGAGGTCCGCATCGTCCCGACCTTCCAGGTGGTCGCCGACCTGGGGATGCTGAACAGCTATGCCGGCCTGTCCGTGCCGCTGATCGCGTCGGCGACCGCGACCTTCCTGTTCCGCCAGGTCTTCCTGACCATCCCGGACGAGCTGACCGAGGCCGCCCGCATCGACGGCGCAGGCCCGATGAAGTTCTTCCGCGACATCCTGCTGCCGCTGTCGCGCACCAATATCGCGGCGCTGTTCGTGATCCTGTTCATCTATGGCTGGAACCAGTATCTGTGGCCGCTGCTGATCACCACCAGCAGCGATTACTACACCATCGTCGCGGGCATCAAGCGCATGGCCGACGCGGTGGACGGGCTGCCGCAATGGCATCTGGTGATGGCGACGGCGATGCTGGCGATGCTGCCCCCGGTCGCGGTGGTGATCGGGATGCAGCGCCTGTTCGTCAAAGGTCTTGTCGAGACGGAGAAGTAAGACATGGCATCCATTACCCTCGACAAGGTCGGCAAGATCTATTCCGGCGGCACCCGCGCCGTGGGCGAGGTGTCCATCGACATCGCTGACGGCGAATTCATCGTGCTGGTCGGCCCGTCCGGCTGCGGCAAATCCACGCTGCTGCGGATGGTAGCGGGGCTGGAATCGATCAGCGAAGGCACCGTCCGCATCGGCGACCGGGTGGTCAACGACATGGAGCCCGCCGACCGCGACATCGCCATGGTGTTCCAGAACTATGCGCTGTATCCGCATATGTCGGTGCGTCAGAACCTGGCCTACGGGCTGAAGAACCGCCGCACCCCAAAGGCGGAAATCGACCGCCGCGTGGCCCAGGCCGCCGAGATCCTGCAAATCGGTCCCTATCTGGACCGCAAGCCCCGCGCCCTGTCGGGCGGCCAGCGTCAGCGCGTGGCCATGGGCCGCGCCATCGTCCGCGAACCGGCGGCCTTCCTGTTCGACGAGCCGCTGTCGAACCTGGACGCCAAGCTGCGCGTCACCATGCGGCTGGAGATCAAGGACTTGCAGCGCCGGCTGCGGACCACCTCGATCTACGTCACCCATGACCAACTCGAGGCGATGACCCTGGCCGACCGGCTGGTGGTTCTGAACGGCGGCAGGATCGAACAGATCGGTACCCCGCTGGAGGTCTATCGCAAGCCCGCCTCGACCTTCGTGGCGGGTTTCATCGGCAGCCCGGCGATGAACCTGATCAGCAACCGCGCGGTCCCGCACCTGCCCGGAACGGCCCATGCCGGAACCGTCGGCATCCGCCCCGAGGATCTGACCCCTGCCCCGGACGGTCCCATCGACATGGAGATCCTGGCGGTCGAGGAGCTGGGCGCGCAACGCCTGGTCCACGGCCAGACCGGGGGCGAGCGGCTGACGGTGACGCTGCCCTCGGGGGTCGAACTGCCCCAGACGCTGCGCCTGGCCTGGCGCCCCGGATCGCTGCACCTGTTCCAGGCGGAAAGCGGTCGGCGCATCGATTGATGTTCATGTTTCGTTCATGATCGACCCGTGCTATTCTGGGATGAGTTTTCCAGAACGGGATTCGCCTCATGTGCTTTTCGCTGAACGGTTCGCGTCACCATGCCATCCACTGCATCGTGCCGCCCTATATGCTGCGGGTGCTGGCCCTGCGCGGCGATGCCAGGACTGCGGACATGGCGCGCACCCTGCTGAAGCAGACCGAAAAGCTGCGCGAGGAACGGACCGAGATGACCCGTGCGGGCCTGCCCCCCGCAGATGCGACCGGGGCCTATGTCGCCGCCGCCGTCACCCCGGCCCAAGGGCTGTGCTGTCCCGACCGCCGCATCCATGATGGCCAGTTCAAGGCCGCCCTGCCGGGCAAGCTGATCCGGTCCGAAGGCGATGGCCCGTCCGGCATCCCCGACGCCGACACGGCCTATGACGCGGCGGGCCAGGTCTTTTCCCTGTTCGCCGAGGAATATGGCCGCAATTCGCTGGACGGCGCGGGAATGCCGCTGACAGCCACCGTCCATCACCGGCGCGATTACAACAACGCCTTCTGGAACGGCACGCAGATGGCCTATGGCACCGGCGACGGCAAGATTTTCCGCACCTTCCTGGAACTGTCGGTGATCGGGCACGAGATGGCGCATGGCGTCATCCAGCATTCCGGCGGGCTGATCTATGAAAACCAGTCGGGCGCGCTGAACGAAAGCATCGCCGACGTGTTCGGCAGCCTGGCGCTGCAACGCGCCCTGGGACAAGAGGCGCATGAGGCCGACTGGCTGGTCGGGCGCGGCATTCTGGGCCCCGGCATCAACGGCGCGGCGCTGCGCAGCATGAAGGCGCCGGGCACCGCCTATTCCGACGACCTGCTGGGCCAGGATCCGCAGCCCTGGCACATGGATCATTTCGTGGCGACCGCTGACGACAACGGCGGTGTGCATATCAATTCCGGCATCCCCAACCACGCCTTCTACCTGTTCTGCGCCTATCTGGGCGGGCGGGCCTGGGAACTGCCGGGGCGGATCTGGTACCGGGCGCTTCAGACGCTGAACAATCCGATGGCCAGCTTTTCCGACTGGGCCGACCAGACCATGGACGCCGCCATCGAACTGACCAGCCGCGGCAGCTATGAGACGGTGATGCTGCGCCGCGCCTGGAAACTTGTGGGAATCGCCATCTGATCCTAGATTCCCCGCATCAGCGGGGGATCGGGCCATGATCATCGAAATCGCGGCGCAGGGCGGCTTTGGCGGCGTCGCCGCCGCCAGTCTGCACAAGACCATCGACGTGGCGGACCAGCCCGAACAGATGCGCCAGGAATTGTGCCACGCGTTCGAACCCGACGAACTGGCCCGCCTGGCCCGCCAGCCTTGCGGCAACTGCGCCGACCGCATGACCTATTGCATCACCGTGACCGAGGATCGCGAAAGCCGCAGCTTCACCCTGCACGAACAGCAGATCCCGCCCGAGATGCTGGACCTGATCGACCAGATGTAGGGAAAGGCGCAGGTCTAACCCGCGCCCATCTTCTGTGTCCAAATATCCCACAGGGGGTCCGGGGGACGTGAAGTCCCCCGGCTTGGCCGTCAGCCCTGCGCCGCGCCCTTGTGGCGGCGGTTCCACATCACCGAATTGACAAAGGCCGCGCCGATGAAGACCGCGCCCAGCATTCCCGTCACGACCTCGGGCAGGTGCCACATGGTCTGGCCGAACATGATGATCGACAGGATCAGGATCGACCAGAAGGCGCCGTGTTCCAGGTAACGGAATTCCGCCAGCGTGCCGCGTTCGACCAGCATCACCGTCATGGACCGCACATACATCGCGCCGATGCCCAGGCCGATGGCGATCAGGAACAGGTTCTGGGTCAGGGCGAAGGCGCCGATCACGCCGTCAAAGCTGAAGGACGCGTCCAGCACTTCCAGATACAGGAACCCGCCCAGCCCCGCCTGCGCGGCGCTGTGGGACCGTTCCTGCGCCTCGCCCCAGCGGTCCAGCACATGGCCCAGGGCATCCACGGCAAGAAAAGTCACGATCCCCCACATGGCGCTGAACATGAACAGGTGTTCGTCGCGCACCGGCAGCAGCCAGACGAAGACCAGGATGATGACCAGCACGAAGCCGACCTCCATTCCGCGCACCGATCCGCAGGCGCGCAGCGCGCGTTCCACCTTGCCGATCCAGTCGACCTCCTTGGACTGGTCGAAGAAAAAGGTCAGAGCGACCAGCATCAGGAAGGCGCCGCCGAAGGCCGCGATGGGCAGATGCGCCTCTTGGATCAGGCGGGAATATTCCTGGGGGCTGGTCGCGGCCAGCCTGATCGCGGCCCAGGGACCGATCCCGGCGGCGATCACCACGATCAGCAGCGGAAAGATGACCCGCATCCCGAAGACGGCGATCAGGATCCCCCAGGTCAGGAAGCGGCGCTGCCAGGCGGGCGTCATTTCCTTCAGCTTGTTGGCGTTGACGATGGCGTTGTCGAAGGACAGCGAGATTTCCAGGATCGCCAGCACCAGCGCGATCATCAGGAAGGACACCGCGCCCGAGGTGCTACCGGTAAACCGATACCCCAGCCAGGCGGCCAGGACGACGCCCGTCGCCGTGACGATCAATGGCCAACGAAGATAGGACAAGGATGAACGCATCGGGTTTCTCCCCTTTACGGACCGACCAATAGGCGGCTGGAACTGGGGCGGCAAGGGCATTTGCGCCGCAGGGGCGCGGCCCTACAGCCAGCGTTTCCACCGCAGCACCAGCCAGGTCGCCGCCGCCGTCCCGGCCATCAGCAGCAGCGCCATGGGATAGCCCCAGGCCTCGTCCAGTTCCGGCATCATCTGGAAGTTCATGCCATAGATGCTGGCGATCAGCGTCGGCGGCAGGAACAGGGCTGCCACCACCGACAGGATCCGCACGGTGTTGTTCTGTTCCAGGTTGATCATGCCCAGCGTCGTGTCCACCGCCAGGCTGACCCGCGATCCGAGGAAATCGGCATGGACCTCCAACGCCTGGACATCGCGCAACTGGCCCTTGACCACCGGACGCAGCCGCCCGGATTCGGGCTGTTCGTCGATGGTGGCGATATAGAAGGCCAGCATCCGCTCGATGGTCAGAAGCGACAGCCGCACGCGGGCCATGGCCTCGGCCTCGCGGCCCACCTGGCGCAGCGCGGCTTGCAGCCGGTCGCCCTGGCCGCGCGCGCTGCGGGTCTCGAAGATCGAGATGGTCGCCTCGTCCAGCAAACGGCCCGATCCCTCCAGGATGTCGGCCAGCCGGGCGATGATCTCCTCGACCAGGCCCAGGAACAGGCGATGGGGGGTGGAACAGCCCAGCGTCGACCGTTCGCCGCGTTCGGGATAGGTCAGGAACGGGCGCGGCGAATGGTGCCGCACCGTGACCAGCCGGTTGGGCGACAGGATGAAGCTGACCGGCATCGTCACGCGGTTGCCGTCGCCCCGTTCCCCCGGCAGCACGGCGGTCATGTAGTCCGTCCCCGCTTCCCGATACAGGCGGTTCGAGATCTCGATCTCTTCCATGTCGGCCAGCGTGGGAACATCGACGCCTAGGTCGCGCAGCAGCGCGGTTTCCTGCTTTCCGGGGGCGATCAGGTCGATCCAGATGGCATCGGCCAAGGGCGCATCCTTGTCCTGCCGCACGATGCGCCCGTTGCGGATGACATAGGAATACATCATGGCGGCGATCCCGATCCTGGCAAACACCGCCTTGGTAGCCTGCCGTCCGCCAAAGAAAAAGGGTGCCCGGAAGGCACCCTTTCCCGTTCGGGCCGGACCGCCTCAGAAGGTGCGGTCGCGGAAATGGTCGTCGATGTTGCGTTCGGCCTCGTCCTTGGTCCAGCCGTATTTTTCCTGCAACTTGCCGGCCAGCTGGTCCTTGTTGCCGTCGATCCGGTCCAGGTCGTCGTCGGTCAGGTCGCCCCATTTTTCCTTGACCGAACCTTTGACCTGCTTCCATTTTCCCTGGATGATGTCCCAGTTCATGCTTGTCTCCTTTGGACGCTGTGATCTGGGAAATAACCGCCTGCGGCGGGCCAGGGTTCCGGCGCGCCTGCCTCAGTTCACCCGGTCGTGAGGGTCGCGCCCTTCGGCAAAGGCCGTCAGGTTGTCCAAGGCGCGCAGCCCCATCGCCGTGCGCGTGTCGTCGGTGGCGGTGCCCAGATGGGGCAGCAGGGTGGCGTTCGGGGCGCCCAGCAGCGCCTGCGGCACCAGCGGTTCGCGTTCATAGACATCCAGCCCGGCGCCCGCGATCTGCCCCGCGTTCAGCGCCTGAATCAGCGCGGCTTCGTCGACCACGTCGCCGCGGGCGATATTGACCAGATAGCCCTGCGGCCCAAGCGCCGCCATCTGCCGCGCGCCGATCAGGTGCCGGGTTCCCGCGCCGCCCGGAACGGCGACGACCGCGACATCGGCCTGCTCCAGCATCCCGTCCAGGTCGGGAATCTGGCGGGCCGGGAATTCCAGGCCGGCGACCGAGGATCGGTTGAAGAACACCACGTCCATGCCGAAGCCGAAATGGCAGCGCCGGGCGATGGCCTTGCCGATCCGGCCCATGCCGACGATGCCGACGGTCCGCCCGCTGACTTGGCCGCCCAGAAGCTGCGTCGGGTTCCAGCCCTGCCATTGACCGGCGCGCAGGATCCGCTCGCCCTCCGAGGCGCGGCGCAGCGTCATCAGGATCAGCGTCAGCGCGATGTCGGCTGTGGCGTCGGTCACCACCCCCGGCGTGTTCGTGACCACGACCCCCGCCGCCGCGGCCGCCGCCACGTCTATATGGTTATAGCCCGCCCCGAAATTCGCCAGGATCCGGCAGCGCACCGGCTGCGCGAAGGTGGCGGCGGTGAAGGCGTCGCCCAGCGTCGGGATGATCGCGTCGTAATCGCGCAGCGCCTGCGCGGCCTGGGATTCCGACATCGGGGTATTGTCGCGGAAGGTGGCGTCAAAGCGGTCGCGGATCGCCTGGCTGGCCCGGTCGGTCATGGGCCGCGTCACCAGCAGCCGCATCAGAACAGCCGCCCGCCATTCGCCACGGTCAGGTCGGGGCGGACCAGCACGACCTCTCCGTCCGCGTCGGGGACGCCCAGGACCAGCACCTCGGACCGGACGGGGCCGATCTGGCGGGGCGGAAAGTTCACCACGCACAGCACCTGCTTGCCGACCAGCGTTTCAGGGTCATAGTGCCGGGTGATCTGGGCCGAGGATTTGCGCTCGCCCAGATCGCCCACGTCCAGCCACAGCTTGAAGGCGGGCTTGCGCGCCTCGGGGAAAGGCTCGACGCGGGTGATGGTGGCGGTGCGGATGTCGACCTTCAGGAAATCGTCAAAGCTGATCGTCATTGTGAAGCCTTTCCCAGTTCGGTGGCGGCGGCAATGGTGCGCGCCATCAGCGGCGGCAGTCCGTTATCCGGATCCATCAGCACCCGCAACCCGGCGGCAGTCGTCCCGCCGGGCGAGGTGACGTTTTCGCGCAGCACCGCCGGATCCTCGTCCGCGTCGATGGCAAGCGCCCCAGCCCCGGCGACGGTCATGCGCGCCAGGTCCAGCGACAGCGCGGCGGGCAGACCCTGCGCCTCGCCGGCCTGAGCCATCGCCTCGATCAGGTGGAAGACATAGGCCGGTCCGCTGCCCGACAGGCCGGTCACCGCATCCATCTGATCCTCGCTGTCCAGGCGCACAACGCGGCCCACGGCCGCCATCAGCGCCTGCGCCAGATCCAGATGCGCCGGGGTCGCCAGGCTGTTGCCGATCATCGCGCTGATCCCCTGGCCGATGGCGGCGGGGGTGTTCGGCATCACGCGGACGATGGGCGAGCCGGGAAAGGCGGCTTCGAAGGTGGCGATGGTGGTGCCCGCAGCGACCGACAGCACCAGCGTATCGGCCAGGCGCGGCACGCCGCCCAAGGCCTCGGCCATCATCTGCGGCTTGACGGCCAGCACCAGCACCGCCGGATCGGCGGGCAGCGCGGCGTTCACCCGCAGCCCCTTGTCCTGCCATTCAGGCGCCAGCCGGGGGTCGATCACCGTCACCGCGCCGGGTTCCAGCCCGCGCGCCAGCCAACCGCGCAGCATCGCGCCGCCCATCCGCCCGCAACCGACCAGCACTAGCCCGCGCCTGTTGATATCGTCGAAATCGCCCATCCGGCCCCCCTATCTTGCATCGGGGCCGCGCCGCCCCTTATGCCCGTCCGTAGGCCTCGCCCAGGGCGATGTCCAGTGCGGCGGCGGGGGCGCTGTTGCCCCAGGCAACCAGTTGGAAGGACGGATAGAACCGCTCGCAACCCAGCAGCGCGTTGCCGATCATCCGGTCCACCTGCTCGGCCGAGGCGATCGCGTCGCCGCCCAGCACCAGGCCATAGCGCCAGACCATCAGCCGCTGCCTGGACCAGAAGGTGAAGCCGCCGTCCCAGACCTGATCGTTGGCCAGATTCAGCGTCTCATAGATCAGCGGCAGCCGGTCGGCGGGCGGATCCAGGTCGAAGGTGCAGATCAGGCGCAGCACCTCTTCCCGAGGGGACCAGGCCAGCGTCAGGGTATAGCTGCGCCACTGCCCCTGGACCGTCATGACGATCTGGTCGTCGGCCAGGCGGTCGAAATCCCAGTCGTGATGGGCGGCGACCACCTCGACGATGTCGATGGGATGAATCTCATCGGTCGGAATCACTGCTTCCGTTTGCGCCATGTCGTATCCTGCCTCGGACGGGACGCGATGCGATGCCGCTGTCCCTTGTTCATGAAACAAGACCGGGCGGGGTTGCCCGGATGTTCCTACTGCATATCGTGGTCGCGATTGTGCCCGCTGTAAAGCAAAATTCCCGAAAAGATTGTGGAAAACACGATGACTGGCTAAATCGCGCCATCGGAACGGCAAGACAGGCGAACCCCATGCAAGACGGCCCCCGCGGCAATATGGAACAGGCTTCGGCGGGGGGCTGGATCGACCTGTCCGGGGCGGCCAACCGCCGTCCCTGGCCGGGGCGCGCGCAGCCCGCGGACGGGCCGCAAAAGCCGCTGGCGCAGGCCGCGGCAGACTGGCTGGGCTGCGATCCCGCGCAGGTCAGGGCGGTGGCGGATGTGTCTGCGGCGATCCTGCGCCTGCCGCCCGGACGGGCGGCGGTGCTGGCGGGCGGCGATGCGGCATCCCTGCGCGCGGCGGGCTGGCAGGTGGCCCAGGTCCGGGACATCCACGACATGGCGGGTATCGACCTTGCGGTGGTCGGGAATCCCGGCCATTCCGCTGGCCGGGACTGGCCGCCCGAGGCGCTGTCCCGGCTGGCCCGGCAGGTGGGCCACCTGGTCGTGGATGAAAGCCTTGCCGATCCGCGCCCCGATCTGTCGCTGGCCCCCGCCCTGCCCGGCAACGGGCTGATCCTGCGGGATCTCCGCCCGTTCTGGGGCCTGCGGGGGCTTGGTCTGGTGTTGGCCGCCCCCGCCCTGCTGGACCGCCTGTCCGACTGCCCGCCGCCCGACGGCCCGGCCCTGTCGCTTGGCGCCCAGGCTCTGGCCGACCGGGCCTGGGCCGATCAGACGATCCTGTATCTGGCCGAGGCCGTGCTGCGCCTGGACCGGCTGGCGGTGGCGGCGGGATGGCGCCCGGCGGGCGGCACGCATCTGTTTCGCCTGTACGACACCCGCGATGCGGCGGCGGCGCAGGACCGGCTGGCCCGCGCCCATATCCGGGTGCATCGGCCTGTCCGCCCGGACCGCCGCCTGCGGCTGGGCATCCCGGCCGATCGCGCGGAATGGGACCGCCTCTGCGCCGTCCTGCGCGAATTTTAGGCAACGGCTCCGCAAGATCTCGCGCCCCGGACCGCATTGTGTAAGCTGCGGGAAAAGACCAACGGGGACAGCGCATGTCGATCAAGGCCAGCATCTATCACCTGACGCATTACAGATACGACCGTCCGGTGATCCTTGGCCCGCAGGTGATCCGGTTGCGCCCCGCGCCGCATTCGCGCACCCGCGTCATCTCTCATTCGCTGAAGGTCGCGCCCGAAGGCCATTTCGTGAACCACCAGCAGGATCCCTTCGGCAACTGGCTGGCGCGCTTCGTCTTTCCCGAACCCGTCCGCGAGCTGAAGATCGAGGTCGATCTGACAGCCGACATGACCGTCTACAACCCGTTCGACTTCTTCGTGGAAGACAGTTCCGAACACTGGCCCTTCGACTATGCCCTCGACCTGGCCGAGGAACTGGTCCCTTACCGCGCCGTCGAACCCGCCGGGCCGCTGCTGCGCGCGCTGCTGGACAGCATCCCGCGCGACCGGACCCGCACCGTGGATTTCGTGGTGGCGCTGAACGCGCGCATCGCGGCCGAGACCGGCTATACCATCCGCATGGAACCCGGCGTCCAGACGCCCGAGGAGACGCTGGGCCTGCGCAGCGGATCCTGCCGCGATTCCACCTGGCTGCTGGTCAATGCGCTGCGCCATCTGGGCTTTGCCGCGCGCTTCGTGTCGGGATACCTGATCCAGTTGAAGCCGGACCTGCAGGCGCTTGACGGTCCCTCGGGCACCGCCCACGACTTCACCGACCTGCACGCCTGGGCCGAGGTCTATCTGCCCGGCGCAGGCTGGATCGGCCTGGATCCGACATCCGGCCTGCTGGCGGGGGAAAGCCATATCCCGCTAGCCGCCGCGCCGCATTACCGCAGTTGCGCGCCGATCAGCGGCGCCGCCAGCTTTGCCGAGGTCGATTTCCATTTCGACATGCAGGTCCGCCGCGTGGCCGAACATCCGCGCATCACCAAGCCCTTCAGCGACGATGCCTGGGCCGACCTGAACCGGCTAGGCCAACAGGTCGACGCCGCCCTGCGCGAGGGCGACGTGCGCCTGACCATGGGCGGAGAGCCGACCTTCGTGTCCATCGACGATTTCGAAAGCCCGGAATGGAACACCGATGCGGTCGGCCCGGCGAAGCGCGACCGCGCCGACCTGCTGATCCGCAAGCTGCGAGACCGTTTCGCGCCGAACGGGTTCCTGCATCACGGCCAGGGCAAATGGTATCCGGGGGAAACGCTGCCCCGCTGGACCTTCTCGCTGTACTGGCGGCGCGACGGCCAGCCGGTCTGGCAGAATCCCGGCCTGATCGCGCGCGAATCGGGCGGCGGCGCGGCGACGCCCCTCCAGGCGCAGGAACTGCTGCGGGAAATGGCGGCCGAACTGGGCGTTTCCGGCGACAACGTGCTGCCCGCCTATGAGGATCCGGCCGAATGGCTGCTGCGCGAGGCCCGGCTGCCCGCGAATGTCACGCCCGAAAACAGCGAACTGGCCGACCCCGAGGCGCGCCACCGCATCGCGGCCGTTTTCGACCGGGGGCTGACCGTGCCCACCGGCTTCGTGCTGCCGGTGCAGGCCTGGCAATCGCGCGCGGGCCTGCGGTGGCATTCGGAACGCTGGCGGCTGCGGCGCGGGCATATCTTCCTGGTGCCCGGCGACAGCCCTGTCGGATATCGCCTGCCGCTGTCGTCGCTGCCGCATCTGCCGGAATCCGACTATCCCTATGTCAATCCGGCCGATCCGACCCAGGACCGCGCGCCGCTGGCCCCGCCGGGTCCGGTCGCGCCCGGCCGCAAGTCGCAGCCCATGGCCAGTTTCGTCGCCCATGCGCCGGTTCAGGACGGGGTGTCCCAAGGGCCTGGCGCGGGCGACGCGGAACTGGGCGGCAAGATCCGCACTGCTCTGTCGGTCGAGCCGAAGAACGGGCGGCTCTGCGTCTTCATGCCGCCGGTGGCGACGCTGGAGGAATATCTGGACCTGCTGCGCGCGGTCGAGGCCGCGGCCCTGCGCCTGAACCTGCCGGTCCATGTGGAAGGCTACGCCCCGCCCCACGATCCGCGCCTGAACGTGATCCGCGTCGCCCCCGATCCCGGCGTGATCGAGGTGAACATCCACCCCGCCGAAAGCTGGGACGACTGCGTGGCGATCACCCAGGGCGTCTATGAGGACGCGCGCCAGTCCCGCCTTGGCGCGGAAAAGTTCATGATCGACGGCAAGCATACCGGCACCGGCGGGGGCAATCATGTCGTGGTGGGGGGCGCGACGACCAATGACAGCCCCTTCCTGCGCCGCCCCGACCTGCTGGCAAGCCTGATCCGGCACTGGAACCGGCATCCCTCGCTGTCCTACCTGTTCTCGGGGCTGTTCATCGGCCCTACGTCCCAGGCCCCGCGCATCGACGAGGCGCGGCACGATTCGCTCTATGAACTGGAAATCGCCCTGGCCCAGATCCCGGCGCCGGACCAGGGCACGCCGCCCTTGCCCTGGCTGACCGACCGGCTGCTGCGCAACATCCTGACCGATGTGACGGGCAACACCCACCGGGCGGAAATCTGCATCGACAAGCTGTATTCCCCCGACGGCCCCACCGGCCGCCTGGGCCTGGTCGAGTTCCGGGGCTTCGAGATGCCGCCTGACGCGCGCATGTCCCTGGCCCAGCAACTGCTGCTGCGCGCGCTGATCGCGCGGTTCTGGAAGTCGCCCGCCTCGGGCGACCTGACCCGCTGGGGCGCGGCGCTGCACGACCGCTTCATGCTGCCGCATTTCGTCTGGACGGATTTCTGCGACGTGCTGCGCGACCTGACCGACCACGGCTTCCCGATGCGGCAGGACTGGTTCAAGGCCCAGGCCGAATTCCGTTTTCCCTTCTGCGGCGAGGTCGAGGTCGAGGGGGTCCACCTGGAACTGCGCCAGGCCCTGGAACCCTGGCATGTCCTGGGCGAAACCGGCGCCATCGGCGGCACCGTGCGCTATACCGACAGTTCCACCGAACGCTTGCAGGTCAAGCTGTCGGCGGCGGATCCCCTTCGCTATCAGGTGCTGTGCAACGGCCGCGCGGTGCCGCTGACGGATATCGGCGCGGGCGAATCGGTGGCGGGGGTGCGCTTCAAGGCGTGGCAGCCCGCATCGGCGCTGCACCCGGTCCTGCCGGTCCATGCGCCGCTGACCTTCGACATCTTCGACAGCTGGTCGAATCGCCCGCTGGGCGGCTGCGTCTATCACGTCGCCCATCCGGGCGGGCGAAATTACGACACCTTCCCGGTGAACGGGAACGAGGCCGAGGCGCGCCGCCTGGCGCGGTTCAGCCCCCACGGCCACCGCCCCGGCCACGGCCACCCGGTCGCGCCGGAACGCATCCACCGCGAATTCCCGCTGACGCTGGATCTGCGCCGTGCGGTGGGGGTGTGACGCGCCATGACCGGCGAGGCCGCCTTTGCCATGGGACAGCCGCGCAGCGCGTCCTATCGCCCGCTGCCCGGCATCCCGGACGAGATGGTCGGCCCGGATGGCCTGATCCACCCGCCCTGGCGCAGGCTGATGGCCCATCTGGACGCGCTGTCGGACGAGGAGCTGACCCGCGACCTGGCCCGCGCCGACCGCTATCTTCTGGATAGCGGGGTCTTCTATCGCCAATACGGCGAAGGACAGTCCGTCGAACGCCCCTGGCCGCTGAGCCAGATTCCCGTCCTGCTGGCCGAGGACGAATGGTCCCGGATCGCCCATGCCCTGACGCAGCGCGCCGACCTGCTGGAGGCGGTGATCGCCGATCTCTACGGCCCGAACCAGCTTGTCGCCTCGGGGCAGTTGCCCGCCGCCCTGGTCGCGGGCAACCCGGAATGGTTGCGCCCGATGGTGGGCGTCACGCCGCGCGGCGGGCATTTCCTGCATTTCCTGGCTTTCGAGCTGGGGCGCGGCCCCGACGGGCAGTGGTGGGTTCTGGCAGACCGCACCCAAGCGCCCTCGGGCGCGGGCTATGCCCTGGAAAATCGCGTCGCCATGACCCGCGCCTATTCCGAACTTTACGCCGCAGGCAATGTGCACCGCCTTGCCGGGTTCTTCCGCGCCTTCCGCGACGCCTTGCGCGACCAGGCGGGCGACCGGGACGGCCGGGTGGCGATCCTGACCCCCGGCCCGATGAACGAAACCTATTTCGAACATGCCTATATCGCCCGCTATCTGGGCTTCACCCTGCTGGAGGGCGACGACCTGGTCGTGGCCAGCGACCGGCTGATGGTGCGCAGCGTACAGGGGATGGCCCCGGTCGACGTGCTGTGGCGCAGGCTGGACGGGAACTATGCCGACCCGCTGGAATTGGACCCAGCCTCGCGGATTGGCACCCCCGGCATGATGGCCGCGCTGCGGGCGGGCACGGTGACGATGGTCAACGCCCTGGGGTCGGGGGTGTTGGAGACCCGCGCCCTGATGGCCTTCCTGCCGCAGCTTGCGCCCGAACTGGTGCGTGCGCCGCTGGCCATGCCGAATATCGCGACCTGGTGGTGCGGCACGGCATCCGCGCGGGCCGAGGTGCGGGCGGATCCCCGCAGGATGGTGCTGGCCGACGCGCTGACCACGCGCGCGCCCTTCGATCCCAAGGACGACCTGATCCGGGCAGCCGCGCTGTCGCCTCAGACGCTCGCCCTCAGGCTGGACCATGGCGGCGGCGATCTGGTCGCGCAGGAAGCCGTCACCCTGTCCACCACCCCCGCCCTGGTGGAGGGCAGGCTGGTGCCGCGCCCGATGACGCTGCGCGTCTATCTGGCCCGCACCGCCGAAGGCTGGACGGTGATGCCCGGCGGCTTCGCCCGGATCGGCGCGTCGGGCGACGCCTCGGCCATCGCCATGCAGGACGGCGGGGCGGCGGCGGATGTCTGGGTGGTCGGGCGCGATCCGGTGCCGGCGATCAGCCTGGCCCGGCAGGCAAGCGCCGCCGACAAGCGCCTGATCCCCGGCGGCCTGCCCGCGCGGGCGGCCGACAACCTGTTCTGGCTGGGCCGCTATGCCGAACGGGCCGAGGGGATCGTGCGGCTGATGCGGGCCTATCACATGCGCCTGGCGGAATCGGGCGATGCGGGGGCGGGGCTGCTGGAGGGGTTCGATCCGCTGTTCCGGCAGATGGGCATCGACCCCGCCGCGCCCATTCCGCAAAAGCTGCTGGACAACCTGGCCGCCGCTATCGGCAGCGCGGGCCGGGTGCGCGACCGCTTTTCCCCCGATGCCTGGTCGGCGCTGCACGATATCGACCGCAGCGCCCGCGCCCTGGCCCCCCGCGTGGCGCCGGGCGACGACGCTGCCCGCGCTCTGTCGGCGCTGCTGCGCAAGCTGGCGGGGATCTCGGGGCTGGTGCATGAAAACATGTACCGCTTCGTCGGCTGGCGGTTCCTGACGATCGGGCGGCTGCACGAACGCGCCATGGGCACCGCGGCGCTGCTGGCGGTGCTGTGCGACGAGGCCGCGCCCGAAGGCGCCCTGGACCTGGCGATCGAGGTCGGCGACAGTGTGCTGACCCATCGCCGCCGCTTCACCCTGGATGCGTCCCGCGCGACGGTCATCGACCTGCTGGCGCTGGACCCGCTGAATCCGCGCGCGCTGCGCCACCAGATCGACGGGCTGCGCGAACAGGTGGACATGCTGCCCGCCGCCAACGACCACGGTGCCCTGTCTCCGCTGGCGCGCGCGGTCCTGCGCCTGCACGCCGACCTGGCCACCGCCGATCCCGACAGCCTGACGACCGACGCGCTGTGGTCGCTGCGCGGGCGCATCGGCGGGCTGTCCGACCTGCTGACCGCCGCCTATTTTCCCTGATGCTGTACCGCCTGCGCCTGTCCTTCCGCTATGACTTCGCCCGTCCGACGGGCGCCGGGCGGCAGCTTCTGCGCATCACCCCCGCCGACCTGCCGGGCCTGCAAGAGGTCCAGCAGACCGCCATCACCGTCACCCCGCCTCCGGTCGAGCGCAGCGGCTTCACCGATTTCTTCGGCAACGAGGTGACGCAGCTGGTCCTGCCCGCCGGTCTGACGCAGCTGCGCTTCGACATGTCGGGCCGTGTGCTGCGCCACGGGGACGAGACCGAACTGGACCTGTCGGCCAGCCCCGCCTCCCTGGCCCTGGACCTGGCCGAGATCACCGATCTTGGCCCCCATTCACCGCATCACTTCCTGCGCCCTTCGCCCCGCATCCCGCACGTCCCGGCCATCGCCGATTTCGCCCGCGCCGCCTGCGCCGGTGCGGCCACCCTGCGCGATGCGGTGCAATCCCTGGGCCGCGCCATCCACGCCCACATGCGCTTCGATTCCGCCGCGACCGAGGTCGACACCCCCATCGCCGACGCCTTTGCCGGGCGGCAGGGGGTCTGCCAGGATTTCTCGCAGATCATGATCTCGGGGCTGCGCAGCATCGGCGTTCCGGGGGCCTATGTCTCGGGCTTCCTGCGCACCGTGCCGCCGCCCGGCAGGCCCCGGCTGGAGGGCGCCGACGCCATGCACGCCTGGGTCCGCGCCTGGACCGGGGCCGAGGCGGGCTGGTGCGAATACGACCCCACCAATGCCTGCTTCGTGGGCGCCGATCACGTCACCATCGGCTATGGCCGCGACTATGGCGACGTGGCCCCCGTCACCGGATCCATGCGGCTGGCCGGGTCGCAATCGGGCAGCCACAGCGTCGACATCGTCGCCGAGGAATAACCGTCCCGGCCCCGCCGCGCCCCGCGACAATCAGGGATGACCCTGCGCCAAAGCCGTGCCAAGCTGGGGGCGATACAAGCCCGCTGCCATGGATTTGATGGCTTCACGCGGTCGCGATTTTGGTTGTAAGAAGCGCGACCTGTTTGCGCTAACGAATTGGGGGGAGGTTTTCATGACACCGATCGAGCCGGTCTATGGCACCGCCACGCTGCTGATCATCGCAGCCTTGGCGATCGTGCTGCTGCTGTTCCTGATCATGCGGCTGAAGATGCACGCCTTCATCGCCCTGGTGCTGGTCAGCCTGGTCACGGCCCTTGTCGCGGGCATTCCGCTGAACGACGTGATGCCCACCCTGCTGCAAGGCTTCGGCAGCACGCTCGCGTCCGTCGCGCTGCTGGTCGGGTTCGGCGCCATGATCGGCCGCCTGCTGGAGGTGACGGGCGGCGCGCAGGTTCTGGCCGACCGGCTGATCGCCCAGTTCGGGGAACGCCGCGCGCCCTTTGCCCTGGGGATCGCGTCGCTGCTGTTCGGCTTTCCGATCTTCTTCGACGCCGGGCTGGTGGTGATGCTGCCGATCATCTTCAGCGTGGCCCTGCGGTTCGGGGGGTCCGTGCTGCTGTATGCGTTGCCCGCCGCCGGGGCCTTCGCGGTGATGCACGCCTTCGTGCCGCCCCATCCCGGCCCCGTCGCGGCGGGCGACCTGCTGGGGGCGGATATCGGGCTGCTGCTGATCGTGGGCGTGATCGTCGCGATCCCCACCTGGTATCTGGGCGCCTATCTGTTCGGGCAATGGGCCGGCAAGCGGTTCGTGGTTCCTGTCCCGGAACTGCTGGGAGCCGACCTGACGCGGGACACCGCCGGGCCGGTGCCGCGCTTCGGGCAGGTGATGCTGGTCCTGCTGCTGCCGCTGGGGCTGATCTTCCTCAACACCGGGCTGAACACCCTGGCGACCATCGGCGTGGTGGACGCAGAGGCCGCCTGGATCATCGGCCTGCGTTTGCTGGGCCAGACGCCCGTGGCGCTGCTGATCACGCTGCTGGTGGCGATGGCGATCCTGGGCAAGGGCAAGCCCGCGTCCGAGGTCGAACGGATCGTGGACCGCGCCCTTGGCCCGATCTGCGCCATCATCCTGGTCACCGGCGCGGGCGGCATGTTCGGCGGCGTGCTGCGCGCCAGCGGCGTGGGCCAGGCGCTTGCGGGCAGCCTCGAATCGGTCGGGATGCCGCTGATCGTGGCGGCCTTCGTGATCTCGACCGCGCTGCGGGTGGCGCAGGGATCGGCCACGGTGGCGCTGACCACCACCGCCGGGCTGATCGCCCCCACCGTCGCCGCGACCACCGGCCTGTCCGAACTGGACCGCTGCTTCCTGGTCATCGCCATCGCGGGCGGAGCCACGGTGCTGAGCCATTTCAACGATTCCGGCTTCTGGCTGGTCGGGCGGTTCCTCAACATGGACGAAAGGACCACGCTGAAGACCTGGACGGTGATGGAAACCCTGCTGGGCAGCATCGGCTTCGGCTTCGCCCTGCTGGGATGGTGGCTGCTGTGACAGGGCCGCAGCATATCGTGGTGATGGGGGTGTCGGGCAGCGGCAAGACCACCACCGGCGCCGCCCTGGCCCAGCGGATGGGCTGGCCCTTCGTGGAAGGCGACAGCTTCCACCCGGAAGCGAATGTCAGAAAGATGGCCGAGGGCACGCCCCTGGACGACACCGACCGCGCCCCCTGGCTGCAGGCCCTGGCCGACCAGATCGCCGCAGCCGAGGCGCGGGGCGAAAGCCTGGTCCTGGGCTGTTCGGCGTTGAAGCGCGCCTATCGCGACATCCTGCGCGGCGGCGCGCCCCGCGTGCGGTTCCTGCACATCCACGGCCCGCGCGAATTGCTGGCCGAACGGCTGAACCACCGCGCCGGGCATTTCTTCCCGCCGAAGCTGCTGGAATCGCAACTGGCGGCGCTGGAACCGCTGGCGGAAGACGAGGACGGCGCGGTCGTGGACCTGGCGCTGCCGGTCGAGGATCAGGTGCGGGCGGCGGTGCGGATGCTGGGGCTGGCCTGACGGACCGACGCATGATTGTGCAGCATCGTTGAACACTGAAGCCAGCAGAGGCATACTAATCCCTGACATTTCATCGGCTTATATCCCTTGTCATGGAAACGACAAACACGATGAGCAATACGATGAAAACCTTTGCAACTGTTCTTGGCGCCCTGATCCTGGCCACCGGCACTGCCCAAGCCGCCAGCTTCAACGCGGGCAATCCCGATGCCGACATGCCGACCGCCCCGGTCGTCGCCGCCCACAGCGTGCAGGTGAAGGCGGCGAAGGTGCTGTCCGGCAAGGAGCTTGCGCGGCGCGGTGTGGACGCCAACACCGAAGTGACGGTCAGCGACTTCACCGCCCCCGGCCCGCGTTCGACCTATACCCGCTGAACGGCCCGTTCCGCGCTCGAACCGCCCCCCTCACAAGGGGCGGTTTTCCTTTTCGGCGGCCCGGTGCATGGTGGCGTGCATGGATATCGGTGTCTTCCGCACATTCGTCAGCGTCGTCGATGAGGGCAGCTTTTCAACCGCCGCCCTGCGCCTGGGCATTTCCCGCAGCCTGTGCAGCAAGCATGTCGCCGACCTGGAAGCCGACCTGGGCGTCCGGCTGCTGACGCGCACCACCCGCAAGGTGACGCCCACGGCGGTCGGCCTGTCCTATTGCCGCGATCTGCGCGAAATCCTTGCGCGGCTGGACGAGGCGACGGAATCGGTCAAGGCCGCCTCGGGCAGTCAGTCCGGCATCCTCAAGATCGGCAGCCCGATCTTCTATACGCTGAAGGTATTGCAGCCGCATCTGCTGGACTTCATGGAGCGGTATCGCGACATCCAGTTGCAGGTCATGCTGGACGACGGCGCCAGCGACATCATCGGCCAGGGCTTCGACGCGGTGATCCGCATCGGCAATCTGCGGGATTCCACCCTGCACGCGCGCAAGCTGCATTCGGTGCAGATCCGGCTGGTGGCCGCGTCCGGCTATCTGGACAGCAACGGCCGCCCGGAACGCCCCGCCGACCTGCTGCGGCACGATTGCCTGCATTACACCAACCTGCCCGGCAACCTGACCTGGCCCCTGCGCCGCGGCAGCCGCACGATCCGCCAACTGGTCAGGCCCAGCTTTTCCAGCAACAACACGGAATTGCTGCATGCCATGGCGCTGAACGGTCAGGGGGTCGCGCTGCTGCCGGAATTCCTGGTGCGCGACGACGTGGCGGCGGGCAGGCTGGAGGTGCTGATGCCCGAATACACGCTGCCCGACCTGCCGGTGAACCTGGTCTATCCCTCGGGCAAGCTGCTGACCGGGGCGATGCGCAGCTTTTTGGATTTCGCGACCAAGCTGCGGCTGTCATGAAGAAAGCCGCCCCAAGGGCGGCTTCCGGTATCGCTGACGCTGCGGTTCAGCAGCTGTAATACATAGCGTATTCGATGGGATGGGGCGTATGCTCATAGGCATAGACCTCTTCCCATTTCAGCTTGATATAGGATTCGAGCTGGTCGCGGGTGAACACGTCGCCCGCCAGCAGGAAGTCCATGTCCTTCTCCAGTTCTTCCAGCGCCTCGCGCAGGGAACCGCAGACGGTCGGAATTTCGGCCAGTTCTTCCGGCGGCAGGTCGTACAGATCCTTGTCCGACGCGGGGCCGGGGTCGATCCGGTTCTTGATCCCGTCCAGGCCCGCCATCAGCAGCGCCGCGAAAGCCAGATAGGGGTTGGCCGACGGATCGGGGAAGCGGGCTTCCACACGCTTGGCCTTCGGCGATTCGGTCCACGGAATGCGGACGCAGCCGGAACGGTTGCGCGCGGAATAGGCGCGCAGCACCGGCGCCTCGAAGCCGGGAATCAGCCGCTTGTAGCTGTTCGTGCTGGGATTGGTCAGCGCGTTCAGCGCCTTGGCGTGCTTCAGGATGCCGCCGATGAAATACAGCGCCTCCTGGCTCAGGTCGGCATATTTGTCCCCCGCGAACAGCGGCTTGCCGTCCTTCCAGATCGACATGTTGACGTGCATCCCCGACCCGTTGTCGCCCTTCATGGGCTTGGGCATGAAGGTCACCGACTTGCCATAGGCATGGGCGACGTTGTGGATGACGTATTTGTACTTCTGGATGTTGTCGGCCTGTTCTGTCAGCCCGCCGAAGATCAGCCCCAGCTCGTGCTGGCCGCTGGCGACCTCGTGATGGTGCTTGTCGACCTTCATGCCCATCCGCTTCATGGTGGACAGCATCTCGCCGCGGATGTCCTGGCCCGCGTCGATGGGGTTCACCGGGAAATAGCCGCCCTTGTGGGCCGCGCGATGGCCCTGGTTGCCCATCTCGTATTCGGTGTCGGTGTTCCAGGCGGCGTCGACCGAATCGATCTGGAAGCTGACCTTCTGCGGCGTGACCGAATAGCGCACGTCGTCGAAGATGAAGAACTCGGCCTCGGGGCCGCAATAGAAGGCGTCGCCGATGCCGGTGGATTTCAGATAGGCCTCGGCCTTGACGGCGGTGCCGCGCGGGTCGCGGGCATAGGCCTCGCTGGTATCCGGCTCGACCACGTTGCAATGCACGCACAGCGTCTTTTCGGCATAGAACGGATCCAGATAGACCGAGGCCGGATCCGGGATCAGCTTCATGTCGGACTGGTCGATCGACTTCCAGCCCGCGATGGACGATCCGTCGAACATGAAGCCTTCCTCGAAGAAGTCCTCGTTGATCAGATCCACGTCCAGCGTCACATGCTGAAGCTTGCCCTTGGGATCGGTGAAGCGGACGTCGACATAGGCGACCTCCTCGTCCTTCAGCAGAGCCAAGACATCATTGACTTTCATCTCTTCCCTTTCTTCGTAGCTGCGGCCCGGCCATCCTGACGCCGGGCACGAAAGTCATTCTGGAATTGCGTGACGGGTTCAGACGGCGTCGTCGCCGGTTTCGCCCGTGCGGATGCGGATCGCCTGCTCGACCGGAGAGACGAAGATCTTGCCGTCGCCGATCTTCTCGGTACGGGCGGCGCCGACGATGGCGTCGATGGCGGCATCGACCTGGTCGTCCGGCAGCACCATCTCGATCTTCACCTTGGGCAGGAAATCGACCACGTATTCCGCGCCGCGATAAAGCTCGGTATGACCCTTCTGGCGGCCGAAGCCCTTGACCTCGGTGACGGAAAGACCCTGCACGCCCACTTCCTGAAGCGCCTCCTTCACATCGTCCAGCTTGAACGGCTTGATGATCGCCTCGATCTTCTTCATCGCAATGATCCTTCCTCGCGGCTTGTCTGAAGCCTGATTGGCGGGTTTCATGGCACGGGTAAACGGGCGGCGATGCGGATTGCCGCTGCAACCCCAGAGAGCCGGGTTTTGTGCCTGTTTTTTGCGCTTGATGATGAATTAAAAGGCAGACGCCATGCTGACAGGCACCGAAGTTCTGACGACCGCCCAAATCCGCGCCATCGAATCCGCCGCCATGGCCAGCGGCAAGGTTACGGGACTGGAACTGATGGAACGGGCGGGCAGCGCCGTGGCAGGGCAGATTCGCCTTCGCTGGCCCAAGCCGGGGCGGGTCACGGTGCTGTGCGGTCCGGGCAACAACGGCGGCGACGGCTATGTGGTGGCGCGGCTGCTGCACCGGGCGGGATGGCGGGTGCGGGTGCTGGGAATGGACAACACGCCGGGGCCGGACGCGACCGAGATGAAACGGCAGTGGGGAAAGATCGGGGGGATCGGGGCGCTGACCGAGAGCGAAGTGATGCATGGCCCAGACAGCGACGTTTATATCGATGCGATATTAGGCATCCGCATGACCCGGCCACCCGAAGGAGAAATCTCTGAAATCCTCGCACGGATCTATGGACGGGGCGGCGATGGGGTCTGGTTTCGCGAACAACTTGTCGCTGTCGATTGCCCCAGTGGGCTGTGCTTGGAGAGCGGCAAACCCTTTCCTTTCCCCCAAGGAGGCGGCACTTTTGACAGTCCCGCCCAGCTGACCGTTGCCTTCGACAGCCCCAAGCCCGGCCATCTGATTGGCCTTGGTCCAATTCTGTGCGGCGAGTTGATCGTGGCCGACATTGGGTTGAAACGGTGGAGAGAGCGTAATCTCGACAGCCGAGGCTTGCGGCCCGTCAGACTTGAAGCCATCTGGCCAGACTTCGGCATCCCGGACGAGAGGCGGATCGGACTTTCGCCCGCGGATCGGCTGAAGAAACATGCGTTCGCAAGCCAGCACAAATACAGCCACGGCCACGCCCTGATCCTTGCTGGAGGCCCTGCCAGGGGCGGTGCCGCGCGCCTGTCCGCCCGCGCGGCGCTGCGGATCGGCTCTGGTCTGGTGACTGTCGGACCGCCGCAGGACGCCCTGCTCGAACACTCAGGCCGCCCCGACGCCCTGATGCGCCACGCCATCGACGATGCCGACGCCCTGCGCCACCTGCTGACCGACGCCCGCATCAATGCGATCTGCATCGGTCCCGGCTGCGGCATCGACCGCGCAACCGCCCTGCTGGCCGAGGCCCTACCCGCCCGGCGCGCTGCCGTCCTGGACGCAGACGCGCTGACTGCCCTGTCGCGCGAGCCGGACCTGATGGCCGCCCTGCACGCCGCTTGCGTCCTCACTCCGCACATGGGCGAATTCGCCCGCCTGTTCCCCGACCTTGCGGAGCGTCTGGACGCCAAGCCGACCCAAGGCCCCGCCTATTCCAAACTGGACGCCGCCCGCGACGCCGCCGCGCGCTGTGGTGCCGTGGTTCTGCTGAAAGGCCCGGATACCGTGATCGCCGCCCCAGATAGCCACGCCCGCATCCATTCCGCCTTCGACATCCCCTGGCTTGCCACCGCGGGCGCCGGCGACGTGCTGGCGGGGATCATCACCGGCCTGCTGGCGCGCGGCTTGCAACCGCTGGACGCCGCCGGCCTGGGCGCGCTGATCCACGCCAAGGCCGCCCGCGCCTTCGGCCCCGGCCTGATCGCCGACGACCTGCCAGAGATGATCCCGCAGGTCTTGCGCGAGACGGCTTAGAAATCCCAGTCCTCGTCCTCGGTCGCGACGGCCTTGCCGATGACATAGGACGACCCGGATCCGCTGAAGAAATCGTGGTTCTCGCTATCCGGCGACAGGGCGGCCAGGATGGCGGGGTTCACCTCGCAGACTTGGGGCGGGAAAAGCGCTTCATAACCAAGGTTCTGCAGGGCCTTGTTCGCGTTGTAATGCAGGAAGGCCTTGACGTCCTCGGTCAGGCCGATGCCATCGTAAAGCTCGGCCGTATAGCGCTGCTCGATATCGTAAAGCTCGAAGATCAGCGAGAAGGCGAAGTCCTTCAACTCGGCCCGCTTCTCCTCGGACAGCTTTTCCAGCCCGCGCTGATACTTGTAGCCGATGTAATAACCATGCACCGCCTCGTCGCGGATGATCAGCCGGATCAGGTCGGCGGTGTTGGTCAGCTTGGCGCGGCTGGACCAGTACATCGGCAGATAGAAGCCCGAATAGAACAGGAAGCTTTCCAGGAAAACGCTGGCGATCTTGCGCTTCAGCGGATCGCTGCCCGCCTTGTATTCGTCCAGGATCAGCCGCGCCTTGCCCTGCAGATGCGGGTTTTCCTCGGACCAGCGGAAGGCCTCGTCCACCTCCTTGGTCAGGCACAGGGTCGAGAAGATCGAGCTATAGGATCGCGCATGAACCGCCTCCATGAAGGCGATGTTGGACAGCACCGCCTCCTCATGCGGGGTGATCGCATCCGGCATCATCGAAGGCGCGCCGATGGTGTTCTGCACCGTGTCCAGCAGAGTCAGGCCGGTAAAGACGCGGATCGTCAGCTCCCGCTCCTGGGGACGCAGCGTCGCCCAGCTTTGCACGTCGTTCGACAGCGGCACCTTTTCCGGCAGCCAGAAGTTCACCGTCAGCCGGTTCCAGACCTCCAGGTCCTTCTCGTCGTCCAGGCGGTTCCAGTTGATCGCGCGCGCGACCGTCCGCATCTGCTGATCCTTCATGGCGAAGAACCCCTCTCATCTTCTGTGTAAAAATATCCCGCGGGGGTCCGGGGGTGTGAAACCCCCGGTTCGACGGTCCTTACAAGGTGCAGGACACGCAGCCCTGAACCTCGGTCCCCTCCAGCGCGGTCTGGCGCAAGCGGATGTAGTAGATGGTCTTGATGCCCTTCTTCCACGCATAGATCTGCGCGCGGTTGATATCGCGGGTCGTGGCCTCGGCCGGGAAGAACAGCGTCAGCGACAGGCCCTGATCGACATGCTCGGTCGCGGCGGCATAGGTGTCGATGATCGCCTCGGGGCCGATCTCATAGGCGTCGCGATAGTATTCCAGGTTCTCGTTCGACATGAAGGCGGCGGGGTAATAGACCCGGCCGATCTTGCCCTCCTTGCGGATTTCGATCTTGGAAACAATGGGATGGATCGAACTGGTCGAATTGTTGATATAGCTGATCGACCCCGTGGGCGGCACCGCCTGAAGGTTGCGGTTATACAGTCCGTGTTCCATCACATCGGCTTTCAGCGCTGCCCAGTCCTGGCGCGTGGGCAGGGTCACGCCCTCGAAGACGCGCGCCACGTCCGGCAGCGTGGGCAGCCAGTCGCGGCTGGTGTATTTGTCGAAGAACGACCCGTCCGCATAGGCCGACTTGTCGAAATCC
Source organism: Paracoccus sp. 22332 (assembly GCF_052045125.1). Classification (NCBI taxonomy): domain Bacteria; kingdom Pseudomonadati; phylum Pseudomonadota; class Alphaproteobacteria; order Rhodobacterales; family Paracoccaceae; genus Paracoccus; species Paracoccus sp. 22332. Next base: position 62,888 of record NZ_JBQEOI010000010.1, read on the forward strand.
TTGAAGGTCAGGCCCTTCTCCTGCGCCAGCAAGTTGGATGCGCGGATCGCGTGGAAGGCCACGGCGGCGAAATAGACCGAGGTGAACTCGACCCCCTCGGGCGATCCGTAATGGATGCGTTCGCGCGCCAGGAAGCCGTGCAGGTTCATCTGGCCCAGGCCCACCGCATGCGCCTCGTCATTGCCGCGCCGGATCGAGGGCACGGCGTCGATGGCCGACATTTCCGACACGGCGGTCAGGGCGCGGATCGCGGCCTCGATGGTGGCGCCGAAGTCCGGGCCGTCCATGGTCGCGGCGATGTTCAGCGAGCCGAGATTGCAGGAAATATCCGTGCCCAGGTGCGAATAGGACAGATCCTCGTTGAACTCGGACGCCTCGTTCACTTGCAGGATCTCGCTGCACAGGTTCGACATGGTGATGCGCCCGTGGATGGGGTTGGCGCGGTTCACCGTGTCCTCGAACATGATATAGGGATAGCCGCTCTCGAACTGGATCTCGGCGATGGTCTGGAAGAATTCGCGGGCGTTGATCTTGCGCTTCTTGATGCGCTTGTCGTCCACCATCTCGGCATATTTCTCGGTCACGGAAATGTCCGAGAAAGGCACGCCATAGACCTTCTGCACGTCATGGGGCGAGAACAGGTACATGTCCTGGTTCTTCTTGGCCAGTTCGAAGGTGATGTCGGGGATGACCACGCCCAGCGACAGCGTCTTGATGCGGATCTTTTCGTCCGCGTTCTCGCGCTTGGTGTCCAGGAAGCGCAGGATGTCGGGATGGTGGGCGTTCAGATAGACCGCGCCAGCCCCCTGCCGCGCGCCCAGCTGGTTGGCATAGCTGAAGCTGTCCTCCAGCAGTTTCATCACCGGGATGACGCCCGAGGACTGGTTCTCGATCCCCTTGATCGGCGCCCCGGCCTCGCGGATGTTGGTCAGCATCAGCGCCACGCCCCCGCCGCGCTTGGACAGTTGCAGCGACGAATTGATCGCCCGGCCGATGGACTCCATGTTGTCCTCGATCCGCAGCAGGAAGCAGGAAATCAGCTCGCCCCGCGATTTCTTGCCCGCGTTCAGGAAGGTGGGCGTCGCGGGCTGGAAGCGGCCCGACAGCATCTCCTCCATGAAGCGCATCGCCAGCGCCTCGTCCCCGCGCGCAAGCGTCAGCGCGACCATGACCACGCGATCCTCGTAGCGTTCCAGGTAACGCTGCCCGTCGCGGGTCTTCAGCGTGTAGCTGGTGTAATATTTGAACGCGCCCAGGAAGGTGGGAAAGCGGAACTTGCGCGCATAGGCGGCGTCCCAGATGGCGCGCTGGAAATTCTTGGAATACTGGTCCAGCACCTCGGGCTCGTAATAGCCTTCGTCCACCAGATAGCGCAGCTTTTCGTCCAGGTTGTGGAAGAAGACGGTGTTCTGGTTCACGTGCTGCAGGAAATACTGCCGCGCGGCCATGCGGTCGGCCTCGAACCGGATGCGGCCGTCCGCGTCATACAGGTTCAGCATCGCGTTCAGCGCGTGGTAATCCAGTTCTGGCTTCAGACCGTCAAGCATTCCAACCCCCGGAATTGATGAAGGCCCGCGCGGACCTTTTGAATATCGGTGTCCGTTCCCGCCAGCTCGAACCGCCACAGCACGGGGACGTTGCATTTTTCCGCGATCACGCGGGCCGACAGCGCATAGGTCGCGCCGAAATTGCGGTTTCCCGTGCCGATCACCCCGCGCAGCAATGCGCGGCAGGCGGGATCGTTCAGGAAATGGATCACCGGCTTCGGAACCGCGCCGCGCCCCTGCCCGTCGGCATAGGTGGGGCAGATCAGCACAAAGGGCGCATCGACCGCAGGCATCGGCTCGCCCGGCCGCATCGGGATCCGCAGCGCGGGCAGGCCCAGGCGCGCCACGAAACGCGCCGTGTTCCCCGAGGCCGAGGAATAGAAGACCAGCCCAGGCATGGCCGGATCAGGCCAGGCGGCCGATCATGTCGGGACGGAAGCCGGCCCAGTGCGAGTCCCCCGCCACCACCACAGGCGCCTGCCGATAGCCAAGCGCCATCACCCGTTCCATCGCGGCCTCGTCCTCGGTCAGGTCGATCACGTCATAGGACAGCCCGCGCGCATCAAGGGCGCGGGTGGTCGCGGTGCATTGCACGCAGGCCGGCTTGGAATAAACGGTGATGGTCATGGCCTCTGCTCCTTCTATGTGGTCGGCGGCGGGCCGCGGGGCGGAACCGAATCCCGCCGCGCCGCAAGGCCCGATCCGCCGCCAATGATGTCTTGCCGGTCACACCCTACAACCGCAGGGCGTCACGACTACATCATATAGACATGAGCGCGCCGCAATCGTCAATATCTAGTTAACATCTTGACAAGCGATTCGGGGCCGAGGCGGCGCCGAATTGCCATGACGCCGGGCATCCGCCCCCGGATTGCCGCGTCCATGCCGCGACAAAACAACGCCGCCCGCGCGGCGATGTCTCAATCGCGCATTTTGGGGTCGCAAATCTGCCACGTCCCGGTCGCAATGCGGCTAATTTGGGTCACATAGCAGCCAGCACCTCGATGGGTCCAGACATGAACACGACCTTTACCGCCAGCCTGATCACCGAACGCGTCCCCGGCTTTTCCCTGCCGCGCGACCTGTATTGCAGCGAACAGACCTTTCAGGACGACCTGGAACAGATCTGGTATCGCGAATGGCTCTTCGCGCTGCCCTCGTGCGAGATCCCCAAGACCGGCAACTTCGTCACCCTGAACGTCGGCGCCTATCCGGTGATCGTCATCCGCGGCGCGGACGGCCGGATCAGGGCGTTCCACAACGTCTGCCGCCATCGCGGCCAGCGGTTGTGCCCCAAGACCAACGGCTCCAATCCGAAACTGGTCTGTCCCTATCACCAGTGGACCTATGACCTGGACGGCAAGCTGCTGTATGCGCGCGACATGGGCGAAGGCTTCGACGCCAGCAAATACGGCCTGAAGCCGGTCCATTGCGTCGATCTGGGCGGCATGGTGTTCATCTGCCTGGCCCAAGTGCCCCCCGCGATCAACGAACTGGCCGCGAACCTGACGCGCTATGTCCTGCCCTCGGCCATCGCCGACAGCAAGGTCGCCTTCAGTTCGACCATCGTCGAGAAGGGCAACTGGAAGCTGGTGATGGAAAACAACCGCGAATGCTATCACTGCGGCGGCTCCCATCCCTCGCTGTGCCGGACCTATTCCGACGATCCGCTGATGACGGTGATGGAAGGCCCGAATTCCGCCAGCCCGGAAATCCTCGCGCACTGGGCGCGCTGCGATGCCGCCAACCTGCCGTCGCGGTTCACCAACGCGCCCGACATGCAGTGGCGCATGGCCCGCGTGCCGCTGATGGACAACCAGGAAAGCTTCACCATGTCGGGCAAGGCCGCTGTGGCGCAGCGGATGGGCACGATCCCCTGGAACGACGCGGGGTCGCTGATGTTCTATCACTTCCCGTCGTCCTGGAACCACTTCCTGCCCGACCACGCCATCGTCTTCCGCATCCTGCCGATCAGCCCCACCGAAACCGAGGTCACGACCAAGTGGCTGGTCCACAAGGACGCGGTCGAGGGCAAGGACTATGACCTCAAGGCCCTGACCGAGGTCTGGTTGGCAACCAATGGCGAGGACCGTCAGGTGGTCGAGGAAAACCAGCGCGGGATCCTGTCGCCCGCCTATCAGCCCGGCCCCTATTCGCCGACCCAGGAAGCGGGTGTCATCCACCTGATCGACTGGTATTGCGGGCTGATGGCCCGCCGCCTGACCCCCACCAGCGTCGCAGCGGAGTAAGCGCGGGATGCCGAAGCCACGCCTGAACTGGGCCGCCGAGCCGTGGTCCGACGACGAGCATCTGGAATGCGCGATGGTGGTGCCGGAAACGGCGGACGCCGCCACCTTCACCTTTCGGGCGCCGTCGGGGGCGTGGTTCGATTACCAGCCGGGGCAGTTCATCACGCTGGACCTGCCGCTGCCGTCCGGCAACGTGCAGCGGACCTATACGATCAGTTCCAGCCCGTCGCGGCCCTTGTCGATCTCGGTCACGGTCAAGGCGCAGCGCACGTCGCTGGCGACCCGCTGGATGCTGGACCACCTGCGGCCGGGGATGCGGATCAAGGCCTATGGCCCGTCGGGGATCTTTTCCAGTCACCGGCACCCGGCGAAGAAGCACCTGTTCATCTCGGCCGGATCGGGCGTCACGCCGATGATGTCGATGACCACCTGGGCCTGGGATTCGGGCGAGATGCCGGACATCGTCTTCGTTCACGCCGCCCGCAGCCCGTCCGACATCATCTTCCGCCGCCGCCTGGAACAGTTCGCCGACCGCGTGCCGGGCCTGCAACTGCGCTTCACGGTGGAACAGAACGACCCCTTTACCGCCTGGACCGGCTATCAGGGGCGACTGAACCAGATCATGCTGGGGCTGATGGCGCCCGATTACCTGGAGCGAGAGGTGTTCTGCTGCGGGCCGGAACCCTTCATGCAGTCTGTGCGCGACATGCTGGTGGCGCTTGGCTTCGACATGGATCATTACCACCAGGAAAGCTTCGGCGCCCCCATCAAGACCGAGGCCGACGCCCCGGTGATCGACGATGTGGCCCCCGAAGAAGGCGCAAAGGCCCAGATCACCTTCGCGGCCAGCGGCGTCACCACCCCCTGCGCGGAAACCGACACGGTTCTGGCGGTCGCCAAGCGGTCGGGCCTGAACATCCCGTCTGGCTGCACCTTCGGCCTGTGCGGCACCTGCAAGATCCGCAAGATCTCGGGCGAGGTGCATATGGTCCACAACGGCGGCATCAGCGACGAGGACATCGAGGACGGCTATATCCTGGCCTGCTGTTCCCATCCCCTCGGCCCGATCGCGGTCGAGGTCTAGGACAGCGGACGGGCGGCGTTCCCTGCCCGGCTGCTACTGATAACGGAAAAGTTGGCAAAATCCCCTCATCGCGGGCAATCTGGCCTTGAACTCGACCGGGGCGAAAGGCATTCGGGTCGTGTTCCCGAAGGCGCCTCGCAGCTTGTCCCTTTCTTTCGAATGGATAAGGCTGCACCATCATGTGCCGGGAAAGACACGATGTTTTGCTGAGGTGAGGGCGACGCGAAGATGGCCGAACACAATCTTTTCCTGTTGTTTGCCTGCCTTCCCTTCGCGACCTCGCTTATTCTTCTGACCCTGCGCCAGACCGCGCGCGGCGCGGCGACCTGGCTGTCCGGCCTGTCGCTGGTCGCCGGACTGGCGATCCTGGCGGGGTTCCTGCCCGGCATCCGAACCGGCGGCGTGCTGCGCGCCAGCAGCGAATGGGTGCCCTCGCTGGGGATGAACCTGGCGCTGCGGATGGACGGGTTCGCCTGGCTGTTCGCCACGCTGGTGCTGTCCATCGGCGTGCTGGTGGTGATCTATGCGCGCTATTACATGGGGTCGGCCGACAGCCTGCCGCGCTTTTTCGCGCTGCTGATGGCCTTCACCGGGGCGATGCAGGGCATCCTGATTTCCGGCAACGTGCTGGTGATGGTGGTGTTCTGGGAACTGACCTCGTTCATGTCCTTCCTGCTGATCGGCTTCTGGCACCAGGGCGCGGCGGCGCGCGACGGGGCGAGGACGGCGCTGATCATCACCGCGCTTGGCGGGCTGTGCCTGCTGACCGCGATGCTGATGCTGGGCCAGGTCGCGGGCACCTATGATCTGGGGATCATCCTGCGGTCGGGCGACGCGATCCGCGCCCATCCCTGGTACGGCGCGATCCTGGCGCTGTTCCTGCTGGGCGCGTTCACCAAGTCCGCGCAGTTCCCGTTCCATTTCTGGCTGCCCGGCGCGATGGCCGCGCCGACCCCTGTATCGGCCTTCCTGCATTCCGCGACGATGGTGAAAGCGGGGGTGTTCCTGCTGGTGCGCTTTTCCCCGGCCCTGGGCGGAACCGAGGCCTGGTTCTTCACCGTGACCGGCATCGGCATGATCACGCTGATCCTGGGGGCGGCGGTGGCGCTGTATCGCCACGACCTGAAAGGGCTGCTGGCCTATTCCACGATCAGCCATCTGGGCCTGATCACCGCGCTGGCCGGGATCGGCGGGCCGGTGGCGATCCTGGCGGCGATCTTCCACATCTGCAACCACGCGGTGTTCAAGGCCTCGCTGTTCATGGCGGCGGGCATCATCGACCACGAGACCGGCACCCGCGACATGCGCCGCCTGTCCGGGCTGTTCCGGCCGATGCCCTTCACCGCGACCCTGGCCATCGTCGCCGCCGCCGCCATGGCCGGGGTGCCGCTGCTGAACGGCTTCCTGTCCAAGGAGATGTTCCTGGCCGAGGCGGTGGACTGGCACAACGGCACCTGGCTGGACGAGGCCCTGCCCTATCTGGCGGTGGTGGGCAGTTGCCTGTCGGTCGCCTATTCGCTGCGCTTCATCGCCACGGTGTTCTTCGGCCCGCAGGCGACCGACCTGCCCAAGGCGCCGCACGAGCCGGTCGCCTGGATGCGCCGCCCGGTCGAACTGCTGGTGCTGATCTGCCTGCTGGTGGGCATCTTCCCGGCGCTGACGCTTGGTCCCATCGTCAATGCCGCCGCGCGGTCGGTGGCGGGGGCCGAGATGCCCTATTACAAGATCGCCCTCTGGCACGGCGTGAACGCCCCCCTGATGCTGAGCCTGGTGGCGCTTGCCGTGGGCGCGCTGATCTATGTGTTCAGCGCCAGGGCCATCGCGGCCGGTCCCGAAGGACCGTTCCTGCTGCACCGCCTTCGGGCGCAGCGGGTCTATGATTGGCTGCTGTTCCGCCTGACCTGGCGGCTGCCGCGCCTGGCGCATGGGGTAATGTCCACCGAATCCTTGCAGCCGCAGTTGCGCCTGCTGGTGCTGACCGGGGTCGCGGTGGCGGTGGCATCGCTGTGGGCGGGCCTGACCCTGGCACAGGAACTGCGGCTGCACGCGCCGAACCCGGCCTTCGCCATGCTGTGGACGGTGGGCGCCGCCTGCGCCATCGGCGCGGCCTGGCAGGCCAAGTATCACCGCTTCGCCGCCCTGGTGCTGCTGGGTGGGGCGGGGGTCGTCACCTGCCTGACCTTCGCCTGGTTCTCGTCCCCCGACCTGGCCGTGACGCAGCTTCTGGTCGAGATCGTGACCACCGTCCTGCTGCTGCTGGGCCTTCGCTGGCTGCCCAAGCGCCGGTCCGAGATCGCCGAGGACAAGCTGATGCCCGCCAAGATCCGGCGCGGCCGCGACCTGGTGATCGCGCTGGCCGGGGGCTTCGGCATCGCCGCGATCGCGTTCACCGTGATGACGCGCCCCGTGGTCAGCAATGTCGGCGACTGGTTTCTGGGCAACGCCTATTACGAAGGCGGCGGCACCAATGTGGTGAATGTGATCCTGGTCGATTTCCGCGCCTTCGACACCTTCGGCGAGATCTCGGTTCTGGCGATCGTGGGGCTGACGGTCTATGGCCTGCTGCGCCGCTTCCGCCCCGCCCCCGAAAGCGTCGAGGCGCCCTATCAGCAGACCGTGGACGACGGCCCGTCGCTGGACGATTACCTGTATGTCCCCTCGGTCCTGATGATCTGGATGTTCCCGATCCTGATCATGCTGTCGGGCTATTTCTTCTTCCGCGGCCACGACCTGCCGGGCGGGGGCTTCGCCGCCGGGGTGACCCTGGCGATCGCCTTCCTGATCCAGTACATCGCCACCAATGTCCGTTGGGTCGAGGCGCGCATCACCGTGCTGCCGATCCGCTGGATGGGCTTCGGCCTGCTGATCGCGGTGTCGACCGGCATGGGCGCCTGGCTGTTCGGCTATCCCTTCCTGACGGCCCATGCCCGTTATGTCGACCTTCCGCTGATCGGCCAGGTTCCGGCGGCCACCGCGCTGCTGTTCGACATCGGCGTCTTCGCCACCGTGGTCGGCGCGGTCGTGCTGATGCTGGTCGCCATCGCCCACCAGTCGCTGCGCGCCAGCCGGATGCGCGAAGCCGACGAACTCGCCGCCGCCAAGAAGGAAGCCGCCTGATGGAGATCATCCTGTCCGCCGCCATCGGCATCCTGTCCGCGTCCGGCATCTGGCTGCTGCTGCGTCCGCGCAGCTTCCAGGTCGTCGTCGGGCTGTGCCTGCTGTCCTATGCCGTCAACCTGTTCATCTTCTCAATGGGCCGCCTGACGCCGGGCGCGCCGCCGATCATGCCCAAGGGGGGCTTCGTCGATCCCACCCGCTATGCCGACCCGCTGCCGCAGGCCCTGGTGCTGACCGCCATCGTCATCAGCTTCGCCACCACGGCGCTGTTCCTGGTGGTGATGATCGCCTCGCGCGGGATGACCGGCACCGACCATGTCGACGGGAAGGAGCGCAGCCAGTGATCAGCGAACACCTGATAATCGCGCCGATCCTGATCCCCTTCGTCGTGGGCGCGCTGATGCTGCTGTACGACGACCGGCAGCGGCAGGCGAAATTCTGGCTGAGCCTGATCTCGGTCGCGGCGCAACTGCTGATCGCCGTCGAACTGGTGGTCCGCGCCAAGACCGGAGGCGATATCAGCGACGCGGAAGGGATCAGCTTCTATCTGCTGGGCGACTGGTCGGCACCCTTCGGGATCGTTCTGGTGCTGGATCGGCTGGCCGCGATGATGCTGGTGCTGACGGCGCTGCTGGCGATTCCGTCGCTGGTCTATGCCGGGGCGGGCTGGGCCAGGCAGGGTCCGCATTACTATTCGCTGTTCCAGTTCCTGCTGGTCGGCCTGAACGGCGCCTTCCTGACCGGCGACATCTTCAACCTGTTCGTGTTCTTCGAAATCCTGCTGGCCGCGTCATACGGGCTGCTGCTGCACGGGTCGGGGCAGTTGCGCGTCCGTGCCGGGCTGCATTACATCGCCATCAACCTGGCCGCCTCGCTGCTGTTCCTGATCGGCGTCAGTCTGATCTATGGCGTCAGCGGCACGCTGAACATGGCGCATCTGGCGAACCTGGTGTCGTCCATGCCGGGCGAGGACCGGCCCCTGCTGCACGCGGGCGTGGCGATCCTGGCTGTGGCCTTCCTGGTCAAGGCCGGAAGCTGGCCTCTGAACTTCTGGCTTCCCACCGCCTATATGGCCGCCGCTGCCCCGGTGGGCGCGATGTTCGCGATCATGACCAAGGTCGGCGTCTATGCGATCCTGCGGCTGGCGATGCTGCTGTTCGGGGAAACGGGCGGCGCCTCGGCCGGGTTCGGGGCGGGTATCCTGATCGTGCTGGGCATGATCACGGTGCTGTCCGGGCTGCTGGGCATCCTTGCCTCGCAGGGGCTGGGGCGGATGGCCGCGCATTCGGTGCTGATCTCGTCGGGGACGGTGCTGGGGATCACCGGCTTCGCGCTTGCGGGCGGGGGCGAGGCGATGCTGTCGGGCGCGCTGTATTACTTGGTCGGGTCGGTCCTGGCGACCGGCGCACTGTTCCTGCTGATCGAGCCGATGAACCGCGAGGATGGCGGCATCGCCGCGATGCTGGCCCTGACCGCCGACGCCTATGGCATCGACGAGGCCGAACTGGACGAGGTGCCCGACATCGGCCTGGCAATCCCCGCGACGATGACCGTGCTGGGCCTGTGCTTCGCGCTGTGTGTGCTGATGCTGGCGGGGCTGCCGCCCCTGCCGGGCTTCATCGGCAAGATCGCGATGATCCAGCCGCTGATCGCGCAGACCGCGCTGCCCGCCGGGCTGGCATGGGCCTTCATCGCGCTGCTGATCCTTTCGGGCTTCGCCACGCTGATCGGCATGGCGCGGATCGGCATCCAGACCTTCTGGGCCAATGACGTGCCCCTGCCCCGCGTGCTGGCGCTGGAGATCGCCCCGGTGATCGCCCTGCTGGTCGTGCTGTCCCTGATCGGCTTCCGGGCCGAGGCGATGCTGCGCTATACCACCGGGACCGCCCACGCCCTGCACGACACGGCCGCCTATGCCTATGGCGTCTTCGCCACGCCGCGCGCCGCCGACCGTCCCGACGCAGCCGAGGACCAGCCATGATCCGCCTTTTCCCCCATCCGGTCCTGTCGCTGTGCCTGATCTTCCTGTGGCTGATGCTGACGCGGTTCTCGCTGGGCTACCTGATTCTGGGGACAGCCTTGTCGTTGGTCGCGGGCTGGGCCTATTCGGCACTGCATTCGGCCAAGCCGCGCATCCGGCGGTGGCAGACCATCCCCCGGCTGGCGGCGACGCTGGTCCTGGACATCATCCGATCCAACGCCGCGATCACGCGGCTGCTTCTGACCGAAGGCCGCAACGGCCGGACCTCGGCCTTCATCCAGATCCCCCTTCAGATCACCAGCCCCAACGCCCTGGCCGTCCTGGCGATCATCCTGACCGCGACCCCCGGCACGGCCTGGGTGGAATACGGAACCGATACCGGCATCCTGACGCTGCACATCTTCGACGCGTCCGAGGCCGACCATTACCACCGGATCGTCGGCCAGACCTATGAACCCATGCTGATGGAGATCTTCGAATGAGCGAAACGATCCTGACCATTGCGCTTGGCTATGCCCAGATCGCCCTGGCGCTTGCGGGCTGCCTGGTGGGCACGCGGATCCTGCGCGGGCCGCGCGCCCAGGACCGGGTGCTGGCGCTCGATTCGCTCTATGTCTCGATCATGCTGCTATTCCTGGTCACGGGGATGCAACTGGGCACCGCCTTCTTCTTCGAGGCGGCCATGGTCATTTCCATCATGGGCTTCGTGTCCTCGGTGGCCTTGGCCAAGTTCCTGTTCCGCGGCGAGGTGATCGAATGAGCCCGCTTCAATCCGTCCCGCTGTGGCTGGCCATTCCCGTGGCCTTCTTCGTGGTGCTGGGATCCACCCTGACGCTGATCGGGGCGCTTGGCTTTGCGCGGTTGCAGTCCTTCTATGACCGGCTGCACGCGCCGACCCTGGCGACAAGCTGGGGCACCGGCGGGGTGATGATCGCGTCGGCCCTGATGTTCAGCTTCATCGAGGGGCGGGCCATCGTCCACGAATTCGCGATCGGTTTCTGCATCGTGCTGACCACGCCCATCACGCTGATGATGCTGGGCCGCGCCGCCCTGGAACGCGACCGGGCCGAAGGATCGGACGCCCTGCCCCCGGACATGCGGACCCGGCCCCAACGACCCGACGACCCACCCGCTCAGGACTAGCAATGCGCGTCCTGTCCCTTGTGACGGCGCTGTTTGCCGCGGCCGCCGCCCAGGCCGATGCGCCGCTGATCGTGCTGGACCAGACCCGGCTGCCCTTCGACCTTGGCCCCGGCCATCCGGCGAACAATCCGGCACGCCCGGCCAATTCCCCGAACGCGGCGTGGAATTCATCGGGCAATACCGCCAATTCCGGCACCGCCTGGCAGAACCGCCCTTCGAACCCCGACAACGAACGGCGGCTGATCATCACCGGCGACGGCGGCGTGCTGGGATATTACGCGACCAACCAGGGCGGCGTGCTGAACCTGTTCGACGTGGCCGGCCGCCGCGTCGCCTATCGCCCCGCGCGCGGCACGCGCAGCCTGTTCACCGTCACCGGCCAATGGTGCGGCACCGTCGACGGGGGGCGCGGCAATTTCGTCCTGGCCGTCACCCCGGCCTGCGCCGCGCGGTTCGGTCGCTGACTGCCGCATCATCGTTACATTCCCGCCGTAGACGGACCCTCGCATTGCCGGAGTTGACCATGACCGACGAACCCAAGGACTGGCTGGAAGCCGAGCTTCTGGAAACCCTGGACGAGGATTACGAGATCGAACTTGAGGACGCCGTCCTCTCCGAGGAGATTCGCCGCATCTATCGCGAAAAGCGGCCCGACCAGATGGACCGCAAGCTGTATTTCCGCGAATTGCTGCGGTTGCAGACCGAGTTGATCAAGTTGCAGGACTGGGTGGCGCATACCAAGGAAAAGGTCGTCGTCATCTTCGAGGGCCGCGACAGCGCCGGCAAGGGGGGCGCCATCAAGCGCATCAGCCAGCGGCTGAACCCCCGCGTGGTGCGGACCGTGGCCCTGCCCGCTCCCTCGGATCGGGAAAAGACCCAGTGGTATTTCCAGCGCTACGTCCCCCACCTGCCCGCGGGCGGCGAGATCGTGCTGTTCGACCGCAGCTGGTACAACCGCGCGGGCGTGGAACGCGTGATGGGATTCGCGACCGAGGACCAGGTGGACCAGTTCTTCCAGGACGTTCCCGAATTCGAACGGATGCTGGTCCGGTCGGGGATCCGGCTGGTGAAATACTGGTTCTCGATCACCGACGAGGAACAGCAGCTGCGCTTCCTGATGCGCATCCACGATCCCCTGAAACAGTGGAAGCTGTCGCCCATGGACCTGCAATCGCGCGTCCGCTGGGAAGCCTATACCAAGGCGAAAGAGGACATGCTGGAACACACCAACATCCCCGAGGCGCCCTGGTATATCGTCGAGGCCAACGACAAGAAGCGCGCGCGGCTGAACTGCATGAGCCACCTGCTGAGCCTGATCCCCTATACCGATGTCGAGCACGAGGACGTGACCCTGCCCGACCGCGTGTTCAACCCGGATTACGAACGCGACGTGCTGCCGCGCGACCTTTATGTGCCGCAACGCTATTGATTGGCGGGGCGGCGTTTCTGATCGGTCAATCAACGCAAGGTATAACAAAAGAAAAGTGATACCCTTAAATCTTGAATGACGGGCGCAACGCCGTAAGATGGGGGCATGTTTCGCAATCTGTTGGACCGCCTGTTCACAGAAGACCCCGCTCCGCGGCCCTTGGCGACGGACGATGCCGAGGTTGCGGTGGCCGCGCTGCTGGTGCGCGTGGCGCGTGCGGACGATCACTATCACGCCTCGGAACGGATGCGCATCGATCAGGTGCTGGGGCAGTTGCACGGCCTTGGCCCGATCGACGCCGCCGAACGCCGCGCCGTGGCCGAGATGATCGAAGCCGAGGCCCCCGATACCGTCCGCTTCACCCGCCTGATCAAGAGCCGCGTCTCGCTTGAAGATCGGATGGGCATCATCGGGGCGATGTGGGAAATCTCTCTGGCCGACGACCGGCGCACCGCGCAAGAGGAAGCGGCGATCCGACTGGTGGCCGGGTTGCTGGGCGTGACCGACCGCGAATCCGCCATCCAGCGCCAGCGCGTCGCGGGCGGGCGCTAGAATCCCAGCCGGTCCCGCAACCCGTACCAGGCCATTCCAGCGACCAGCAGCGGGCTGCGAAGCATGGTGCCGCCGGGAAAGGGCCGCGTCGGGATCGCCGCCATGGCGTCGAAGCCGTCCGACTGCCCCGCCACCGCATCGGCTATCAGCCTGCCCGCCAGCGTCGCCAGCGCCACCCCATGCCCGCTGTATCCCCCAGCCGACAGGCAGTTCGGGGCGGGCCGGGCGAAATGCGGCATCCGGTTCATGGTGATCGCCAGCGTGCCGCCCCAGGCATGGGTGATCGCCACGTCGCGCAGTTGCGGATAGACCGACAGCAGATGCGGGCGCACAAGCGCCGCGATGTCCCTGGGGAACCGATAGGTCGCGGTTTCCCCCCCGCCGAAGATCAGGCGGCGGTCGTCGTCCAGCCGCCAGTAATTCACCACGAACTTGGTGTCGGCCACGGCGATGCGCTGCGGCAGGATCTCGGAGAAATCATCGCCCAGCGGCGTGGTCGAGACGATGTAATTGTTGATCGGCATGACCCTCGCCGCGACCTTGCCGTCCAGCCGCCCCTGATAGCCGTTCCCGGCCAGGATCACCTGATCACAGAGGATCCTGCCGGTGTCGCACAAGACGCGGCTTTTGCCCGTGGCGCTGCCGTGTTCGATGCGGTGGACATGGGTGCCCTCATGGATGCGCACCCCTGCCGCCACGGCCAGCCGCGCCATGCCAAGCGCCAAGGCCAGCGGATGGACATGCGCCGCGCCCCGGTCCAGGTCGCCGCCCGCATAGGCCGTGCTTCCCAGATGCGCCGCCATCGCGTCCCGATCCAACGGCTGCACGCGGTCGTAATCGTAATACGCAGCCAGATGCGCGGCCATGCGGGCGCTGTGGTCCACCTCGGAGGCCGAGCGGCAGGCATGGGCCACGCCGTCGCGGATCGGCACGCCCGATTCCGCCGCCAGCGCGCGGGTCAGCGCCTTGGCATCCTCGGCCAGATCCCACAGGCGGCGCGCGGTCGGGCGGCCGAACTGGCGTTCCAGCCAGTCCACCTCTTGCCGCTGGCCCGACCCGATCTGCCCGCCGTTGCGCCCCGACGCGCCGAACCCCACCCGCTGTGCATCGACCAGCACCACGTCGCGCCCTGCCCGCGCCAGATGCAACGCGGCGGACAGGCCGGTATAGCCCGCCCCCACCACCGCGACATCGGCGCGCGTCTCGCCTTTCAGCGGCGGGAAACGGTCCAGCAGATCGCTGGTCTGGGCATAGACGCTGGGCGGATATTCCCCGCGCCGGTCGTTGGCATAGAGCAGCTTCATACGTTCAGCAGCAGGTGTTCGCGTTCCCAAGGGCTGATGACCTGCAAGAATTCCTTGTATTCGTTGCGCTTCACGGATTCATAGACCGCCGCGAAATCCTCGCCCAGGACACTGCGCATCGGCGCGCTTTCGGACATGATGTCCAGCGCGTCGCCCAGGTTGTAGGGCAGTTCGTCCTGCGAAGACATATAGGCGTCGCCCAGGCATTCGCCGCGCGGATTTTCGGCCTCGACCAGTCCCAGATAACCGCAGGCGAGGCTGGCGGCGATGCCCAGATAGGGGTTGCAGTCCATGCCCGCCAGCCGGTTTTCCACCCGCCGCGCCTCGGGGGACGAGATCGGCACCCGCAGCCCGGTGGTGCGGTTGTCGCGGCCCCATTCCAGGTTGATCGGCGCGGCAAAGTCCGGGACATAGCGGCGATAGCTGTTCACGTATGGCGCCAGCAGCGCCACGGCGGCGGGCAGGTGCTTCTGCATCCCGGCGATGAAATGCAGGAACTGCGGCGTCTCGCGCCCCTTCTCGTCCGAGAACAGGTTCTGCCCCGTCGCCACGTCGATGACCGAATGATGGATGTGCATGGCACTGCCGGGTTCACCCTCGATCGGCTTGGCCATGAAGGTGGCGAAACAGTCGTGGCGCAGCGCGGCCTCGCGGATCAGGCGCTTGAAATAGAAGATCTCGTCGGCAAGGGCCACCGGATCGCCATGGTTGAGGTTGATTTCCACCTGCCCCGCGCCGCCTTCCTGCAAGATGCCGTCGATCTCGAATCCCTGCGCCTCGGCGAAGTCGTAGATGTCGTCGATGACCTTGCCGTATTCGTCCACCGCCGACATGGAATAGGCCTGCTTGGCCGCCGCGCGACGGCCGGTGCGCCCCATCGGCGGAATGATCGGCTGGTTCGGGTCGATGTTGCGGGCGACCAGGAAGAACTCCATTTCCGGGGCGACGACGGGCTTCCAGCCGCGTTCCGCATACAGCCCGACGATGCGCTTCAGCACGTTGCGCGGGGCGATGGGCACCGGGTTGCCCTGCTGGTCATAGGCGTCGTGGATGACTTGCAGCGTCCAGTCCGCCGTCCAGGGCGCGGCGGTCGCGGTGCTGAAATCGGGCGTCAGGATCATGTCGGGTTCGGTGAACGCCCCCGCCGGATTGTCGGCCCATTCCCCGGTGATCGTTTGCAGGAAGATCGAGTTCGGCAGATAGAATTTTTCCTGCCGCGCGAATTTCGACGCGGGCATCGCCTTGCCGCGCGCGACGCCCGCGATGTCGGCCAGGATGCATTCGACCTCGTCCAGGCGCCGACCGGCCACGAAATCGCGGGCGGCCTGGGGCAGTCTGTCGATCCAGTCGCTCATGCGGCACCCCTGCTGATCGCGCGGGGCTGCTTGAAGAACGCCTCGATCCGGTCGGCGACACTGGCCGAGCCTTTCGGTTCGCCCATCCGGTCAGAGGCCTGGTCAAGCAGATCCTGCGGCACGACGCCCTGCCCGCGCTTGTCCATCAGCCCCCGGATGAAGTCGTCGGAAAATTCGGGATGCGCCTGCACGGTATAGGCGCGGTCGCCATAGATCAGCGCAGCGTTTTCGCAAAACGCGCTGCGCCCCGCCACCTGCGCATCCTTGGGCAGGGCCACCACCTGATCCTGGTGCCAGGCGTTCAGGCGCACGGTCTCGCCGTCGAAATCGTAATCCTGCGTGCCGACCGACCAGCCGCCAGGATGCTTGACGACCGTGCCGCCAAGCGCCTGCGCGATGATCTGGTGGCCGAAGCAGATGCCGACCAGCGGCACGGCGGCGTCATAGGCCTCGCGGATGAAGCGTTCCAGCGGCGGGATGAAGGCGTGATCCTCGTATGCGCCGTGCCGCGATCCGGTCAGCAGCCAGCCGTCGGCGTCGTGGACGGATGCGGGAAAGTCCATCGCCTCGACATCCCAGGTGCGGAATTCGAAGCCGCGTCCGTCCAGAAGCCGGACGAACATGTCGGGATAGTCGCCCATATCCTGCCTCAATTCGGCGGGCGCCTGGCCGCATTGAAGAATGCCGATGCGCATGAAGAACCTGCGATGTTGCTGTCGGGCCAAAGGTAGTCGCGCGGGCGGGGGGGCCGCAAGGGGGGGGCGCGGGCATTTCCGGTCAAGCCGCGAATATGCCGGAATATTAATTCATATTAAAATAGACGCTTTTCTATTAATATAAATCGTTCCTGCGGGTTTTTAACGATGGACGTTTTTGCGACCCTGTTCCTGATCTCCGGGCTGCATCTGGCGATAGCGATGACGCCCGGTCCGAATACCTTGGCAATCTGCTGCGCGGCCAGTGCGGGGACGCGACGGGAGGGGCTTTCAGTCGCGGCGGGCGTCGTCGCGGCGACCGGGCTGTGGGTCGGCCTGGCGCTGTTGGGCGCGGATGCGGTGGCGGACCGGGACGGCCAGGTTTTCCTGGGCCTGCGGGTTCTGGCGGCGCTGTATCTGGTCCGGATGGGGCTGCGCATGCTGACCGCCTGCCCCATGCGGCGCGGCGGGATGATGGGCCGCCAGCCCTTTCTGCTGGGTCTGCTGACGGCCCTTGCCAATCCTGTCGCCATCGCCTTCTGGCTGGGCACCTTCCTGGCCGCCATTCCCGCCGCCGCACCCGAATATGTCTATGCCGAGATATTCATTCTGATTATCGTCCAAAGCGTGATCTGGTATTCCTTTCTGGCGATCCTGTTTTCATCGGCCATGCGCGGGCGCAGCTTCGCAGCGGCGCGGGTTTCGCGTTACGTGGCGGCAGCGGTGATGATCGCCGTCGGCCTGGGCGCGCTTGCCCCCGGCTGATGCCTGCGGCCTTTGGCTGTCTGGCGGCATCGGGCGGCAGGCGCTAACCTGCACCAGGCTTGGACAGGAGAATGCGATGCCCCATCTTCACCCCGACATCGACCCCGATGGCCTGGACGAATTCTCGGTCGTGTTCACCGATCGGTCGCTGAACCACATGTCGCAGCGATTCCAGCAGGTGATGCGCGACCTGTCCGCCACCCTGAAACAGGTCTATGGCGCGTCCCAGGTCGCCATCGTGCCGGGCGGCGGAACCTATGCGATGGAATCGGTCGCCCGCCAGTTCGGCACCGGCCATGCGCTGATCGTCAGGAACGGCTGGTTCAGCTATCGCTGGAGCCAGATCTTCGAGATGGGCGGCTTTGCGCGGGAAACGACCGTCGCCATGGCCCGCCCTGCGGGCAACGAGCCGCAGCCCGCCTTCGCGCCCCCGCCCATCGAGGAAGTCGTGGCCAAGATCCGCGACACCCGGCCCGATGCGGTCTTTGCGCCCCATGTCGAAACCTCGGCCGGGCTGATCCTGCCCGACGACTATATCCGCGCGCTGTCGGACGCCGCGCATCAGGTCGGCGCGCTGATGGTGCTGGACTGCATCGCGTCGGGCGCGATCTGGGTGGACATGAAGGCAACGGGCGTGGACGTGCTGATCTCGGCCCCGCAGAAGGGGTGGTCGGCATCGCCCGCCGCAGGCTTGGTGATGCTGTCGGATCACGGGGCGGAACGGCTGGCCGCGACGGACAGCAACAGCTTCGCCCTGGATCTGAAGAAATGGCGCGCAATCATGGCGGCCTATGAAGACGGCGGCCACGCCTATCACGCGACCATGCCGACCGACGCCCTGCTGGGCCTGCGCGACGCGATGGAGGAAACGCGCGCGATGGGATTCGACGCCGCGCGGGATGCGCAATGGCGGCTGGGCAATGCCGTGCGCGACCTGCTGGCCGAACGCGGTATCCGCTCGGTCGCGGCGCCGGGTTTCACCGCGCCGGGGGTGGTGGTCAGCTATACCGACGATCCCGACATCAGGAACGGCCGGAAATTCGCGGCGGAAGGCATGCAGATCGCCGCCGGCGTGCCGTTGGCCGTGAACGAAGGCGACGCGTTTTCCACGTTCCGGCTGGGCCTGTTCGGGCTGGACAAGCTGAAGGACGTGGACGGCACGGTCGCCCGGCTGCGGACGGTGCTGGACAAGGTGATCCAGGCCTGACCAGCCCCCAGGATGCGAGGGACGGCCCGCCCCGAAAAGGCGGGCCTTTTTCTGTCCTGAGTTAGAATTTTATTCTCCCAACCCTGCCAATTTCAGCAGATCTCTGCTCTTGATAAACACGACTTCTCCCGTCGTTATTTAGGGAATACGACGCCAGCGAGTCAGAGGAGCGGAGATGACGATCCAGGGTCAAGATATCGGCGCCGCATCGCGGCCGCTTTATTCGGTCAGACTGATCGACCGCCGCACCGGACAGGTCCACCGCGTCAACGGCGCGCCGCTTCTGGCGCTCAGCCGGGAACCCCAGGCGGCGGCCGCGTCCCTGCTGGAGGGGCGCGATCCCGACCTGTGGGAGGCGCGGATCGAATCCCTCGCCACCCGCACCCACCGATAACCGACGCAGTTCTTCAGGAGAAACGGTCCATGACCACATCGAAAACCAGCCGCATCGGCGCCTCGCTGTCGGCCATCGTGCTGGCTTTGGCCATCGCGGTCCCGGCATCCGCCGAAACGCTGCTGAACGTCAGCTATGACCCAACCCGCGAACTGTATCGCGACGTGAACGCCGCCTTTGCCGAAAAATGGACTGCCGACGGGCACGAGGCCCCGACCATCGAGACCAGCCATGGCGGGTCGGGCGCGCAGGCCCGCGCGGTGATCGACGGGCTGAACGCCCAAGTGGTGACGCTGGCCCTGGCCTCGGACATCGACAAGATCGCGGAAACCGGCAAGCTGCCCGCCGACTGGCAGTCGAAGCTGCCGCACAATTCCAGCCCCTATACCTCGACCATCGTGTTCCTGGTGCGCGAGGGGAACCCCAAGGGCATCGCCGACTGGGGCGATCTGGTGAAGGACGGGGTCGAGGTGATCACGCCGAACCCCAAGACCTCGGGCGGCGCGCGCTGGAACTACTTGGCGGCCTGGGCCTGGGCGGAAAAGAACGGCCAGGATCCGCAGGCCTTCGTGGGCGAGCTGTTCAAGCACGTCCCGGTGCTGGATACCGGCGCGCGCGGTTCGACCACCACCTTTGCCCAACGCGGCATCGGCGACGTGCTGCTGGCCTGGGAAAACGAGGCCTATCTGGCGCTTGAGGAGATCGGCGAGGATCAGTTCGACATCGTCGTGCCCTCGGTCTCGGTCCTGGCGGAACCCCCGGTCGCAATCGTCGAGGGCAACATCGCCAACGACGCGCAGCGCGAACTGGCAGCGGCCTATCTGGACTTCCTGTATTCGCCGCAGGGCCAGGCGCTTGCCTTCAAGCATTTCTACCGCGCCTGGGACGACAGCGCCGCCGACCCCGAGGACGTGGCCCGCTTTCCGAAACTGGATCTGGTCAGCATCGAGGATTTCGGCGGCTGGAAGAAGGTTCAGCCCGAACATTTCGGTGAAGGCGGCATCTTCGACCAGATCTACGTGGCCAAGTGACCATGGCCGCCCGCCCCCTGATCCACAGGACCGCGATGCCCGGCCTTGGCCTGTCAGGGGGCATCACCCTGGCGATGCTGTCCATCGTCGTCTTGCTGCCGATCGGCGCCCTGCTGTTGCAGGGCGTCAATTTCGGTCTGTCCAATGTCCTGGCCGTGGTGGCGCGCGAACGCGTCCAGGCTGCGCTGCTGCTGTCCTTCAAGCTGTCGCTGCTGGCGGCGATCTTCAACCTGGTCTTCGGTGTGGTGCTGGCCTGGGTACTGGTCCGGTACCGCTTTCCCGGCAAGCGCCTTCTGGACGCCGCCGTCGACCTGCCCTTCGCGCTGCCGACCGCCGTGGCGGGGATCGCGCTGACCGCGCTCTATGCCCCGAACGGGGCCTTCGGCAGCCTGGCGCAATCCCTGGGCCTGAAGATCGCCTATACCCAGGCGGGCATCTTCATTGCCCTGGTCTTCGTGGGTCTGCCCTTCGTCACCCGCACCGTCCAGCCGGTGGTCGAGGAGATCGACCGAGAGATCGAAGAGGCATCCGCGACCCTGGGCGCGTCCCGCCTGTACACGCTGCGCCATGTGATCCTGCCGATGCTGACGCCCGCCGCGCTGACCGGCTTTGCCCTGGCCCTGGCCCGCGCGGTCGGGGAATACGGGTCGGTCATCTTCATCGCGGGCAACATTCCGCTGCGCACCGAAATCGCGCCGCTGCTGATCGTCATCCAGCTTGAGGAATTCAACTATGACGCCGCCGCCGCCATCGGCATCGCCATGCTGGTGATTTCCTTCGCGATGCTGCTGGCGATCAACCTGATCCAGATCGTCAGCCGAAGAAAGATGGGCCATGTCTGACGCGTCCCTGCCCCGCCCCCGCGCCTTCCGCAGCGCGACCGAAGAAACGCCCGCCCTGCGCATCGCCCTGATCGCGATCGCCGTCGCCGGGCTGGCCATCCTGGTCTTCGCCCCGCTGGCCGTGGTCTTTGCCGAGGCCTTGAAGAACGGCTGGCTGGCGGCCGTCGAATCCCTGGGCAACCGCGACGCCCGGTCGGCGATCCGCCTGACCCTGCTGATCACCGCCATCGCCGTGCCGCTGAACGCCGTCTTCGGCATCGCCGCCGCCTGGCTGATCACCAAGTTCGACTTTCGCGGCAAGGCTTTCCTGATCACCCTGATCGACCTGCCCTTCAGCGTCAGCCCGGTCGTGGCGGGTCTGTGCATCGTGCTGCTGTTCGGCGCCAACTCGCTGGTCGGCGGCTTCCTCGTCGCCCATGGCTGGCCCATCGTCTTCGCCATTCCGGGCATCGTTCTGGCGACGGTCTTCGTGACCTTCCCCTTTGTCGCGCGCGAACTGATTCCGGTGATGATCGAACAGGGCCGGGCCGAGGAAGAGGCCGCCCTGACCCTGGGCGCCTCGGGCTGGCGGACCTTCTGGACCGTGACGCTGCCGAATATCCGCTGGGCGCTGCTTTACGGCACGCTGCTGTGCACGGCGCGCGCGATGGGCGAATTCGGCGCCGTCGCGGTGGTGTCGGGCAAGATCCGCGGCCAGACCGCGACCATGCCGATCACCATCGAGATGCTGTACAACGAATACCTGTCCGTCGCCGCCTTCAGCATGGCCGCGCTGCTGACCGCGCTGGCGCTTGTCACCCTGCTTCTGAAAACCCTGCTGGAACTGCGCCACGCCGACCAGCTTGCCGCCATCCGCCGCCACTGAGGAGGCCGTTCATGCATATCGACATCGACGAAATCGCCAAGACCTTCGGCGGCACCACGGCGCTGCATCCGGTGTCGCTGAACATCCCCTCGGGCGCGTTGGTCGCGCTGCTGGGGCCGTCGGGCTCGGGCAAGACCACGCTGCTGCGGATCCTGGGCGGGCTGGAATTCCCGACCTCGGGGCGGGTGCTGTTCAACGGCCAGGACGCCACGGGGATGAGCGTGCAGGACCGCCGCGCGGGCTTCGTGTTCCAAAGCTATGCGCTGTTCCGGCACATGACGGTCTTCGACAACATCGCCTATGGCCTGCGCGCCCGGCCCCGCAGCCAGCGTCCCCCCAAGGCCGAGATCACCCGCCGCGTGACCAAGCTGCTGGATCTGATCCAGCTGCCCGACATCGCTGGGCGCTATCCCACGCAATTGTCGGGTGGGCAGCGCCAGCGCGTCGCCCTGGCGCGCGCCCTGGCGATCGAGCCTCGGATGCTGCTGCTGGACGAACCCTTCGGCGCGCTTGACGCCAAGGTCCGCCGCGAATTGCGCCAGGGGCTGCGCGACATCCATGACGAAACCGGCCTGACCACGGTCTTCGTGACCCATGACCAGGACGAGGCGATGGAGCTGGCCGACCTGGTGGTGGTGATGTCGATGGGCCGGATCGAACAGATCGGCAAGCCCCAGGACATCCGCGCCAAGCCCGCCACCGAATTCGTGCGGGACTTCATCACCACCTAGGGCGGCGCATCAGCCCTGCAACAGCGCCCGTGCCGCGCCGGTGGCGGCATCGGTGATGCGGTCGCCCGACAGCATCCGGGCGATCTCCTCGACCCGCTGGGGCGGCGTCAGCGCCGCCACAGTCGAGGTCGTCATGTCGTCATGCACCGATTTCGACACCCTGAAATGATGCGCGCCCAAGGCCGCCACTTGCGGGGAATGGGTGACGACCAGCACCTGCGCATCCTCGGACAGCCGCTTGAGGCGCCGGCCCACCGCGTCCGCCGTCGCCCCGCCGACGCCCCGGTCGATCTCGTCGAAGATCAGCACAAGCGCGTCATTGCCGCGCGCCAGGCAGACCTTCAGCGCCAGCAGGAAGCGCGACAATTCCCCGCCCGATGCGATCTTGTTCAAGGCCCCCGCAGGCGCGCCAGGATTGGTGGCGACGGTGAAGGCCACGTCGTCTCGCCCGTCAGGTCCGGGTTCGCCGGGCGCGACGATGGTCTGAAAGACCGCACGATCCATCTTCAATGGCGCCAGTTCCGCCGTCACGGCGCAGTCCAGGGCAGCGGCGGCCTGGCTGCGCGCCTGTGTGACCTCATCCGCTTCGGCATCATAACCGGCCTCGGCATCCTCGACCGCGCGGCGCAGGGCGGCGATCTGCGCCTCTCCGGCGTCGATCTGGCCCAGGCGGGCACGCAGTTCGTCGGCCAGCCCGGCCAGGTCGTCGGCCAGGACGTTGTGCTTGCGGGCAAGCGCGCGCAAGGCGAACAACCGTTCCTCGGTCGCCTCAAGCTGCGACGGATCCACGTCCAGCGCGGACAGCGCATCCTCGACCCCGCGATGCGCCTCGCCCAGTTCGACTAGGGCGCGGGACAGTGCGGCCAAAGGCTCGTCCAGCCGCCCCTCGGCCCGGTCGGCAGCGCCTTCCAGCCAGCGGGTCGCGTCCAGCATCGCGCCCTCGGCCCCCTCGCCGCCCAGCATCTTCAGGGCGCGGGCCACATCCTCGCGGATGCGGATGGCGCCCTGCATGGCGCGGCGGCGGGTGTCCAGAACCGCCTCCTCGCCTGCCTCTGGGGACAGGTCGTCCAGTTCGGCGACGGCATGACGCAGGAAATCCTCTTCGGCCCGCGCTGCGGTCAGGCGGGCCTCGGCCTCGTCCAGGGCACGGCGGGCGGTGCGGCGCGCGGCCCAGGCGGCGCGCACTGGGGCCAGGTCGATGGCCCCGAAGGCGTCCAGCAGCGCCCGGTGGCCGCGCGGGTTCAGCAGGCCCCTGTCGTCATGCTGGCCGTGCAGTTCGACCAGCGTATCCGACAGCGACCGCAGCACCTCTCCCGAGACGCGGCGGTCGTTGACAAAGCCGGTCTTGCGCCCGTCGCCGCCGTTCACACGGCGCAGGATCAGGTCGTCATCATCCAGCGTGATCCCGGCATCGGCCAGGACAGTGCGCGCGGGATGGGCGGCGGGCAGATCGAACACCGCTGTCACCTCGCCCTGGCTGGCGCCCTGGCGGACCAGATCGGCCCGCCCGCGCCAGCCCAACACGAAGCCCAGGCAGTCCAGCAGGATCGACTTGCCCGCCCCGGTTTCGCCGGTCAGCACGTTCAGGCCGGGACCGAAGGACAGGTCCAGCCGGTCGATCAGCAGCATGTTGCGGATGTCCAGCGAACGCAGCATCAGTAATCCTTGCAGCGCGAGGCCCGACCCCGCCCGTTACAGCCACCGTCCCTGGATCATCTGGCGATAGACGTTGTTCAACCAGTTGTCGCCCCGCGCCTCGGGCGCCAATCCGCGGCCGCGCAACTGGCCATAGGCGTCCTGATAGAAGGGCGAGGACTGGAAGTTATGGCCCAGGATCGCCCCGGCCGTCTGCGCCTCGTCCGTCAGGCCCAGGGCCAGATAGGCCTCGACCAGCCGCAGCAGCGCCTCGGGCGTCTGGCCGGTGGTCTGGAATTCCTCGACCACGACGCGGAAACGGTTGATCGCGGCGGCATAATGCCCGCGCTTCAGGTAATAGCGCCCGATCTCCATTTCCTTGGCGGCCAGGTGGTCGAAGGCCAGGTCGAATTTCAGGATCGAACTGCGCGCATATTCGCTGTCGGGATATTGCTCGATCACGGTGCGCAGCGATTGAAGCGCCTGGAAGGTCAGGCCCTGGTCCCGGCCCACTTCGTCGATCTGGTCGTAATAGGACAAGGCCAGCAGATACTGGGCATAGGCCGCATCCTCGTCGCCGGGATAGGTGTCGATGAACCGCTGCGCGGCGCTGCGCGCTTCTTCATAGTTCTGGGCGCGGTGGTTGGAATAGGCCTGCATGATCAGCGCGCGCTTGGCCCATTCGGAATAGGGATACAGCCTCTCGACCTCGGCGAAATAGAACACCGCGTCTTCCGGCTTGCGGCTGTTTTCCAGCTCGAATTCGCCGCGCTTGTAGATTTCCTCGGCGGTGAAGCGGTCCAGGTTCTGCTTGTCGGAATCGGTCCCGCCCCTGCCACAGCCCGTCAGCACCAGACCCGCCAGAACCGCCGCCATCACGGAAGCCGAGAATTTCGAGCGCGCCATATTCACCCTGCCTGTGACTTCTTCCTTGCAGCCGCCCCATCCGGGCCGCGCTGCCCGGACCCTCTAGCACAGAACATCAGGGGGCGCAAAATGGCAATCCGTTGAATTTCACCCGCGTTTTACGGCATGGCTTGACGTTGCGGAAGGCCGCCTAAGCGGCCACCCCAGGCCGTCGCCGCCAGGTCATAGGCGGCGACGCCCGCGCCCGGCAGGCGGTCCTCCAACGCGGGGGAACAGGTCTCCCAACGCCATGCGGTCGGATCGGCGAACAAGGCGCGCAGCAGGCGGTTGGTCATCGCATGACCCGCGCGATGGCCGGTATAGCGCGCCAGCAGCGGAGCGCCCGCCAATGCCAGATCGCCCATGGCATCCAGCATCTTGTGGCGCACGGCCTCGTCCTGGTGGCGCAGGCCGCCGGGCGACAGCACCCGCGCACCATCCACCACCACCGCGTTCAGATAGGTGCCGCCCAGGGCCAGCCCGTTCTTGCGCATCGCATCCACATCCGCCTGGCGGCAGAAGGTCCGGCTGTCGGCCAGTTCGCGCAGGAAGGCGCCATTGGCCATGTCCAGCCGCTTTTCCTGATGGCCGATGGCGGCATCCGCAAAGTCGATCTGGAAGTCGATTTCCAGGTGGTCGGCCGGGGCCAGCCGGGCAAAAGCCTCTCCCTCGCGCACCTCGACGGGGCGCAGCACGCGGATGGCGCGCAGGTCGGCCTGTTGCAGCAGGATCCCGGCGCGCAGGATGCCGCGCACGAAAGGGGCCGCCGATCCGTCGAGGATCGGAACCTCGGGGCCGTCGACCTTGACCAAGGCGTTGTGGATGCCGGTTCCGGCCAGGGCCGCCATGACGTGTTCAACGGTGGACAGGGTGTTGCCCTTGCCGTCGTCCATCAGGGTGCACAGCCGGGACGGCGTGACGTGATCCCAGCGGGCGGGAATGTCCACGACGGGGTTCAGGTCGGTGCGCCGGAAGACGATGCCGTGACCGGCCGGGGCGGGATGGATTTCCAGCCGAGCCGGGGCGCCCGAGTGCAGACCCACGCCCTGAAACATCACCGCTTTTTTCAACGTCGCCTGCATGACAACCTGCCTCTGACTCGTGTCGCAACGGAAAGGTCCATCGCTGTAACGGTTGACCTAGGCCTTGGGAGGCAGGCGTTCAATTAACGAATTGTGACGGCATGAAACATTCGGCACGGGCGATGCGTGGCGTCATTCGTTCAAGCAGCGCCGCAATGGAAAAGGGCCGCATGACGCGGCCCTTCCCGTATCATTTTCGTGACAGGTTCAGTTGGCCTGGCGGCGCAGGAAAGCCGGGATTTCCACATTGTCGCCTGCCGCATCAGGGCTGGCCAGATCGTCGAAATCGGTTTCCTGCTGGCGCGCGCGGACCGCCACGCGTTCGTTGACCCGTTCGGAAATCGAGGCCGCCGGAGGCTTCGGTGCGCCCTGGTCGGCATGGCCCGCCATCCGTTCCAGCATCCGGCCCAGCCCCGCCATGCGGCTTTGGTTGCGGGCGGGTTCGGCCGCTTGCGGCGCGGGCTGGGGCTGCTGACGCTCGCCCTTGTGTTCGACCGCGCGGCGCAGACGCTCCAGCGTCTCGGGCGAGGCCTGGCCGCGCGATGCGCCCTGCGGCGCGCGCGGCGCGATGAAACCGGCGTCGTCGTTGACGTTCAGCATCATCGGCTGCGCGGGTTCCTTGCGCTGATAGGCGGGGGCAGGCATGTCGTCCTCGGCCCGCGCTGCGGGGGCGGCAGCGGGGCGGGTTTCCACGACCGGCGGGGCCACGCGGCGCGGCGGCAGGTCGTCCTGCTGGGACGCGGTTTCGACCTTTTGCGAGACCGCGGGGTTTTGGGTCAGCGGTTCGGCCATGGACCGGCGGGGGGCCGGAACCTCGGCCACGGCGGCGGCGGCGTCGATGCCGGTCGCCACGACCGATACGCGGATGGACCCGTCCATGTCGGGATCCAGCGTCGAGCCGACGATGATGTTGGCGTCGCTGTCCACCTTGTCGCGGATGACGTTCGCGGCCTCGTCCAGTTCGAACAGGGTCATGTCATAGCCGCCGGTGATGTTGATCAGCACGCCCTTGGCGCCGTTCAGGCTGACCTCGTCCAGCAGGGGGTTGGCGATGGCGCGTTCGGCGGCTTCCTGGGCGCGGTTTTCGCCCGACGCCTCGCCCGTGCCCATCATCGCCTTGCCCATCTCGTCCATGACCGAACGCACGTCGGCGAAGTCGAGGTTGATCAGGCCAGGCTTGACCATCAGGTCGGTCACACCCTTGACGCCCTGATACAGAACGTCGTCGGCCATCGCGAAGGCTTCGGTGAAGGTGGTCTTTTCGTTGGCGATGCGGAACAGGTTCTGGTTGGGGATGATCAGCAGCGTGTCGACGACCTTGTGCAGCGCCTCGATCCCCTCGTCGGCCTGGCGCATCCGCTTGGTGCCTTCGAACTGGAAGGGCTTGGTCACGACGCCGACGGTCAGGATGCCCATCTCGCGCGCGGCCTGGGCGATGATCGGCGCGGCGCCGGTGCCGGTGCCGCCGCCCATGCCCGCGGTGATGAAGCACATGTGCGCGCCCATCAGGTGATCGACGATATCCTCGATGGTTTCCTCGGCGGCCTTGGCGCCGATGGCGGGCTTGGCCCCCGCGCCCAGCCCCTCGGTCACTTTCGGCCCCATCTGGATGCGGTTCGACGCGCGAGAGCTGGACAGCGCCTGGGCATCGGTGTTGGCGACCACGAACTCGACCCCGTCGAGATTCTTCTCGATCATGTTGTTGACCGCGTTGCCGCCCGCACCGCCAACACCGAAGACGGTGATCCGGGGCTTCAGCTCGTCTTCGTCGTTCATCATCAGGTTGAGGTTCATGGTTCCGCCTGTTTTTTGCTATGTCGATCGGGTCATGTCCTGCCGCCCGTCGAATCCCACGTAATCAGCTTCCAATCCTAACGGCGGACCGCCGCTGCGTCACTGGAAAAACGCGCAAAAACGCAAAATGTAGTGGTCTTTGCAGGTCTTTTCGGCGGTATCTTGCCAATCCAGTTGAACAGGGCGCCGCCCGCGCGATGCCCCGATGTCAGGCCCGAAATCACCAGTTGTTCCTGAACCAGCGATAGGCGCGGCGCAGGCTTCGGGTCGGATAGCTGTGGGCGGGCATCTCGAAATCCCACCATTCGTCCTGGGGATGGGCCGCGAACAGCGCCAGCCCCACGGCACTGGAAAAGCCCGGATCGGTGAACTGGTGCGCCAGCCCGTCGATGCGCAGCGGACGCCCGCAGCGGATGTTCGGCCCCAGGATGCGCGCCGCCAGACCGTCCAGGCCGGGGATCTGGCTGCCTCCGCCGGTCAGCACGATCTGCTGGCTGGGCATGGAGTCGAACCCGGCCGCGTCCAGCACTTCGCGCACGCCTTCCAGGATCTCCTCGACCCTGGGGCGCATGATGCCGATCAGATCGGCGCGGCTGACCGGGCGGCGGTCGGCGTCCCATTCGCCGCTGCCCGTGCCGGTATCCAGCATGTCGCGGTCGTCTCGTCCGGTCGCCTCGACCCCGCCGTTCAGGGTCTTCAGCCGTTCCGCGACGGGCAAAGGCACCCGCAGCCCCTGGGCGATGTCCTGGGTGACAAGCTGGCCGCCTATGTTAACATTATCCGCGAAGATCATGTGTTTCTTGACAAAAATGGAAACACCCGTGCCGCCGCCGCCAAAGTCGATGCAGGCTGCGCCCAGTTCCTGTTCGTCTTCCACCAGCGAGGCCCGCGCCGACGCGTAAGAGGCCGAGGCCACGCCCGCCAGTTCCAGGTCGCAGCGGCGGATGCACTGGACCAGATTGCCGATCACGTCGCCATCGACGGTCAGCACATGCATGTCGCAGGCCAGCCGGTTGCCGACATGATCGCGCGGATCGCCCAGCCCGCTGCGGTTGTCGACGGCGAAGTTCACCGGCTGGGCGTGCAGGACCTCTCGGCCCCGCCCGAAATCGGGCGCGTCGCAGGCGGCCAGGACCGAGGCCACGTCGTGGTCGTGGACCCGCCCCGCCTCCAGCGTGATTTCCCCGGCCAGGCCATAGGATGCGGGACGGCCGCCCGACAGGCAGGCGATGACGTGATCGACGCGCACCCCCGCGACCTTCTGCGCGGCGGCGACCACGGTGCGGATCGCGCGTTCGGTTTCAGCCATCACGTCGATCTGACCGCGCCGCATCCCGCGCGAGCGGGTCGAGGCCGCGCCGATCACGCGGAAATTCACCTGCCCCGCCATCGGTCCCACGCCGTCGGTCTCGCGGAACGTGCCGGTGCCGTCGAAGCGCAGCACCAGGCAGGCGATCTTGGACGTGCCGATGTCCAGGATGCCGATCACGCCGCGTTGCAGGGCCGCCCGGCGGATGTTCCGCATAGCCCGCTGCGTCTGGTACAACTCCGCCATCGTCCTAACCCCCCTTCCGGTCGTCTTCCTGAATAACCTTGCCGTCCGGTCCCAGGATCGGCTCGCCCCGCGCCTGGCGGATGGTGTTGCGCGCGTCGATCCCCAGCCGCATCACCGGGCGAGAGGGGTTGCGCAGGTCGACCACCGCGATGTCGCGGCCCAGCATGTCCTGGGCGCGATCCAGGGCAATGGCGGCCTCCATCGCGATCAGCGCGCCCTGGGCGGGCAGCATGATCCGCTGGCCGTGATCCAGCACCAGATCCCAGCGGCGTTCGCCCCGCCGCACCAGGCCGCGCACACGCGGCAGGATCGGCCCGGCGGCGTCGATCAGGGCCAGGGCCTCGGGCACGGCCAGGTCGGCGCCCTCGCCCGCGATCAGCGGCAGGTCCGGGCGCACGTCGCGCGCGGTGACGGATGCGACGCGGTGGCCGGTCTTGTCCAGGATCTCGATCCCGCGGGCATGGCGCCACAGGATCGCGGGTTCGCGTTCCTTGACCACCGCCGACAGGATCCCGCCCGGCTTGATGCGCAGGTCGATGGATTCGATCACGTCAAGCTGCATCACCTGCAAGCGCAGCGCGGTCAGGTCGATGTCGAAGCTGGAGGCCGGCAGATCGACCGGCAGCATCGCCCGCAGCGCCTTGTCCACCACCGGGGACGCGCCCTCGACCGTCATGATCCTGACCTGGAATTCCTCTCGGCTTTGGACCTTGGTCATGATCTGCTGCACGCCGTCGGTCAGCAGCGCGCGGCGGTCGGGATCGGACAGCCACAGCCCCGCCGTCATGGCGGCCAGAAAGGCCGGGACGCCGACGCGCACCGCGCGCCGCCAGATCGGGCGCAGCCACATCCGCTCCAGCCGGTATTGCAGCCGCGACGGCGCCGGGTCGCGTTTCGGCTGCGACGGGGGCTGGCGGTTCGGGCGGTGGTCGATCACATCCGGCACAGCGCGTCCTCGACCATCCAGCGCATCAGCGCGGGGAAATCCATCCCGGCATGGGCGGCCTGTTCCGGGGCAAGCGAGGTCGGCGTCATGCCGGGCTGGGTGTTCACCTCCAGCAGGATCAGCCCATCCAGCCCGCATCTGTCGTCCCAGCGGAAATCCGTGCGCGACAGGCCCCGGCAGCCAAGCGCCTCGTGCGCGCGCACGGCGTAATCCCGGCAGGCCGCGGTGATTTCGGCCGGAATATCGGCCGGGATCACATGGCGCGAACCGCCCACCGAATATTTCGCGGCATAGTCGTACCAGCCCTCGGTGATGATCTCGGTCACGCCCAGGGCGCGGTCGCCCAGGACGGCGGTGGTCAGTTCGCGGCCCGGCGCATAGGTTTCGACCATCACCCGCGCAGGCATCGTGTCGGCCAGTTGCGGCGGCTGGTTGGCGCCGTCATGGACGATATAGACGCCCACGGACGAGCCTTCATCGTTGGGTTTGACCACATAGGGCGGCGGCAGGACATGGCCGGCGCGCACGTCGCAGGCATCGGCGATCACGCTGTCCACCACCGGCAGACCGGCGGCGCGCAGCGCGTCCTTGGCCCGCGTCTTGTCCATCGCCAGGGCCGAGGCCAGCACGCCGGAATGGGTATAGGGCAGGCCAAGCCATTCCAGCAGGCCCTGAATGCAGCCGTCCTCGCC
The DNA here is from genome assembly GCF_052045125.1 of Paracoccus sp. 22332. Classification (NCBI taxonomy): domain Bacteria; kingdom Pseudomonadati; phylum Pseudomonadota; class Alphaproteobacteria; order Rhodobacterales; family Paracoccaceae; genus Paracoccus; species Paracoccus sp. 22332. Next base: position 93,789 of record NZ_JBQEOI010000010.1, read on the forward strand.
CCAGCGGCCGTGCAGGGCGTTGAAGACGACATCGGCGCGCAGTTCGGCCAGGCGGGCGACCAGATCGCCGCCGCGTTCGGAACCGAGTTCGACCTCGATCACCTCATAGCCCGCCACCCGCAGCGCATTCGCGCATTCGCGCCCCGATGACAGCGACACCTCTCGTTCGGCCGAGGGTCCGCCCATCAGAACGGCTACGGTATGGGCTGTCCTGCTCGACCTGCCCGCCACGTTTCGCCTTTCGACCCGGTTGGTCCGGGATTTTCCTGTCCCGCGCGGCCGGGTTGGTCCCGATCCTGCGCTTATCGGACAAGAATAGCGGATGCGCGGAAATCGCAAAAGGTCAAATTTAGCTATCTGCTAAAGATTGTTGAAGGAATCGTTGATCAAGTCTCGGTTGCATCAGGCAGAGGATCTCCCACGCGGATCACCTCCCATTGCAGGTCGTGGCCGCTGTCTTCCAGCACGCGGCGGCGGACCAGTTCGCCCAGGGCTTCCAGTTCGGCGGCCGTGGCGCCACCTGTGTTCAGCAGGAAATTGGGATGCTTTTCCGACATCTGCGCGCCGCCCCAGCTGTGGCCGCGCAGGCCCGCGCGGTCGATCAGCGACCAGGCCTTCAGGTCGTGGACATCATCGGCCTGCCCGGTCGAGCTGAACCCGGCCGGGTTGCGGAAGGTGGACCCGGCGCTGCGGTCCTTGGTGGGCTGCGTCTCGTCGCGCCGGGCAAGCTGGTCGGCCATCTTCTGGTGCAGCGCGTCGGGATCGCCGGGGGATGCGCGGAAGGTGGCCTCGGTCAGGACGCAGCCTTCGGGCAGGTCGGCGTGGCGATAGGCGAAACGCAGGTCGTCCGGGGACAGAACGATCCGCTCGCCACCACGGGTCACGGCGCGGGCCTCGACCAGGTGATCGGCGACATAGCTGCCATAGCAGCCCGCGTTCATGCGCACGGCGCCGCCGATGCTGCCGGGGATGGTGCGCAGGAAGGTCAGGTCCAGCCCGCCATCCGCCGCCCGGCGCGCGACATGGGCATCAAGTGCCGCGGTGCCCGCAATCACCCGGTCGCCTTCGACCGCGATGCCGTTGAAGCCCCGGCCGAGGCGGATCACCACCCCCCGGATGCCGCCGTCGCGGACGATCAGGTTGCTGCCGACGCCGATCGGAAAGACCGGAACCCTGGGATCGAGGGCGCGCAGGAAATCGGCCAGATCATCCTCGTCCGCCGGTTGGAACAGCCAGTCGGCGGGACCGCCCACGCGCAGCCAGGTCAGGCTGTCCAGGGGACGGTCGGGGGTCAGCGTGCCACGGGCGGGGGGAAGATCGGTCATCATGGCGGACGTGGTAGCCAGAGGGCGGCCTTGGGTCAACTGCGCGGGATCACTCCAGAAGGCTGATGCCGACGGCCAGGACCGACAGCGCGCACAGGCCCCAGATGTCCCATGGACGCGCCGGCGCCCAGTCCGGATCGGAGGCGATGCGGCGGCGGGTCGCGTCATGCAGCCACCTCAGCGCGGCCCCGAATGCCAGAGAGCCTGCCGCAAGCAGCAACAGCAGGCACAGAAGCATTCCCCCCAGGCCACGCAGATCAACGCCGGACTTGCTTTGACCGATCAGATAACAGGCCCCTGCCCCGGCCAGCAGCGCGGCAAGCGCCGACATGAGAGGCCGAAGGGATCGCGCAGCCATGCGCGTGACGCCAGTCCAGCCCCCCCAAGCGACAACAAGCGCGATGATGGCGAAGATGACGGTTTGGAAGAAAAGGGGTTCGAACAGCATCAGGAGTTCAGGCCAGCTCGTCGCCTGAGCGGCAATCGGAGCAACACCAGCACGCCCAGTGCCAAGAAACCGACCCCTGCCAAGGGCCCGCAGGTATAGGTCAGCCAGCCCAGGATCGGCACGCCCGTGGCGATCAAGGCCCACAAGGCGCGCTGCCGCTGGCGCGGTCGCAGGGTTCGGGCCAGCCGCGCCAGAAGCAGCCAGCCCGCCACCACCGCCAGCGCAAGGACCGCCGAGTGGATCATGCGGCGCGTCCCTGCAAACGTTCCGGCAGACCGTTCGCCCAGGTCGAGATCGTGCCCGCCCCCAGGCAGACCACCATGTCGCCGGGCCGGGCCTGCTCGCGGACCAGCCGTTCCAGGTCGTTCTCGTCCAGGATCGCGCGGGCGTGGCGGTGGCCGTGGGCGATCAGCCCCGCCACCAGGTCGTCGCGGGTGGCGCCGGGGATCGGATCCTCGCCCGCGGCATAGACCTCGGCGATGGCCACCACGTCGGCCTCGTTGAAGCAGGTGCAGAAATCGTCGAACAGGTTCGACAGGCGGCTGAAGCGGTGCGGCTGATGCACCGCGATCACGCGGCCCTTGGTGGCCTGGCGCGCGGCCTTCAGGACGGCGGCGATTTCGACCGGGTGATGGCCGTAGTCGTCGATGATGGTGACGCCGCCCACTTCGCCGACACGGGTGAAGCGCCGCCCGACGCCGCCGAATTTCGCCAAGGCCTCGCGGATCTCGGCCTTCTTGATGCCCAGGTGGCGGGCCACGGCCACGGCCGACAGCGCGTTCGACACGTTGTGGTCGCCCGGCATCGGCAGGGTGCAGCCCTCGATCATTTCCACGTCGCCGGTGTCGGTCGGGCCTTCGCCTTGCAAGGCGATGTCGAAATGGGCGATGCCGTTTTCATAGCGCAGGTTCATCGCCCGCACATCGGCCTGGGCGTTGAAGCCGAAGGTCACGACGCGGCGGTCGGTCAGCTTGCCGACAAGCGCCTGCACCTCGGGGTGGTCGGTGCAGCAGACGGCCAGACCGTAGAACGGAATGCCCGAGGCGAAGTTGTAGAAACCCTGGCGCAGCGCGTCGAAGCTGCCCCAATGCTCCATATGCTCGGGGTCGATATTGGTGACAATGGCGATGTCGGCGGGCAGACGGTTGAAGCTGCCGTCCGATTCGTCGGCCTCGACCACCATCCATTCCCCTGCCCCGGCGCGCGCGTTCGATCCATAGGCGTGGATCACGCCCCCATTGATGACGGTCGGATCCAGCCCGCCCGCGTCCAGCAGCGTCGCCACCATGGTGGTGGTCGTGGTCTTGCCGTGGGTTCCGGCGATGGCGATGTTCGACTTCATCCGCATCAGTTCGGCCAGCATCTCGGCCCGGCGGACAACGGGCAGGCCGCGACGGCGCGCTTCCTCCAGTTCCGGGTTGCCCTTCTTGATGGCGGTCGAAATGACGATGACACCGGCCGCGCCGATATTTTCGGCCCGTTGGCCTTCGAAAACGCGGGCGCCCAGCTTTTCAAGGCGGTCTGTAATCTTGGATTTCTTGGCGTCGCTGCCCTGCACGTCATAGCCCAGCGTCAGCAGCACCTCGGCGATGCCCGACATGCCGATGCCGCCGATGCCGATGAAGTGGATCGGCCCCAGCTCGTGCGGCAGTTTGGTGGCGGCGTTCATCGGGCAATCTCCGTGACAAGGTCGTACAGGCGCCGCGCGGCGTCGGGGCGGGACAGGAACAGGGCGGCGGCGGCCATCTGGCTGGCGCGGGCGGGATCGTTCAGGATCGCGCGGATGTCGCGCGTCAGCCCCGGCGCGTCAAGCACCGATTCGGGATGGATCAGCGCCGCGCCCGCCTCGGCCAGGGATTGCGCATTGGCGGTCTGGTGGTCGCCAGCGGCGGCGGCATAGGGGATCAGGATCGCCGGGCGGCCGATCACGGTGATGTCGGCCAGCGACGAGGCGCCCGACCGGCTGATGACAAGCTGGGCCTGGGCGATGCGGTCGGGAACATCGGTGAAAAAGGGCTGCACGTCGGCGGCGATCCCGGCATCGGCATAGGCGGCGATCACCCGGTCCCGATCCTCGGCCCGCGCCTGGTGGCTGACGCGCAGGCGGGCGCGCAGGTCGTCCGGCAGAGCGGCGACGGCGGCGGGAATCACGTCCGACAAGACCCGCGCGCCTTGGCTGCCGCCGATCACCAGCAGATGCAGCGGCCCGTCCCCGGGCGGGGCATAGGGCGCGGCGGCGTGGTCCAGCACAGACTGGCGGACCGGGTTGCCGGTATGAACGGCGGTCGCGCCGTCGGGCAGGTCTGTGGGCCAGGTGCCGCAGGCGATCCGCTGTACCCGGCGCGCGAACAGCCGGTTCACGCGGCCCATCACGCCGTTCTGTTCGTGGATCATCCGGGGCAGCCCCAGCGTCACCGCCGCCGACAGCGCCGGGATCGTCGGATAGCCGCCGAAGCCGATCACCACGGCGGGCCGGTCGCGGCGCAGGCCGGTGCGCGCCGCCAGCACGCCGGCGGCGATCTTCAAAGGCGCCGTCAGCTTGCCCAGCAGCCCGCCGCGCGCGGTCGTGGCCGACCGCACGATGCTGCGTTCGACGGCATCCGGGAAGCCGCCTGCATAGCGCGCGCCCCGATCGTCGGTGGACAGGCGGACGCGCCAGCCCTCGGCCAGCAGCAGTTCGGCCAGGGCCTGGGCGGGAAACATGTGCCCGCCGGTCCCCCCGGCGGCGATCAAGGCCAGCGGCGCAGTCATCCCCGGCCCCGGCGCAGGATCTCGGCCAGTTCGCCTTGGGGGCGGGTGCGGGTCAGGGCCAGCAGCATCCCGGCGGCGATGCCGGATGCGATCACCGACGACCCGCCATAGCTGACAAAGGGCAGCGTCATGCCCTTGGCGGGCAGCAGGCGCACGGCCACGCCCATGTTGATCAGCGCCTGCACGCCGAAGGCGCAGGCCAGCCCCGCCCCGGCGATGCGCGCGAAGGGATCGCGTTCCCGCAGCAGCCGCAGCAACGACCGCACCACGATGGTGCAGTACAGCGTGATGACCGCCAGCACCAGGACGGTGCCGTATTCCTCGGCCGCGACGGCAATGATGAAGTCGGTATGCGCGTCGGGCAGCGACCATTTCACCGACCCCTCGCCCACGCCGACGCCGAAGAAGCCGCCGTCCTGGATGGCTTTGGTGGCATAGCCGATCTGGGTGCGCGGGTCGATTTCGGGGTTCAGGAAGCCGTTGATCCGCCGGGCGAAATGCTCGGACGCGCCATAGGCGAAGAACCCGCCCAGTGCCGCGATGCCCATGACGGACATCAGCAGCACCATCGGCGCGCCCGCGACGAAATACATCACCAGCCAGGAAAACAGCACCAGCGAGGCCTGCCCGAAATCCGGCTGCAAGGCCAGCAGGATCACCACGACCATGGCGGTGATGAAGGAATAAAGCCTACCCGGCGGTCCGCCGACCGATTGCGCGGCGGCCATGAACCAGGCGCACATCGCGACGAATCCGGGCTTCAGGAACTCGGACGGCTGCATGGAAATCCCGGCGATGGACAGCCAGCGGGTCGCGCCCTTGCCGTGATCCTCGCCGATCAGGGGCAGCAGCAGGATCAGCACGAAGGCCGCCGCAAAGCCCATCACCCCGATCCGCCGGATCTGGCGCGGCGACATCATCGAGATCACCAGCATGATCATCAGGGCCATACCGCCGAACACTGCCTGCCGCTGGACATAGTAGAAGCGCGGCAGATTGTTCTTTTCCGCCAGCGGGACGGATGCCGCCAGCCCCAGCAGGATGCCGATGGCGAACAGGCCCAGCACGCAGGCCAGGGACCATTTGTCCAGCGTGCGCCACCAGCGCGGAAGAATCGGGTCGCCCGCGCGAACGGGCGTCGCGCCAAAGACCATCTCGGTCATGGAAATACCGCCGTCACTGCCTCAGAAATCCGCCTGGTTGTCCAGGTCTGCCGGTCAGCATAGCGCGAAAATCGGGTGCGCGCTACTGGGGATTGCGAAGCGCTGTGCCGTGGCCGCAAGGCGACGCCTTCGGGCTGAGCGGACCCGGCGGAGTATCACGATCACGTCATGAAGCGACAGCCATCGAGCCTGTCCGGGCTTACCCCAGCATCGCCAGCCCCGGAAAGGTCTCGAGCAGCCAATAGGCAAAGGCCGAGAACGCGCCGGTCAGCAGCATCGTCCCCACAACCAGCAGCAGCGCGCCCATCGCCCGTTCGATCACATGCAGCCAGGGCTTGATGCGGTTCATCAGCCCGATGGCGCGGTTGATGAAGATCGCGGCCAGCAGGAACGGGATCCCCAGGCCCAGCGCATAGACCGCCAGCAGCGCGGTGCCGCGCGACAATTCGCCCCCGGTCGCGGCCAGCGACAGGATCATGCCCAGTTGCGGGCCGATGCAGGGGGTCCAGCCGAAAGCGAAGGCCAGGCCCAGGACATAGGCCCCCAAGGCCCCGCCGTCCTGCTTGCCCGCGTTCATCCGCGCCTCGTGGTCCAGGATCGGAATGCGGATCACATGCAGGAAATGCAGGCCCATCACGATCACCATGACCCCGGCGATCTTGGCCAGAAGATCCTGGTATTGCAGGAAGGCCCGCCCGAAGGCCGAGGCCGCGAAGCCCATCACCAGGAACACCGTGGACAGGCCCAGCACGAAGAACAGCGCGGGCAGAACGGCGCTGCGTTCCTGCGCCTTCAGCCCGTTCACGCCCACGCCGGTCATATAGGCCAGATAGGGCGGCACGATGGGCAGCACGCAGGGCGACAGGAATGACAGGATCCCCGCCAGCAGCGCCACGAGGGCGGCGGGCAGGAAGGCGGCGGTGGCGAGTTCGATTCCCAGCATGGCGCGCAGTCTAGCGATTGATTCGGCGCCGACCATGGGTCATCGCGTCACGCCCCGGTGAAAAAAGGGCGCGGCATTCCCGCGCCCCCTTTCTTGTCGGCGATCCGGTGTCAGCGGTTGCCGGACCACCAGCCCCGGCGCTTGGGACGATCCGCCTCGGCCTCGGCCATTTCCGGCTCGGGCTCGGCGGGCGCGGCCGGCGGCGTGGGTTCGGGATGGTTTTCGGCTGCCTCGGGTTCGGCATCCTGCGGTTCAGGGGCTTCGATCACCAGGGCCTCGACCACCGTCTGCTCGACCTCGACAGCGACCAGTTCGGCGGGCACGAAGGCGTCGGCCTGCGGTTCGGGATCGGCGGCCTGGGGTTCGGCCGCGATCTCGGACAGGGGCACGATCTCGCCGTCCTCGGAAGGATCGTCCTTCGGTTCCGGGCGGGCGTTCAGGCCCGGCAGCGCCTCGGCGGGTTCTTCCGGGGCGTCGGCCAGATCGACGACCTCGGGCAGTCCCTCGGCGCGGGGCAGATCGCCGCCACGGCGGCGGCTGCGAGACCGCGACCGGCGCTTGCGGCCGTTACCTTCGGCTTCTGCCTCGGCGGTCTCGGCCTCGGGTTCGTCGGCGGTCTCGGCCGTGTCCTCGGCACCGGCTTCGGCTTCGGCATCGTCGCCGGCCTCGGACGCGTCGCCCTCGGCACGGTCCCCGCCCTTGCGGCGGCGACGGCGGCGGCGGCGCGACCGGCCCTCGTCGTTCCGCTCATCGGCTGCCGAGGCCTCGCTCTCGGATTCGGCGGCCTCGGCTTCGGCCGCGACTTCCTCGGGCAGGTCGTCGTCCTCGTCGTCGATCTGGGCCATCAGGTCGGCATCGACCGACAGCACCGGGGCGGACACCTCGGGGACGTTGCGGGTCGCGGTCTTGAACTTCTCGATGGCGAAATCGGGCGAGATCAGCGACGGATCGGCCTCGAGCCGCACCGACAGGCCATAGCGCGCCTCGATCCCGGCGATATGTTCCCGCTTCTGGTTGATCAGGAAGTTCGCCACCGCGACCGGCGCCTTGACCAGCACCTCGCGCGACCGCTTGCGGGTGCCTTCTTCCTCGATGGCGCGCAGGATGGTCAGCGCCAGGCTGTCGTCGGACCGGATCAGCCCGGTGCCGTGGCAGTGCGGGCAGGGCTGAGTGGTCGATTCCAGCATCCCCGGACGCAGCCGCTGGCGCGACATCTCCATCAGGCCGAAGCCCGAGATGCGGCCCACCTGGATCCGGGCGCGGTCGGATTTCAGCTTGTCCTTCAGGCGCTTCTCGACGGCGGCGTTGTTGCGGCGCTCCTCCATGTCGATGAAGTCGATGACGATCAGCCCGGCCAGGTCGCGCAGGCGCAATTGCCGCGCCACCTCGTCCGCGGCCTCCAGGTTGGTCTTCAGCGCCGTTTCCTCGATCGAGCCTTCCTTGGTGGCCCGGCCCGAGTTCACGTCGATTGCCACCAACGCCTCTGTCACGCCGATGACGATATAGCCGCCGGATTTCAGCTGCACGGTCGGGTTGAACATGCCCGCCAGATAGCTTTCCACCTGATAGCGCGCGAACAGCGGCATCTGGTCGGTATATTGCTGCACGGCCCCGGAATGGGTCGGCATGATCATCTTCATGAAGTCCTTGGCGACGCGATAGCCGCGCTCGCCCTCGACCAGAACCTCGTCGATTTCCGAATTGTAGAGGTCGCGGATGGTGCGCTTGATCAGGTCGCCTTCCTCATAGATCGGGGCCGGGGCCACCGACTTGAAGGTCAAGTCGCGGATCTGTTCCCACAGCCGCAGCAGATATTCGTAGTCGCGCCGGATTTCGGTCCGGGTCCGCTGGCTGCCCGCCGTGCGGATGATCAGCCCCGCGCCCTTGGGCACGTCCAGTTCGGACGCGATGTCCTTCAGCTTCTTGCGGTCGGCGATGTTGGTGATCTTGCGGCTGATGCCGCCGCCGCGCGCGGTGTTGGGCATCAGCACGCAGTAACGGCCCGGCAGCGACAGATAGGTGGTCAGCGCGGCACCCTTGTTGCCGCGTTCCTCCTTGACGACCTGGACCAGCATGATCTGCCGGACCTTGATCACTTCCTGGATCTTGTAGCGGCGGGCGCGCGGCTTTTTCTGGACGCGGATTTCCTCGGCCACGTCCTCCTCGGCCACCGATTCGATGTCCTCGTCCTTGTCGGAGGCATGGTCGAGGGCGGCCTCGCTGTCGCCGTCGTGATCTTCGGCCTCCTCGGCCTCATGCTCGGCCTGGGGCGCGGCGTCATCGTCGGCGTCGGCGGCATCGGCGGTGGCGATGTCGTCGCCCGTCTCGGCGCGTTCGGCCTGAGGCTTGCGGCGGCGGCTGGCGCGGGCGGCCTCCTCGGCCTCCTGCGCCTCGGCATAGGCGCGTTCCTCGGCAATCAGCGCGGCGCGGTCGGCGGCCGGGATCTGATAGTAATCCGGGTGGATTTCCGCGAAGGCCAGGAAGCCGTGGCGGTTTCCGCCGTAATCCACGAAAGCCGCCTGCAACGAGGGTTCGACCCGCGTCACCTTGGCCAGGTAGATGTTGCCCGAGATCTGGCGCTTGTTTACGGTCTCGAAATCAAATTCTTCGACCTTGGTTCCGTCCACCACGACCACCCGAGTTTCCTCGGCATGGGTGGCGTCGATCAGCATTTTCTTTGCCATTGCTATGTCTTTCGCGCGAACGCGCACCCGGCGGCGCCAATGACACCCCCGCGCGCAGGCCGCGATATGATGATGGGGACACGGGCGCGGCATTGGCGACGGGGATGCGGCGGGACAGGCATACCGCCCCCCCGTTCCGATCCTGTCCGTCCCTTTCGCGCGTCATCGCGTCTGTTCCTTACGGTGGGCACGGCGGCTGTCGGGCCGGTCGCGCCGCTGTCTGCTTTCGCCCGGCTGCACCGCGATGCACACCGGACGGGCTTTCCCGCGTGACCTATCCCGCCTTCCGAAACCCGGTGCGACACATGCCACGCTGCGAAACTGTGGGCGTCGCGCAACCCAAGATTGCGGGAAGCGAGGCGCATAGCCGCAACATAGAGGTCCGAGCGTGGAAAATTCAATGCCGAAAACGGCATGGCGCGGAATACGCGGGTTTCAGCCTGCGAAAACGGCGCCCGCGCACCGTGCGTCACGCAGCCTTAACGGTTCTTTCACGCCGATGTCGCACCCTTTGCCTATGCCCTGCGGGCAAGACAGACGGGGAAAACGCCATGCCGGTGGTCAAGGTCGATGCGGATCGCGCGCTGCCCGAAGGATTGATCCCTGCAGCCCGTGCCCTGCCCGGCCACGCCCCGCTGATCGTGATGATCCACGGCTATCGCTATTCCCCCGCCGCGCCGCATTGCGACCCGCACCGCCACATCCTGTCGCTGGACCCCGACCCCGCGCATCGCCGGGGCCTGTCCTGGCCGCGCGCCCTGGGCTTCGGGACCGACACCGCGGATGAGGGGTTGGCCCTGGCCTTCGGCTGGGAGGCGCGGGGAATGCTGGGCCAGGCCTATGCGCGCGCAGGCGACGCGGGCCGCGCCGTTGCGGCAGTGGTGTCGGATCTGGCCGGCCTGGCGGGGCGGCCGGTGGCGCTGATCGGGCATTCGCTGGGCGCGCGGGTGGCCTTGCAGGCGCTGAACCACGCCGATCCGGGCAGCATCGGGCGGATCGTCCTGCTGACCGGCGCAGAGTTCCGCGACACCGCCGCCGCCGCCGTGGACAGCCCCGCAGGCCGCCGGGCCGAGGTGCTGAACATCACCTCGCGCGAGAACGACCTGTTCGACTTCGCGATGGAGATGTGGCTGGACCGGGGCCGCAGGCAGGCGCTCGGCTTCGGCCTGGACCGGCCGGCGGGCAATTGGCTGGACGTGCAGATCGACGACGCCGCGACCCTGGCCGCCCTGGACCGGCTGGGCTTCCCGGTCGAGCGGCCGTCGCTGCGGCTATCGCATTGGTCGCCCTATCTGCGGCGCGGGCTGTTCGACTTTTATCGCACCGCCTTGGCGCAGCCCTGGGCCTTGCCTCTGTCGCTGCTGCGCACCCGCCTGCCCGGCCGGACGCAGCCCCGGTGGTCACGCCTGCTGGCCGCGCCCGGACAATTCGGCGGCGTCAAGGCCTGATCCGCGCCGCGCCGCCACCAGCCGAACGCCCCGGCACGCCACCCGCGACAGCTCAAGCCAGGCCCGATAGGGCAGAACCGTCGCATAGCGCCAGCGGGGCAGCTTGCAGGCCAGACGGGTATCCTGGATCTGCGTGGGATGGTCCGATACCTGGCTGGCTGGCAGCGGATGGACGAAGCAGGCGCGCAGCCCGGACAGGTATTCCAGGTCGAAGGCGATGTCGAAAGCCAGGCGCATCGGCAGCAGATCCGTGGCGATCCATTCCGCCGCGCGGCGGTCGATCACATAGGCCCCCGCCCCCTTTTCCCGCGTCAGGGTGATCGCCAGCGACCAGCCCTTGCCCAGGTCGCGCGCCCGGAACCGCCGCCCCCGGTTGACGGTGGTCAGCCGCAGCAGGTTCCACAGGTCGCGGTGCATGGCGGCGCGGTCCAGCGTGTCCAGGAAGTCCGGCTGGAAGGACACGTCGTCCTCCAGGATCAGGGCCAGGTCGGCGTCGCTTTCCAGAAACGCCCGCGCGGCCGCCACATGGCTGAGATAGCAGCCGATCTCCGCAGGCGAGGTGCGCCTGCCGTGCAGCAGGCGATAGCCGCGTTCCGAGAATTCCGGGATCGGATAGGTCAGGGCGCGCCCGTCCACCCCGACAATGCGGCAGAAGGGCAGGTCCGCGCGCGCAAGCTTGTCCCGCATCGCCGCCAGGCGGTCGGGCGCCCGGTCCATGTTGATCAGGAAAACGGCCAGCCGCGCCTGGCTGACCGGCAGCACCACCGGCTCGGGCTGCATGCTATCCGCCTGCCTTGTCGCCCGGCTCGGGCAGCGCATGGGCGCGGTACAGGCCCGCATTGCCGAGCAGGAAGACGAAGATCACCAGCGGCATCCCGAAGGTCTTGAAATAGACCCAGGCGGTTTCCGACATGCTGCGCCAGACGATCTCATTCGCGACCGCCAGGCCCAGGAACAGCAGCGCCATCCGCAGCGTCAGCTTGCGCCAGCCCTCGGCATCCATCGGCAAGGCCTCGGACAGAACGGCTTGCAGCCAGTTGCGTCCCGTCGCGAAGCTGAAGCCCAGAAGCCCCGCGAACAGCAGATAGATGATCGTCGGCTTGATCTTGAAGAAGCGCGGATCGTTCAGCCAGACCGACAGCCCGCCGAAGACCGCGACCAGCACCAGCGTGGCGATCTGCATCGGCGACAGCTTGCCGGTAAGCCGCCAGCGGATCAGCGTGGCCAAGGCCAGCGCCGGGATGAAGATCAGAGTGGCAAAGACCAGCGGCGTATAGGCTTGCCCCCACAGCGCGACATCCGATCCCCGGTTCAGCATGAAGACCGCGAAGAACAGAAGCAGCGGCCCCCATTCCAGCACCTGCAACACCCAGGCTTTCGGTTCTTTCATCGCATCCCTGTCCTTGTTCCGGCCGACCGGCCCGTTCTGCTGCATCGCGGCCCTTCCGGCAAGCCCTGCCGGACTGCCCGCCTAGTCCAGCCTGATCGCCGCCAGGATCGGTCCGGGCATGTCCTCGCCGTCTTCCTTCTGCACCAGCAGGGCGTGCCGGGTATCGTCGGGGAAGCGGTCATCCGCCGTGCCGTCGGGGCTGACCGTCACACGCAGCGCCGCCACCCCGTCCCATTCCGCCAGCCGGTCCAGGGACAGAACGACATTGGTGTACGTGACGACCTTGCCGCGATTCTCGCCGGCCGTCATCTGGACCCGGCGCTCGGGGGCATAGCGGACCAGCAGGATCTCCACCCTGCCGCCCAGGTCCGACAACGGCATCAGTTCGATCATCTCGCCCTTGGGGGTGGTGTCGCGGCGGATGCTGATGGTGGCGGGGGACAGGCGGTTGGCGTCGATCAGCCCCATCAACTGCGCCGGTCCCAGCGTGACAGCGGTGTCCTGGCCGTCGACGATGACCTGCGGCGTATAGACCGACCGTTCGCCCGCCGCCATGGCATAGCGTTCCTGACGCTCGGTGAACTCGGGGCGGGCGAAGCTGTCGGCCCAGCCCAGGTAATCCCAGTAATCGACGTGGAACGACAGCGGCAGGATGTCGGGTTCGTCCAGCAGGCCCGCCAGCATGGCGTCGGCGGGCGGGCAGGACGAACAGCCCTGCGAGGTGAAAAGCTCGACCACCACCGGCAGGGCGTCGGGGTTGAAGCCGTAATGCTCCAGCGGCGGGGGGGTCATGTCCCCGGCGGCGAAGCTGTTGAAGCCGCCCATCTCGGACGGGACATAGGTCGAGGACGGCGACGGCGCCCAGCGGCCCGGATCGCTGGGCGCGGCGATGACCGGCGCCTCGGCGTCCTGAGTCCCGGCGTCCTGCCCCCCGCTACCCGGCCCCCCGCTACCCGGCCCGGCGGGGGCGCCCATGGCGGACAGGCCGCCCCCCGCGCCCGGCCCGCTGTCCTGCGCCCAGGCGGATCCGCCCGCAGCGATGGCCAGGCTGCACAGGGCGGCGGCAAGAAGTCTGGATGGTCTGGCTGCCGTTCCGGTCAGCATTCCAAAGATCCGATGCGTGGTTGATCCGTTCACCTTGCTTAACCCCGCCCCCGCGCCGGGAACAAATCAACGCTTCGTTAAGCAAGATCCGGCGCAGCCGTCGTGCCTCTTGAGCAACAGCGGCCATCATGGTATGCGATTGCATACATTTGTGGCGCGATCCCCTTGCGCAGCCCCGCCGCATGGGGCAAAGCAGGGGCCATCCATGCCCGACCCATCCAATTCGCAGACAGGGAGGCCTCCATGCCCATCCAGATCGGAACCGACACCGCCAAGACGCGCCGCACGCTGACGGCGGGCGGCAAGGAATACGCCTATTACTCCATCGACGCCGCGACCGAAGCCGGGCTTGGCGACTTTTCCCGGCTGCCCGCCGCGCTGAAGGTGGTGCTGGAAAACCTGCTGCGCTTCGAGGACGGCGGCTTTTCGGTGTCGGTCGACGACATCAAGGCCTTCGGCGAATGGGCGGCCCTGGGCGGCAAGAACCCGCGCGAGATCAACTATCGCCCTGCCCGCGTGCTGATGCAGGACTTCACCGGCGTTCCGGCGGTCGTCGACCTGGCGGCGATGCGCGACGGCATCCTGGGCCTGGGCGGCGACGCGCAGAAGATCAACCCGCTGAACCCGGTCGATCTGGTCATCGACCATTCGGTGATGATCGACGAATTCGGCAATCCGCGCGCCTTCCAGATGAACGTGGATCTGGAATACGAACGCAACATCGAACGCTATACCTTCCTGAAATGGGGCCAGAAGGCGTTCAACAACTTCCGCGTGGTGCCGCCCGGCACCGGCATCTGCCACCAGGTGAACCTGGAATACCTGGCCCAGACCGTCTGGACCGACACCGACCAGAACGGCGCGCTTGTCGCCTATCCCGACACGCTGGTGGGCACCGACAGCCACACGACCATGGTCAACGGCCTGGCCGTGCTGGGCTGGGGCGTCGGCGGGATCGAGGCCGAAGCCGCGATGCTGGGCCAGCCCGTGTCGATGCTGATCCCGGAAGTCGTCGGCTTCAAGCTGACCGGCAAGATGGTCGAGGGCACGACCGCCACCGACCTGGTGCTGAAGGTCGTCGCCATGCTGCGCAAGCATGGGGTGGTGGGCAAGTTCGTCGAATTCTATGGCGAGGGGCTGGACAACCTGCCGCTGGCCGACCGCGCGACCATCGCCAACATGGCACCCGAATACGGCGCCACCTGCGGCTTCTTCCCCATCGACGAGGAAACGCTGCGCTACCTGCGCAACACCGGCCGGGACGAGGACCGCATCGCCCTGGTCGAGGCCTATGCCAAGCAGAACGGCTTCTGGCGCGGGGCGGATTACGCGCCGGTCTATACCTCGACGCTGGAACTGGACATGGGCACCATCGTGCCGGCGATTTCCGGTCCCAAGCGCCCGCAGGACTATCTGCCGCTGACCGACAGCGCGCGCACCTTCTACAAGCTGGTGGCCGATTACCGGGGCGTGGATCTGTCCAAGGACGCGCTGGAAATGGGCGCCGAAGGCGGCGCTGTCGTCGCCCCGGCCAGGGACGTGCGCAAGACCGTCCCGGTCGAGGGCACCGATTACAGCATCCGCGACGGCTCGGTCGTGATCGCGGCGATCACCAGCTGCACCAACACCTCGAACCCCTATGTGATGATCGGGGCCGGTCTGGTCGCCCGCAAGGCGCGCGCGCTTGGCCTGAACCGCAAGCCCTGGGTCAAGACCTCGCTGGCGCCGGGTTCGCAGGTGGTGGGCGAATACCTGCAAGCGGCCGGTCTGCAAGAGGATCTGGACGCCCTGGGCTTCAACCTGGTGGGCTATGGCTGCACCACCTGCATCGGCAACTCGGGTCCGCTGGGCGATCCGGCGATTTCCAAGGCGATCGCCGAAAACGACCTGGTGGCGACCGCCGTGCTGTCGGGCAACCGCAACTTCGAGGGCCGCATCAGCCCCGATGTGCGCGCGAACTTCCTGGCCTCGCCGCCGCTGGTGGTGGCCTACGCCATCGCGGGCGACCTGAACGTCGACCTGACCAAGGATCCGATCGGCCAGACGCCGGAAGGCCGCGATGTCTATCTGAAGGACATCTGGCCCACCAACCAGGAAATCGCCGATCTGGTCCACGCCACCGTCACGCGGCAGGCCTTCCAGTCGAAATACGCCGACGTGTTCAAGGGCGACGAGCGCTGGCAGGCCGTGAAGGTCACGGACAGCGAGACCTATGACTGGCCGCCGACCTCGACCTATATCCAGAACCCGCCCTATTTCCAGGGCATGGCCAAGGAAGCGGGCGTCATCAGCGACATCGAGGGCGCGCGCGTCCTGGCGATCCTGGGCGACATGATCACCACCGACCACATCAGCCCGGCCGGGTCGTTCAAGCCCACCACCCCTGCCGGCCAGTATCTGCTGGAACGGCAGGTCGCGCCCAAGGATTTCAACAGCTACGGCTCGCGCCGCGGCAACCACGAGATCATGATGCGCGGCACCTTCGCCAATATCCGCATCAGGAACGAGATGCTGGACGGCGTGGAAGGCGGCTTCACCAAGGGGCCGGACGGACAGCAGACGACGATCTTCGACGCCTCGATGGCCTATCAGGAGGCGGGCGTGCCGCTGGTGATCTTCGGCGGCGTCGAATACGGCGCCGGGTCGTCGCGCGACTGGGCGGCCAAGGGCACCAACCTGCTGGGCGTCAAGGGCGTGATCGCGGAATCCTTCGAACGCATCCACCGCTCGAACCTGGTGGGCATGGGCGTCGTCCCGTTCGAGTTCCTGCCGGGCGAGAACCGCAAGACGCTGGGCCTGAAGGGCGACGAGGTGGTGTCCATCCACGGCCTTGCGGGCGATTTCAAGCCGCTGTCGCTGGTGCCCTGCACCATCAAGTACAGCGACGGCACGGTGAAGGAAATCCAGCTGAAAGCCCGCGTCGATACCGAGGTCGAGATCGAATACCTCAAGAACGGCGGCGTGCTGCATTACGTGCTGCGCAACCTGGCAGCAAGCTGATCCCAGTCAGCGGCGCTTCGGAAAACCCCGGTCGGAAGGCCGGGGTTTTTCTTTTGAAACAATCCAATGCGGCCGCACGGCACCACCGCATGAAATTCCTGACTGTTATAGTTGACTTTATCCAAAGCCAAGATTAGAGGCGGCGAAAAGATCAACCAAGAACACGAGGGACATCATGCCGATGCACAGCCGGCTTCTGCTGGCCGGGGTTTCCACCCTGGCCCTGGCGGTTTCCGCCACTGCCCAGACCATCACCGAAGCCACGCCCCCCGGCGGCATCGTCCTGGACGCGATCACCCTGATCGCCGACGGCCGGGAAAACGTCGAGGCGACCGGCGGCGTCGTGGTCGGCCGCGACGATATCGAGGCGTTGCAGCCCGCCGACGTGTCCGAACTCTTCTCGCGCAACTCGGCCGTCACCGTGTCGGCTGGGGCGGGCCAGTCCAAGCGGGTCCATGTGTTCGGGTTGGAACAGTCGAACCTCGCGGTGTCGGTGGACGGCGTGCCGCAGATCAAGGACAGCTGGCACCACAGCGGCTCGAACGTGATCGACCCCGCCTTCCTCAAGCGGGTCGAGGTCGAGGCGGGCGCCGCGACCGCCGATGCAGGCTTCGGCGCGGCGGCGGGCGCCGTGCGCTATGAAACCTTGGGCGCGCGCGATCTTCTGACCGAGGGCCGCAACCAGGGCGGCCGGGTCGGCCTGTCCTATGGCAGCAACGGGCGCGGTTTGTCGGCCAATCTGGCGGGCTATGGCGTCTACGAAAACATGGACTGGTTCGCGATGGTCCATGTCGCGCGGGGCGACGATTACGAGACCGGCGACGGCCTGGAGATCAAGGGCAGCGAATCGGCCACCACCGGCGGCCTGGTCAAGCTGGGCTATGAATTCGAAGGCCACCGGATCGAACTGTCCTATGAGCACAGCCGCGATGACGCCGACCGCGTGACGCGCATGAACATGGACCAGCGGCGCGACGGCGACCTGTTCCCGCTGGAGATCACGCGCGACAGCTTCACCCTGAAATACACCCAGACCGCCCCCACCGCGACCTGGGATCCCGAGGTGGTGTTCTATCTGAACCGCAACGAATACTGGCGCCCGAACTTCGTGCCGGGCCGGGCGGGCGGCGACTTCGCCTTCGAGGCCCAGACCGTCGGCGGCGTCATGCAGAACCGCTTCGACACCGGGCCGGGCACCGTCACCGCCGGGCTTGACTGGAACTATTCCGATTACCGCATCGACAATTACGGCGACACGGATGTCCGCATCCACACGACCGAAACGATGCAGGTCGGCGCCTTCGTCCAGGGCCGGTTCGAGTTCGACAACGGCATCGACCTGTCCACCGGCGCGCGGCTGGACCACCACCGCTATACCGACTGGAACAGCCTGCGCAAAACCGACAGTGGCGCCAGCGTGAACGGCACGGTGTCCTATGAATTCGCGCCGGGATACGAGGTGTTCGCGGGCGCCTCGCGCACCTGGCTGGGCTATGACATCGGCGAATACGGCTATCTGCACGCGCGGGACAGCGCGGTCGTCACGTCGCCCGATTACGAACCGGCCACGGCCCGGAACTACAAGCTGGGGCTGAACGCGGCCCAGGACAACTGGACCGGCAACCTGACGCTGTTCGACACCCGCCTGGACGGGCTGGCGAATGCCTATTTCCCCGTCCTTGAAAACAGCGAGGAATACCGCAGCCGGGGCGTTACCCTGTCGGGGCAATACAGCTGGGGCAGCGGCCGCGCGGGCGCCAGCCTGACCAAGGCCAAGCTCTCCTATGACGGCGACGAACTGCCGCCCGCCGGGGGCGAGGTCACGCCGATCGGCACCGTGGCCAGCCTGTATGTCGATCAGGAAATCCCGCAATACAACCTGACCGTCGGCGCGACCGTCGAACTGGCCGACCGGCTGTCGGGCGATTACATCGACGACAACGGCTTTGGCGACCATCCCGGCTATGGCGTCGTGAACGCCTATGCCGCCTGGCGTCCCGCGCAATACGAGAACGTCGTGGTCCGCCTGGGCGTCGATAACCTGCTGGACAAGGCGTATTACGAACGCTCGTCCTATGGCCGCAACCTGGTGCGCGACGTGTATCCGCTCTACGCGCCGGGGCGGACGGTCACGCTGGGCCTGACGCTGGACTTCTGAGACGCCCGAACCCCCGGCTCCGCGCCGGGGGTTTTTCGGTCGAGCGACATCGGCATTGACCCCGCCCCCCATCCCCGCCATATCGGCACCGCGCGGAGGGCTGGATGACCGCGGCGGCGCGCCGTCGAGGAAAGTCCGGACTCCATGAGGCGACGGTGCCGGGTAACGCCCGGCGGGGGCAACCCCAGGGAAAGCGCCACAGAGAACGAGACCGCCCATGTTCGCATGGGTAAGGGTGAAACGGTGGGGTAAGAGCCCACCGGGGGCCTGGCAACAGGCCCCGCATGGCAAGCCCCACCGGGAGCAATGCCGAATAGGGACCGCGCGTGGCGCAAGCCACAGGGCCGCCTTGCCCCAGCAGGTCCGGGTAGGCAGCTTGATCCGGCGGGCAACCGCCGGGCCAGAGGAATGGTCATCCAGCCGCGAAAGCGGTGGACAGAATCCGGCTTACAGGCCCTCCGCGCAAATCGCCGTCTGAATGGGGCGATTCGGGTTGACTTCGGCCCGCCCATGGCTAAAAGGCGGGCTTCAAACGAATTCCACGGGGTCTGCGCCGCGCGATTGCCCCGAAGCAGGAGCAATGACATGGCGAAGCCGACCACCATCAAGATCCGGCTGAACTCGACCGCCGGCACGGGCCACTTCTATGTGACCAAGAAGAACGCCCGCACCATGACCGAAAAGATGACCGTGCGCAAATTCGACCCGGTCGTCCGTCAGCACGTCGAATACAAGGAAGGCAAGATCAAGTAACGATCCTGCCGCCAGGACCGGGCCTTCCGGTTCCGGTCCAGACCTGAAAGGGCGCCGCAGGGTGCCCTTTTTCTTTGTCTGCCGATCCCGGCCGCCCCGCCCCGCTGGAACCCGACGCCCTTCTTTGCGCTATAGCTTCGGCGCCCCGGATTTGGGGCTTGAACGCGAAAGGGCCTTTCGATGGTCAGAACGATGCTTTCCGCGGCCTTTGCCGCCGCCGTCACCCTGGCGCCCGCGCAGGCGCAGGATCTTGGCGATATCGTCGGCGGGGTGGCCCGCCAGTATCTGCAACAGGAACAGGACCGCGCCGCCTTCGCCCAGGCGCAAAGCGCCGACACGCTGTCGGCCTATCAGTCCTATCTGAGGCAGTTCCCGAACGGCGCCTATGCCGAACAGGCGCGCGACCGCATCCAACGGCTGGGCGGCGGGACCGGGGTCGCTCCGACGAACCCGTCCCAGACGGACACCGCCGGCCTGTCCCGCCAGCAGCGCGTGCAGATCCAGCGACAGTTGAACGGGCTGGGCTACAGCACGAACGGGGCGGACGGCAATTTCGGTCCCGGCACGCGCCGCGCGATCGCCCTGTGGCAGCGCGACCGCAACTATGCCCAGACCGGCACGCTGAACGCCGCCCAAGCCAACGAAATCCTGCAAGGAACGGCGACCACCCGGCCTTCGACCACCGCCCCGGCCGTCGGCCCGGCGGGGAACGAGGCGGATCTGGGCCTCAACCGCCAGCAGCGCCAGGCGGTGCAGGCCGGGCTGACGCAACGCGGCTTCGATACGCGCGGCGTGGACGGGGTTTTCGGCCGGGGCACCCGCAACGCCATCGCCGCCTGGCAGCGCGCCAACGACATGGAGGCGACCGGCTATCTGACCGCCGCGCAATACGACCGGCTGGTGGGCCGCTGACAAGGCGCCCTGTCAGGGCAGGACGAATTCCACCCCCGGCAGGACCGCGATTTCCGCCACATCGGCGCGATACTGGTCGGTAACGCGGTCCACCAGATCCTGTGTCCAGCCCGGCAGGTCGATCACCTGGTCCAGGACGGCGGGCAGCGCATGGTCCTTGATCGCCTGCGCCGACAGGGCGCGGCGCCGGGCGACGGTCATCTGGTCCTGCGCGGCCAGGCCGTCCCTCAACTGCGCCAGCCCCGTCGGGGTCAGGATCTCCTCCAGGTAAGTCATGCCGCCCTTCAGCGGAGCGTCAGGGGGGATGTCACCCAGCAGGCGCGCGATCTCGGGCCAGATCAGCGGCACGTCCTCGTGACACCAGATCACCACGCGGCGGCCCGGCACCGCCCGCAGCAACGCCCGGATCGGATCGCGCCACCGCAGATCCAGCGGATGGCGCCCCTGCATCAGCACGTGATAGCCGCCGCCGGTAAAGATCGGCAGAACCTCGGCGATCAGGGTGGCGGATGGCCAGGAAGAACTCGACCTCGTGGTCGGGAAACAGGTTGGCAAGCGCCGCCGCGCGCGCGCCCATCTGCGGATAAAGACCCGTTTGGCCCACCACCCGCCCTGGCGCGCCCATGAAGGTCGGCGTCGAAAAGACCGCCCGGTCGGGGTCGTCGCTGTGCAGGACCGCGTCCAGCATGATCTGCTGCATCTCGGCCGTGGCGCGCCCGCCCTTCAGGGACATCAGCGCCTCTTCGAACAGGCCGCGATGGCGGTTCGGGGTGATGATGTCCGTGCCGTGCTGCATCAGCCAGTCGCGGTTGTTCAGCAGCGTCTTCAGCAGTCTGTCCCCGTCCGTGCCATGCACCCCCAGGTGAAACGCCATCTGCATGTCGGCACTGCCCCTTCGATCCCGCCCGCCGCTGGGGCGCCGCCGCACAGTAGCGGGGCCGCCCGCGCAGTCAAACCGCTTTCCCCGCTTGCGGAAGCGGCTGACAGAGGCTATCGCAGGAAGGGCGCACCGGGCCGGTTTAGCTCAGCGGTAGAGCAGCGGTTTTGTAAACCGAAGGTCGGGGGTTCAATCCCCTCAACCGGCACCAGTTCCCGCCTTTCCCTTCTCCCTTGGACATCCCGCCGCGCCCGCCCTATAACGCGCGCGACATCCAGACGCTGCGAAGGTGCATCATGATCAAGGTCTTCGGCCATACCTCTCCCGATACGGATTCGACCGGCTCTCCCATCATCTGGGCTTGGTATCTGAACGAGGTGCGCAAGACGCCCGCGCAGGCGGTCCTGCAAGGCGAACCCAATACCGAAGCCCTGTGGATGCTGAACCGCTGGAGCCTGCCGAAGCCGGAGATCATCGCCGACGTGGCGGCGGGCGACCAATGCGTGATCGTCGACACCAACAATCCGGCCGAATTGCCCGCCAGCCTTGACCAGGCCGACGTGATCGAGATCATCGACCATCACCTGCTGGCCGGCGGCATCAAGACCCGTATGCCGATCAACATCACCATCCGCCCGCTGGCCTGCACCGCCACGATCATGCACGACCTGATCGGCGAGGACATGGCCCGCGCCCCCGAGGGGGTCAAGGGCGCGATGCTGACCTGCATCCTGTCGGACACGCTGGAATTCCGCAGCCCGACCACCACCGCCCATGACCGCGCCGTTGCCGAAAAGCTTGCCGCCGACCTGGGGATCACCATCGCCGATTACGCGGCCCAGATGTTCGCCGCCAAGTCCGACATCAGCGCCTTCAGCGACGAGGCCCTGCTGCGGACCGACAGCAAGGAATACGAACTGGGCGGCAAGCAGCTGCGCATCACGGTTCTGGAAACCACCGCGCCCCAGGTTCTGCTGGCGCGCAAGGACGCGCTGATCGCCGCCATGCCGCGCGTCGCGGCCGAAGACGGCGCGGACGAGGTTCTGTGCTTCATCGTCGACATCCTGCGCGAGGAAGCGACCCTACTGATCCCCAACGATTTCGTCCGCCTGCTGGCCGAACGCAGCTTCGGGGTGCCTGTCAGCGGCGACACCGTGGTCCTGCCCGGCGTGATGAGCCGCAAGAAGCAGATCATCCCGGTCCTGGCGCTGTAATGACCCGGATCATCCAGTCCCTGTCGCAGATCGGCGCCGGTTACGACGTGCTCTTCTGCGACCTGTGGGGTTGCCTGCATAACGGCAAGCAGCCCTATCCCGCCGCCATCGCGGCCTTGCAGGCCTTCCGGCAGGACGGCGGCCGGGTCGTGCTGATGACCAATGCGCCGCGCCCGAACCAGTTCGTGATCCGGCAACTGGACCGCATGGGCGTGCCGCGCGATGCCTGGGACATCGTGGTCAGTTCGGGCGACGCCGCGCAAGAGGCGATGTTTTCCGGCGCGGTCGGCCATAAGGTCTGGCATATCGGCACCGACAAGGACGACGGCTTTTTCGAGGACATTCCCCCCGAATTCGCCGATGCCGCCCCGATCCGTCGCGTGCCGCTGGAGGAAGCCGAGGGCATCGTCGCCACCGGCCCCTTCGAGGAACTGACCGAGACGCCGCAGGATTACCACGACCGGCTGGTGCAGGCGCGCGACCGGGGCCTGCCGCTGCTCTGCGCCAACCCGGACGTGGTCGTGGACATGGGCGAGACGCGGATCTACTGCGCCGGTGCCCTGGCCGAATATTACGAAGGGCTGGGCGGCACGTCGCTGTATTTCGGCAAGCCGCATCCGCCGATCTATGACCGGGCGCGGCGGCTGCTGGATCTGGCGCCGGACGCGCGGATCCTGGCGGTGGGCGACGGCATTTTCACCGATGTGAAGGGCGGGCTGGACCAGGGCATCGACGTGCTGTTCGTGACCGGCGGCCTTGCGGCGGACGCCCTGGGACCGGATGTCGAGAACCCCGACAACGCCCTGCTGCTGGACTGGCTGGAAGGGCACGCCCTGGCCCCGCAATACAGCATCGGCCGGCTGCGCTGAGAGCCCGGCGCAGGGCCGTCCGCCCTGCCCCACCCAAAATCGGCCCAGCAACAATATTATACTTTGGTGGAAGTGATCGTAACTTTTGTTGCGCGCGCGCGTTTTCGCTGCTATGCAGCATCATCGCACCCGGTTCGGCCAGCCAAATGGAACGCAGCATGTTCGACAATCTGCCCCGCGGCACCATCGTCATCGAGGATCTCGAGGTCGGGATGACCCGCTATCTGCAAAAGCAGGTGACCGATCGCGATATCGAACTGTTCGCCGAGGTCTCGACCGACCGCAACCCGGTGCATCTGGACGACGATTACGCTCAGGACACCATCTTCGAGGGGCGCATCGCCCATGGGATGCTGACGGCCGGGCTGATCTCGGCGGTGATCGGGGAACAGTTGCCGGGGCATGGCACGGTCTATCTGGGCCAGACGCTGAAGTTCATGGCCCCGGTCCGTCCCGGCGATACCGTGCGCGCCGAAGTGACGGTCGACGCCATCGACCATGGGAAACGGCGGGTCACGCTTGCAACCCGCTGCCTCGTGGGTGATACGGTCGTCCTGAAAGGCGAGGCGGTCGTTCTGGCGCCAAGCCGCAAGTTCGACTGACGGGGCGCCGGGCCGCCCCAATGAGGGCACCCTTTGCAGATCCACCGCGACTGGACAGGTCTTCCCGCAAGCGCCCGCGGCGCATCCGTCGCCATGGGCAATTTCGACGGCGTCCATCTGGGCCACCGCGCCGTGATCGAGGCCGCGCGCCACGCGGGCGGGCCTCTGGGCATCGTCACCTTCGAACCCCATCCCCGGCAGTTCTTCGCCCCGGACGCGCCGCCCTTCCGGCTGATGAATTCGGAATCGCGCGCCAACCGGCTGGCCCGGCTGGCGGTGGAACAGCTGTATGAACTGCCCTTCGGCGCGGTCCTTGCGGGCCTGGCGCCCGAGGCCTTCGCCCGAGATGTGCTGGTGGGGGGGCTGGGCGTCGCCCATGTCACTGTCGGCGCCGATTTCGTCTTCGGCAAGGACCGGGCCGGCAATGTCGCCACGCTGCGCGACCTGGGCGGCCAGTTCGGCTTCGGCGTGACCGTGGTGCCGCTGGTCGGCGCGGGCGGGCAGGACTACAGCTCGACCGCGATCCGGCAGGCGCTGACCGACGGGCGCCCTCGGGATGCGGAACGGATGCTGGGCCACCTGCACCGGATCGAGGGCGAGGTCGTCCACGGCAACAAGCGCGGCCGCGAATTCGGCTGGCCCACCGCCAACATGCGCATCGACGACCTGCACCTGCCCCGGCTGGGCGTGTATGCCGTGGTGGTCGACGTGCTGACCGGGCCGGACAAGCTGTCCTGCCAAGGCGTCGCCAGCCTGGGTGTGCGCCCGATGTTCGGCCGCAACGCGCCGAACTTGGAAGTCCATCTGTTCGATTTCAGCGGCGATCTTTATGGTCAGCACCTGTCCGTCGGGCTGGTCGAATTCCTGCGCGACGAAGCCAAGTTCGACAGCGTGCAGGTGCTGATCGACCAGATCGCCGCCGACGCCGACCAGGCCCGCGCGGTGCTGGCGGGCGCCTGATGCGCGAGCGTTTCTGGGAACTGCCCCTGCCCCAGTTGCAGCCCGATGAATGGGAAGCGCTGTGCGACGGCTGCGGCAAGTGCTGCCTGAACAAGATCGAATACGAGGACACGGGCGAACTGGCCTTCACCCGCGTCGCCTGCAAGCTGCTGGACGGCGACAAATGCCAGTGCAGCAGCTATGCCAACCGCCACGACTACGTGCCCGACTGCGTGGTCCTGACGCCCCGCAAGCTGGCCGAGATCGCTTGGTGGCTGCCCGCCACTTGCGCCTATCGCCTGCGCCACGAAGGGCGGCCGCTTTACAAGTGGCACCACCTGATCTCCGGCAACCGGGAGTCGGTCCACCTCGCCGGCGCCAGCGTGCGCGGCTGGACCGTCAGCGAGGCCTCGGTCACCGAGGAGGACTGGGAGGACTACATCATCGAGGACCTGTCCTGACAGGCCTTGCAGCGGTCTTCTGGGCGAGTTGTGGACCTTCCCGGTACCCACCGGCATCAACCGATAGGAATTGGCGCCTGAACGCCCTCCATTGTCTGGCGGAACAAAGGAGCGGCTCTAGCACTTCTATGACCCGATCGTGCGAGCCCACCCTGCATTAAAAAAAGACATCAGCCGCTTTGGCCTGCTGGCGACCTTGCCTGCATCTGCCATTGATTTGGCCGCAGCGGTCAGCCGCCCCATATGAGCTCCTCCCCGATCCCTGGACAGCTTTCCGACTGATTTAAGCTACTGCCTTCGTCTGCTGATCGGTTTCGATGCTGTTGAAGTAGACCCCGGCGGGCGGCTGCCCGCCATGGGCGGTGTGGGGCCGTCGGTGATTGTAGAAGGTCATCCATTGACCGATGGCAGACTTTGCCTGTGAACCTGTGTCCCAGGCGTGCAGGTAGACGCATTCATCCTTCAGGGATCGCTAGAGGCGCTCTATGAAGACGTTGTCGATGCAGCGTCCTTTGCCGCCCATGGAGATCCGGGTGCCAACGCGCTTCAGCCGATCAGTCCAGGCGAAGGACGTGAACTATGAGCCCTGGTCCGTATTCATGATCCCCGGCGCGCCGAAGCGGTGGATGGCCTCATTCAACGCCTCGACGCAGAAGTCGGCCTCCAGCGTGTTAG
>NZ_JBQEOI010000011.1:0-2500 GCF_052045125.1 Paracoccus sp. 22332
GACCTTCAGGTTATGAGCCTGACGAGCTACCGGGCTGCTCTACCCCGCGCCATGGTTGTCTTGATCGGAGGCTTTATCGTTTCAGAGGGATGTTTTGCGTCTTTCCAGGTCTGGCGGTGACCTACTCTCCCACGTCTTGAGACGCAGTACCATCGGCGCAGCGGCACTTAACGGCCGAGTTCGGGATGGGATCGGGTGTTTTGCTCGCGCTAGGGCCACCAGACCAGGAAAGACGCAATCAGCGTCATCTGCGATGCAGATGATGTTGTCCAAGGATGCTTTCGAGAAGAAGTCCTGCTTCTTCTGGATCAAATCAAGCCTATCGAGCCATTAGTACCGGTCAGCTGAATGCATTGCTGCACTTACACCTCCGGCCTATCGACGTGGTGGTCTTCCACGGCTCTCAAGGGAGACCTTGTTTTGAGGGGGGCTTCACGCTTAGATGCCTTCAGCGTTTATCCTGTCCGTTCATAGCTACCCTGCACTGCCGTTGGCACGACAACAGGTCCACCAGTGGAACGTTCACCCCGGTCCTCTCGTACTAGGGGCAACTCCTCTCAAGTCTCCAACACCCACGGCAGATAGGGACCGAACTGTCTCACGACGTTCTAAACCCAGCTCACGTACCTCTTTAAATGGCGAACAGCCATACCCTTGGGACCTGCTCCAGCCCCAGGATGAGATGAGCCGACATCGAGGTGCCAAACGATGCCGTCGATATGGACTCTTGGGCATCATCAGCCTGTTATCCCCAGCGTACCTTTTATCCGTTGAGCGATGGCCCTTCCACTCGGGACCACCGGATCACTATGGCCGTCTTTCGACTCTGCTCGACTTGTCAGTCTTGCAGTCAGGCTGGCTTCTGCCATTGCACTCAACGAGCGATTTCCGACCGCTCTGAGCCAACCTTCGCGCGCCTCCGTTACTGTTTGGGAGGCGACCGCCCCAGTCAAACTACCCACCACGCAGGGTCCCGGACCCGGATAACGGGCCGCGGTTAGACATCAAGAGTGCGAAGGGCGGTATCTCAAGGATGGCTCCACGGGAACTGGCGTCCCCGCTTCAAAGCCTACCGCCTATCCTGCACATCGCAATCCTGATGCCAGTGCGAAGTTGTAGTAAAGGTGCATGGGGTCTTTCCGTCTAACCGCGGGAAGTCTGCATCTTCACAGACAATTCAATTTCGCTGAGTCCACATTTGAGACAGCGGGGAAGTCGTTACGCCATTCGTGCAGGTCGGAACTTACCCGACAAGGAATTTCGCTACCTTAGGACCGTTATAGTTACGGCCGCCGTTTACCGGGGCTTCAATTCAATGCTTGCACATCTCCTTTTAACCTTCCGGCACCGGGCAGGCGTCAGACCCTATACGTCGCCTTACGGCTTCGCAGAGCCCTGTGTTTTTAGTAAACAGTCGCCACCCCCTGGTTTGTGCCCCCGACCGATGCTTGCGCACCAATCGGGCCTCCTTCTCGCGAACTTACGGAGGTATTTTGCCGAGTTCCTTAAATGTGGTTCTCTCAAGCGCCTTGGTATTCTCTACCAGTCCACCTGTGTCGGTTTCGGGTACGGTCTTGTGGAGGGCTATTTCCAGGAACCGCTCAGCTGCAAGGTCAATCCGATAAGACCTCACAACACCTGCGATCCGTCACCATCTCCTGGCCCAGGAATATTAACCTGGTTCCCATCGACTACGCCTTTCGGCCTCGCCTTAGGGGCCGGCTTACCCTGCTCAGATTAGCTTTAAGCAGGAACCCTTGGACTTTCGGCGACAGGGTCTCTCACCCTGTTTGTCGCTACTCATGTCAACATTCTCACTTCTGATCACTCCACCGGATGCCTCACGGCCCGGCTTCACAGTCAGAACAGTGCCTCCGCCGCACCCGAGGGTACGAAAGAGGCAGCGTCCTATATCACAGAACGCTCCGCTACCACGTGCATAAATGCACATCCAAAGCTTCGGCTCGTGGCTTGAGCCCCGTTACATCTTCGCCGCAAGACCTCTTGATTAGACCAGTGAGCTGTTACGCTATCTTTAAAGGATGGCTGCTTCTAAGCCAACCTCCTGGTTGTTTTGGAAGTCTCACATGCTTTCCCACTTAGCCACGAATTGGGGGCCTTAGCTGTTGGTCAGGGTTGTTTCCCTCTCCACGACGGACGTTAGCACCCGCCGTGTGTCTCCCGGATAGTACTCCACGGTATTCGGAGTTTGCTTAGACTCAGTAAGGCTGTGGGCCCCCATCATCCATGCAGTGCTCTACCCCCGTGGGTATTCGTCCGAGGCGCTACCTAAATAGCTTTCGCGGAGAACCAGCTATCTCCGAGTTTGATTGGCCTTTCACCCCTAGGCACAAGTCATCCCGACCTTTTTCAACAGGTGTGGGTTCGGACCTCCAGTTGGTGTTACCCAACCTTCATCCTGCTCATGCCTAGATCACTCGGTTTCGGGTCTGATCCGTCTGACTCAAGCGCCCATTTAAGACTCGCTTTCGCTGCGCCT
>NZ_JBQEOI010000011.1:7500-20993 GCF_052045125.1 Paracoccus sp. 22332
TCATCTGCACCTTGTCGGCGTTGATGATGATGACGTTGTCGCCCATGTCCATGTGCGGCGTGAAGGTCGGCTTGTGCTTGCCGCGCAGGCGATTGGCGACGATCGTGGCGAGGCGGCCCAGAACGACGCCCTCGGCGTCGATCAGGATCCACTTCTTCTCGATCTCCGCCGGTTTCGCGGTATAGGTTTTCATCTTTCGTCCCTTCAGGGTCGCAAAAATTTCGAGATGGGGGTGTATCGGGGATCGCGGCCCGTGCGTCAAGCGCCTCAATGGCAAATAAATCCTTGAAAAACAATTTCCTATGATTTAGGTATCAAAATACCACATCATAGCGCGCTGTTTTCCGGCTTTTTTGGCGGAATCGAATAGGTCATCGAACAGCGCGCCACCGGTTGAGCCGCGCCCTCCGAAAAAATCAGCGCCTCGGCCACGGCAAGGCTGCGCCCCAGCTTGAGGATGCGGCACTCGGCCAGCAAATCCCGTCCCGCCTCGGGCTTGCGCATGAAATCGATCGAGGCGTTGGTGGTCACCGCCAGGGCGACCGGCCCGATCCGCGACAGGATCGCGCAATAGATCGCCACATCGGCCAGGGCAAAGATCGACGGCCCGCTGACCGTGCCGCCCGGCCGAAGATGCTGGTCGCCCACCAGCAGCCGCGCGACCAGCCGGTCGGGGGCGGCACTCTCGACCCGGTACTGGCTGGCCACCTGTGCGAAATCCCTCGCCAGGAACGTGTTCAGCGCCTGTGCGTCCATCGCCATATCCATGCTTTTCCCCCTGGCTGTCCCGGCATAGGCTTTCGGCAAACAGAGGGAGAGATCAAGATGCCGGACCTGATCCAGCGGCAGGACAGCGACCATATCGCACGGCTGGTGCTGAACAGCCCCGAGAACTACAACGCCCTGTCGACGCAGATGATCGAGGCCCTGGCCCAGGCGCTGCGGCAGATCGGCGACGACGATTCCGTCCGCGTGGTCGTGCTGGCGGCGCAGGGCAAGGCCTTCTGCGCGGGCCACGATCTGCGGCAGATGCAGTCGGCGCGCGGCGATGTCGATGGCGGCGCGGCGGCCTTCGCGGACCTGTTCGACGCCTGCGCCCGGATGATGCAGATGATCCCCGCCCTGCCCCAGCCGGTCATCGCCGAGGTCCAAGGCATCGCCACCGCCGCCGGATGCCAGTTGGTCGCCTCCTGCGACCTGGCGGTGGCTGCGGAAACCGCGCGCTTCGGGGTCAATGGCGTGAACATCGGCCTGTTCTGCGCGACCCCGATGGTCGCCCTGACCCGCGCCGTCCCGCCCAAGGCCGCGTTCGAGATGCTGACCACGGGCGAATTCATCGACGCCGCCCGCGCCCAGCAGCTTGGCCTGATCAACCGCGTCACCACGCCCGAGACGCTGACCGACACCACCATGCAGATGGCCGCGACCATCGCCGCCAAGCTGCCCGCCGCGATCCGCCTGGGCAAGCGCGCCTTCCACGACCAGTTGCGGCTGGGCCTGACGGATGCCTATGCGACTGCCGGACAGACGATGTGCCAGAACATCCTGCTGCCGGACACCGCCGAGGGCATGGCGGCTTTCCTGGAAAAGCGCCCGCCAAGCTGGTCCTGATCCTTCACCTTTGCCCAAATATCCTCGGGGGAGTCCCGAAGGGACGGGGGCAGACAGCCCCCTGCCCCGCCGCCGTCAGCGCGACGCCAGCCCCTTCACCAGCTCCGTGAAGTGCTCGCCGCGCTTTTCGAAGTTCGGATACTGGTCGAAGCTGGCGGCGGCAGGGGCCAGCAGCACGGTGTCGCCCGGCTCCGCCTCGGACGCGGCGCGGGCGACGGCGGCGTCCATCGTCTCGGCGATCTCATAGGGGGTCTGGCCGATCTCCAGCGCGAAGTCGCGGGCGGAATGGCCGATCAGATAGGCTTTTCTGACCGCGCCCAGATGGGGACCAAGCGCGCCGATGCCGCCTTCCTTGCCCAGGCCCCCTGCGATCCAGCGAATGCGGTCGAAAGCCTGCAACGCCTTAGCCGCCGCATCGACATTGGTGGCCTTGGAATCGTTGACGTAACGGACCCCGCCGATCTCGGCCACGGTCTGGCTGCGGTGCGGCAGGCCCGCGAAGGTCTGGAACGCGGCCTCGATCTCTCGCGGCGCCAGGCCCACGGCGCGGCAGGCGGCATAGGCCGCGCAGGCGTTCTGGTGGTTATGCGCGCCCGGCAGGCCCTTGACCGCACGCAGGTCGATGGATGCCGCCTGCCGCCCCTTGCGGTATTCGGACAGAAACCCCTTGCGCGCAAAGACCGCCCAGGCGGCCCCGTCCAGCTTTTGCCCGGCCGAGACGCGGATCACCCGGTCATCCGCCGGACCCATGCCCAACTGGTCGGCCAGATACAGCCCCTCGACCTCGTCGACGCCGATCACGGCACGATCCGGCCCGCCTTCCGCGAACAGACGGCGCTTGGCCGCGAAATAGCCGCCAAGGCCGCCGTGCCGGTCCAGATGGTCGGGCGAGAGGTTGGTGAAGACCGCGACATCCGGGGTCAGCGCGCGCGCCAGGTCGGTCTGATAGCTGGAAAGCTCCAGCACCACGACCTCGCCGTCATGCGCAGGCTCAAGCGACAGCACGCCGGTGCCGATATTGCCGCCCATCTGCGTCGGACGCCCCGATTCCCTCAGG
This sequence comes from Paracoccus sp. 22332, assembly GCF_052045125.1. Classification (NCBI taxonomy): domain Bacteria; kingdom Pseudomonadati; phylum Pseudomonadota; class Alphaproteobacteria; order Rhodobacterales; family Paracoccaceae; genus Paracoccus; species Paracoccus sp. 22332. The sequence goes on from NZ_JBQEOI010000011.1 coordinate 10,169, forward strand.
ATATGATGGATCAGCGCCGTGGTGGTGGACTTTCCGTTTGACCCGGTGACGGCGATCACCCGGGGGGCGCGGTCGAACCCATCCCAGTCGGCGGTGGCATAGCTGCGGAAGAACAGGCCGATATCGTTGTCCACCGGCACGCCCAAGGCATAGGCCTTGGCGATCACCGGATGGGGCTTCGGATAAAGATGCGGAATGCCGGGGCTGGTGATCAGCGCCCCCACGCCAGCCCAAGCCTCGTCGCGGGTCAGGTCCAGGATGGTCAGGCCGTCCGCTGCCGCCGCTTCACGCGTGTCATTGCCGTCGTCCCAGGCGACGACCTTCGCGCCGCCCGCCGTCAAGGCGGCGGCGGTCGCCTTGCCGGAACGGCCGAGGCCCAGAACTGCGATGGTTTGTCCCTCGACGCCTTGAACAGGGATCATCGGTGCGACCTTTCAACCAAGCCGGGGGCTGTCTGCCCCCCGGACCCCCGAGGATATTTCAACGAAGATGAAGATCACCGCAGCTTCAGCGTCGCAAGCCCGATCAGCGCCAGGATCAGCGCGATGATCCAGAAGCGGATCACGATCTGCGCCTCGCCCCAGCCCTTCTTCTCGAAATGGTGGTGGATCGGCGCCATCAGGAAGACGCGGCGGCCGGTGCGCTTGAAATAGGCGACCTGGATGATGACCGACAGCGCCTCGACCACGAACAGACCGCCGACGATGGCCAGCACGATCTCGTGCTTGGTCACCACCGCAATGGCGCCCAATGCGCCGCCCAGGGCCAGCGAGCCGGTGTCGCCCATGAAGACCGCCGCCGGGGGGGCGTTGTACCACAGAAAGCCCAGGCCCCCGCCGATCAGGGCCGAGACGAAGATCAGGATCTCGCCCGTGCCGGGGACGTGGTGGACGCCCAGATAGGTGGTGAAGTCCACCCGGCCCACCGTATAGGCGATCACGCCCAGGGTTCCGGCGGCGATCATCACCGGCATGATCGCCAGCCCGTCCAGCCCGTCCGTGAGATTCACCGCATTGGCCGATCCGACGATCACCAGCATCCCGAAGGGGATGAAGAACAGCCACAGGTTCACCAGCGCGTCCTTGAAGACCGGCAGGGCCAGCTGCCCCGACAGATCCGCCGGATGCAGCCACATCGCCCAGGCCGAGGCCACAAAGGCCAGCGCCAGCCCCAGCAGCATCCGAATCCTGCCGGACACGCCCTTGGTGTTCTGCTTGCTGACCTTGGCATAATCGTCGGCAAAGCCGATGGCGGCGTAGCCCGTCGTCACCAGCAGCACGATCCAGACATAGCCGTTGTCCAGCCGCGCCCACAGAAGCGTCGAAAAGAACAGCGCCGACAGGATCAGGATGCCGCCCATCGTGGGGGTGCCGGCCTTGACGAAATGGCCCTCGGGGCCGTCGTCGCGGATCGGCTGGCCCTTTTTCTGGACGCGGCGCAGATAGTTGATCAGCGGACGCCCGAAGATGAAACCGAAGATCAGCGCCGTGAAGAAGGCCGCGCCCGCCCGGAAGGTGATATAGCGAAACAGGTTGAAGAGGTCGCCCCCTTCGGAAAGGCTGCTTAGCCAATAGAGCATCGGTTATTCTTTCGTTTCAGAGACGGGCGTCTGCGCCGTTTTCCGCAAGGCGTCAACGACGGTCGAAATCTTCGAGGACTTGGAGCCCTTCACCAGCACGATATCGCCGGGCCTGACCAGATCGGCGGCGCGCGCCGCCAGGTCCGCCGCGTTTTCGGCCCAGACGCCGCGCCTGGCGGGGGGCAGGGCGTCATGCAGGTGGCGCATCCGGGGACCGGCGCTGTGGACCAGATCGACCTGGGCCATGGCGGGGTCGTCGGCCATCGCGCGATGCATCGCGATCTCGTCCGCGCCCAGTTCCAGCATGTCGCCCAGGATCGCCACGCGCCGTCCGCCCTGCAATCCCGCCAGCGTGGCAAGTCCCGCCGACAGAGAGGTGGGGTTGGCGTTATAGGCGTCGTCGATCAGGCGCAGGCCCGCCAGATCCTCGACCGCGCCGCGCCCTTTCGGGGGCAACCAGTCGCCCAGGCGCTGGCCCGCTTCCTTCACATCCGCCCCGGCGGCGGCCAGCGCGGCCAGCACGCCCACCGCGTTCATCGCGAAATGCGCGCCGGTCGTGTGCAGCGTGAAATCAATCGTTTCGCCGCCGATCCGCGCGCGGCACTCCAAGGCGCCATTGTCGGGTTTGGCCTGCACCAGCTTCGCCTGCCCGTCGCGGCCAAAGCCCATGACCAGGGCGCCCGCTTCGTCGGCGCAATCGCGCAGGATCTGCGTGACCGGCAGATCCTCGGGGACGATGGCGTGGCCGATGGGTTCCAGCCCCTGGAAGATCGCGCCCTTTTCGCGGGCGATGCCCTCGATGGCGCCGAAGGCTTCCAGATGGGCGGCGGCGACCGTGGTGATCATCGCCACATGGGGACGGGCCAGACGCGACAGCGGCGCGATTTCGCCCGGATGGTTCATGCCGATCTCGATGATGGCGAAATCGGTGTGGCGGGGCATCCGCGCCAGCGTCAACGGCACGCCCCAGTGGTTGTTATAGCTGGCCTCGGCAGCATGGATGCGCCCCTGCCCCGTCAGCGCCGCCCGCGCCATGTCCTTGGTCGAGGTCTTGCCCACAGATCCGGTAATGGCGATGACCTTGCCCGCCATGCGCCTGCGCCCCGCCCGGCCCAGCGATTCCAGCGCCGCCAGAACATCCGGCACGATCAGCAGCGGCGCGGTCGGCGAAACGCCCTGGGGGACGCGGCTGACCAGGGCTGCGGCGGCGCCCTTGTCCAGAGCCTGCGCCACGAAATCATGGCCGTCGCGCGCGTCCTTCAGCGCCACGAACAGGTCGCCCGCCCGGATCGTGCGGGTGTCGATAGAGACGCCCGTCGCGGTCCAGTCGCCCTGCGCGCGCGCGCCCGTCGCGGCGGCGGCTTCCTCGGCTGTCCACAGGGTCATATCTTGCCGTCCAGTGCCGCGACCGCGACCGAGGCCTGTTCGGCGTCGTCAAAGGGATAAACGTCGGTGCCGATGATCTGGCCGGTCTCGTGCCCCTTGCCGCAGATCAGCAGCGCGTCGCCCGGCAGCAGCGCATCGACGCCGCGCAGGATCGCCTCGGCCCGGTCGGGGATTTCGGTGGCCTCGGGGCCTGCGCCTTCCATGACGGCGGCGCGGATGACTGCCGGATCCTCGGTCCGAGGGTTGTCGTCGGTGACGATCACCACATCGGCAAAGTCGCGCGCCGCCTGCCCCATCAGCGAACGCTTGCCCCGGTCGCGGTCGCCGCCCGCGCCGATCACGCAGACGATCCGGCCCATCACATGCGGGCGCAGCGATCCAAGCGCGGCGATCACCGCGCCCGGCTTGTGGGCGTAATCGACAAAGACCGTGGCGCCGTTTTCGCGCTGCGCGACAAGCTGCATCCGGCCGCGCACGGTGTGCAGGTCCGGCAGCGCGCGCAGGACGGCATCGGCCGGATCGCCCGCCGCCAGAACCAGCCCCATCGCCGCCAGCACGTTTTCCGCCTGGAATCCGCCGATCAGCGGCAGGCGAACCATGTGCGGCTGACCCATGACCGAGAATCGCAGATCCTGCCCGGTCGCGTCATACCGCTGGCCCAGGATCCGCAGCATCGCCGTCTCGCGCGTGCCGACGGTGGTGACGGCCAGGCCCCGGTCGGTGGCGATGTCGACCATCTGCCGCCCCCGGTCGCTGTCCACGTTGATGACGGCGGAACCGCCCTCTTCCAGGATATGATTGAACAGCAGCGCCTTGGCCGCGAAATAATCGTCAAAGCCCGCGTGATAATCCAGATGGTCCTGGCTGAAGTTGGTAAAGGCTCCGGCCTCGACGCGAACGCCGTCCAGGCGGCGTTGGTCCAGGCCGTGGCTCGACGCCTCCATCGCGGCATGTGTTACACCCGCCGCCGCGGCCTCGGCCAGAATGCGGTGCAGGGTCAGGGGGTCGGGCGTCGTATGGGCCAGCTTGGCCTGATAGTCGCCTTCGACCCCCATCGTGCCCAGGCTGATCGCCTTGCGACCCAGATGCTGCCAGATCTGACGGGTAAAGCTGGCGACGCTGGTCTTGCCCGATGTGCCGGTGACGGCCACGACATGATCGGGCTGCGCCTCGAACCACAGCGCGGCGGCGCCGGCCAGGGCGGCGCGCGGATCCTCGGCGACCACCACGGCGCCGTTCCAGCCGGACAGGGCATCGGCCGCCATCTCGGCCCCCGCGCGGTCGGTCAGGACGGCGGCGGCGTCCATCCGTAGGGCATAGGGGATGAATTCCCCGCCATGCAGCGCCGATCCGGGAAGGGCCGCGAACAGATGGCCGGGCTTCACGGTGCGGCTGTCCAGCGACAGCCCGGTGATCTGCGGGTCGCGCCCGTCCCTTGCCCGCAGCCCCAACTGCGACAGCGTCTTTCTGCCCTGCACCGTCTCACCCATCATTGATTTGCGCTGAGCTTTAGCTCATCGCCGGGTTGCGATTCAACACGGGGCGCGAAGCGCGGGGCGATGACCGGCAGGTTTTCGTCGGTCACGGGTTCCAGCCCGACCAGGGGCGCCAGGCGGCGGATGATGGCGGCGGCGACCGGCGCGGCCGTGGCCCCAGCCGTGCGGCTTTCCCCGCCCGGCCCGGTGACGGACGGTTCGTCCAGCGTCACGATCATCACGTATTTCGGCGCGCTTGCCGGAAAGACCGACGCGAAGGTCGACACCACCTTGTTGTCGTAATACCCGCCCGAGGGGCGCGGCTTGTCGGCGGTGCCTGTCTTGCCCGCGACCTCGTACCCCTCGACCTCGGCCTGCCTTGCGGTGCCGCGCGTCACGACCTGGCGCAGCATGTCCACAGCGCGGTGGGCGGCGCGTTCGGACAGGATCCGTTCGCCTTGGGGCCGGGTGCGGCCGTGGATCAGCGTCGGCGTCACCTTCACGCCGCCGTTGGCGACGGTCGCATAGGCGGCGGCCAGGTGCAGCGGACTGGCGGCAAGGCCGTGGCCGAAGGACACGGTGGCGGCGGTCACCGCGGGCCAGCGCGTCGGCACCAGCGGCTTGCCGGTCGGCGCCTCGACCATCTCGATCGGCAGCGGATCGAAGAAGCCCAGCTTTTGCAGGAAGTCCTTTTGCCGGTCCACGCCGATCATCTGCGCGATCCTGACCGTCCCCACGTTCGAGGATTTCACGATCACATCCGTCGCCGACAGCTGCGGACCATAGTTCGAAAAATCGCTGATCCGGTATTTGCCGATCCGCATCGGCGTCGTGGTGTTGATGCCGCTGTTCGGATTGATGATCTGCAAATCCAGCGCCTGCGCGACCGGGAAGATCTTGAAGGTAGAACCCAGTTCGTATTGCCCCTGCACCGCGCGGTTGAACAGCGGGCTGTCGGACGGATCGCCCTTCAGCAAGGGGCGCGGGCGGTCGTTCGGATCGAAGTCGGGCAGGCTGGCCATGGCCAGAATCTCGCCCGACTGGATTTCCATCAGGATGCCGGTGGCGCCCTTGGCGCTCATCACCTCCATCCCCGAGGCCAGGACCTGCTCCATCGCGGATTGCACGGACAGGTCTATGGACAGCTGCAACGGCGCGCCGTCATTGGCCGGATCGCGCAGCCAGCCGTCGAAGGCCTTTTCGACGCCCGCGACGCCCAGAACCTCGGCGCTGTTCACGCCCTCGTTGCCGAAGCCCGATCCGCCCAGGATATGGCTGGCGATGTGGCCGTTGGGATAGACGCGCATCTCTCGGGGACCGAACAGCAGGCCGGGTTCGCCGATGTCGTGGACCGCCTGCATCTGTTCGGGCGACATCTTGCGCTTGATCCACATGAACTTGCGGCTGCCGGTGAAATCCTTCGTCAGCTCGGCCGCGTCCAGGTCGGGAAAGATTCGCGCCAGCGCGTTCGCGGCGCCCACCGGATCGACCATCTGGTGGGGATGGGCATACAGCGAATGGGTCAGCAGATTCGTCGCCAGAACCCGCCCCTGCCGGTCGGTGATGTCGGCGCGCTGCGACACGATCTGGGCCGACATCACCTCGCTCTGCGGCTCGATCGGTTCACTGGAGGCCAGCGTCCCCATGCGCACCCCGACGACGCCGAAGGCCAGCACGAAGCAGCTTGCCATCAGCGCCAGCCGCCCTTCGGCCCGGCGGCGGGCCTTGTCCTGGACGGCCTCGTGCCGCTGGCGGCGGGCTTCGGCTTCTATATCGTCGGGATTTTCGCCCCGCTCGCGGGCGCGGAGGATCTTGGCCAGGGGGCGCAGGGGGGTGCGGATCATGACGGTCACTCCTGTGGGGCGGCGTCGGCGCCGGGCGTGGCTTCGGTCTCGGGGGCCGGTTCCGGGGGCGGGGGCGGTTTGGGATAGTCGATATGGCCCAGGCCCATCACCTGCCCGGATTCGCGCGGGACCAGTTGCAGACGGTCGAAGTTCAGATCGACCAGTTCGCGCAGCCGCTCGGGCCGGTTCAGATAGGCCCATTCGGCGCGCAGCACGCCCAGATCCTCGCGCAGTCCCGCGATCTCGCGCTGGATCTGGCGCATGTCGGCCAGCGAGGCCTGGGTGCGGTAGTTTTCCCGATAGGCCCAGAAGGCCAGGCCCATCACCAACAGCGCGCAGGCCAGGAAGGTCAGCGGGCGCATCAGTGCCCCCCTTTCGGCAGGCGCGGCATCGCCAGCGCATCGGCATCCACCGCCCCTGCGGGCGCGTCGGTGCGAATCGCCACGCGCAGCAGGGCTGACCGGGCGCGGGGGTTCGCGGATTCCTCGTCGGGATCGGGACCGATGGCGCGGCGGAAGGGCATCGTGAAGGCGGGGGGCGCCATGTCCTGCACGGGCGCATAGCGGCTGCCCCCGCCCGCGCTGTTCGATCGGGCCTGCATGAATCGCTTGACGATCCGGTCTTCCAGCGAATGGAAGCTGACCACGGCCAGCTTGCCGCCGGGCTTCAGGGCGCGTTCGGCGGCCGACAGCCCCTCGACCAGTTGGCGGAACTCGTCGTTCACCCAGATGCGGATCGCCTGGAAGCTGCGGGTGGCCGGATGGCTTTGGCCCGGCTTGGGGCGCGGCAGGCAGGATGCCACGACCTCGGCCAATTCGGCCGTCCGGGTCAGCGGCCGCGCGGCGACGATGGCGCGGGCGATGCGGCGGGCGGCGCGTTCCTCGCCATAGTGATACAGCACGTCGGCGATCACCGATTCGTCGGCGCCGTTCAGCAGATCGGCGGCCGATGGTCCCGCCTGTTCCATCCGCATGTCCAGCGGGCCGTCGCGCAGGAAGGAAAAGCCACGGTCAGCCAGGTCAAGCTGCATCGAGCTGACGCCCAGATCCAGCACCACCCCGTCCAGCGGCTCGCCCGCCAGCGAATCGAGATCGGAAAACGTGCCCGCGACCAGCCGCAGCCGGTCGCCGTATTCGCCCGCCCATCCGGCGGCCATCTCGAAGACCAGCGGATCCCGGTCCACGCCGATCACCCGGCCGGCCCCCGCCGCCAGCAGCCCGCGCGCATATCCGCCCGCCCCGAAGGTGCCGTCCAGCCAGACACCGGCGACAGGCGCGACCGCCCGCAGCAGGGGGTTCAAAAGGACGGGCACATGCGATTCGGCCATTGCTCAGCCCTCGTCCACCTGGTCGAGGAACGACCGCGGGTCGAAATCCGGGCCGTGACGGGCGGTGAAATCCTCCAGCGCGGCGACATCCTTGGGACGCGTATCGGGGTGATAGACCTGGATATAGTCGCCGCGCGATTCGAAGATCGTCTCGGCGCCCTCGGTGAAGCCCAGCTTCTCGCGCAGCTTCTGCGGCAGGACCAGACGGCCCTCGCGGTCGATTTCCAGGTCGGTGGACTGACCGTTCATCAGCATTTCCAGCCAGCGCCGTTCGGGAGACCCGCGCGTCAGCTTGTCGATCTGCTCGTCGATCTCCTCGATGGCCTCGATGGTGTAAAGCTCGATCCAGTTCCACCAGTCGGGCCCATAGACGGCGACCAGTTGCGTGCGGCCGGTGTTGGCGGTGGCGAAACTGGGATCGCCGGCATCGAAGACGCGGCGCAGCCGGGCCGGGATCGACATCCGACCCTTGCCATCGACCTTGACGGATTCAGTGCCTCTGAACTTCCGCGCCACCTTGGCCCTGCCTCACTGCCCAGCCTTTCCGTCCGCGTGAAAAGAAAGGGCGGACCGGGCTGCTGCCACTGCCCGATCCGCCGCCCTCGTTCCCACGGTCTTCCCCGTTTTCGGGGTCCGTCCTTGTCAGGCGCCACCTGGGGGAGGTGCTGCTCGCGCCTGCGGACGGCTTGTTGGAAAACGGACGCCTGTATGAAAGCCTGCTTCGCCTTTTGGGGTCTTGGTCGCCCCTTTACTGCCCGTCTTCGTGATCAGGTTGTGGCATGGGAATTCATGGGAAGCAACGGAATTCTGCGCCCGGTGAGGAAGCCAAACCGCGAACAGCGAAATGCCGCGACCTGTGGCAAACCCACAACGAATCATCGTGAAACCCAAGTCCTTGGGTTTAAAGCCTCGATTCACCCAAGATATCGACGGTTGATATTTGATATAGACGCTGATCCACAGCCGACCGTGGCCGCCCCCCGCCCGGACCTGTTGCGACTTATCCACAAAAAAGCAGAAATGCGGCTAATGCGCTTCACGGGCCGTCACGGCGTCGTGATCCCTTTGGGCAACGCGGGGGCGAAGGCTTCTCTGCCTGTTCCCGCATTTTCCCAGGACCGAGGGAATCAGGCCAGGCCGTCCTTGACCAGCCGATCCGCCAGCCGCGCATAGGCCTGTGCGGTCGCCCCGTCCCCCAGGGCCACCGGCCGCCCCGAATCGCCCGCCAGGCGCACGTCCAGTTCCAGCGGCAGCTCTCCCAGGAAGGGCAGGCCAAGGGCGCGGGCCTCGGCCGCGACGCCGCCATGGCCGAACAGATGCGCTTCGTGGCCGCAGTTCGGGCAGACATAGGTGGACATGTTCTCGACCAGGCCCAGGACCGGGGCTTTCAGCTTGTTGAACATGTCGATGGCGCGCCGGGCATCCAGCAGCGCCACGTCCTGCGGGGTCGAGACGATGATCGCCCCTGTCACCGCCGCCTTCTGGCACAGGCTCAACTGCACGTCGCCGGTGCCCGGCGGCAGGTCGATCAGCAGCACGTCCAATTCGCCCCAGTTCACCTGTTGCAGCATCTGCTGCATCGCGCCCATCAGCATCGGGCCGCGCCAGACCACGGCCTCGCCCTCCTTCAGCATCAGGCCGATGGACATGACGGTGACGCCATGGGCCTGCAACGGCTCGATATGCTGGCCGTCGGGGCTGGCGGGACGGCCCGACACGCCCATCATGCGCGGCTGCGAGGGACCATAGATGTCGGCGTCCAGCAGCCCGACCCGGCGCCCGGCGCGCGCCAGCGCCACCGCCAGGTTCGAGGTCACGGTCGACTTGCCGACGCCGCCCTTGCCCGACCCGATGGCGATGATGCTTTTGACGCCGGGAATAGGCTGCGGCCCGCCCTGCCCGGTCGGATGGCGACCGATCTGCAACGAGGGCGCGGCGCCCGAACTGCGCACCGGCTGGGTGGGGGCCGCCTTGCTCGCGGGGGCGGTCATGACGATCTGGACCTTTGCCACGCCCGGCAGGGCCTCCAGGCGGCGCTTGGCTTCGGCCTCGACGGGGGCGAGGCTGCGGGCCACACCGGCATCCGCGACCTCCAGCACGAATCTCACCGTGTCGCCATCGACCGAAAACGCCCGCACCAGATCGGCTTTTTCCAGCGTCCGGCCGTCCGGCAGAACGATATCAGAGATTTCCCTAAGGGCAGCTTCGCGGTTCACGGACATGTCAGGACCTGTTTGAAAGATTAACGCAACCATGGTCCACACCGGCTGCGGCATCAACCACCCGCCGCAATATGCGGCAAGATGACCGTCGCACCTCCGAATCCGCATGTTTTTGCGGCGCGGCGTGAACGCTAACGCACCTGGATTGTTACATTTCCGTCATAAATATGAACGGCCTTGCGGGTGGTTGACGCGCCAGTCATGCGATTGCTGCATGGCAGCATTCCCCAATGATCCATTGTGCAGTCGCAGCATTAGCGCCATCTTGGGTGCATCGAAACGGCGCCGGGCCATCCGGGCAGGGCGCAGACGCAAGAGACGCTGAAAGGATACACCATGGCTGCCATCGCACACACCCACAACGCCGCCGCCGCCACTGGCTTCGCCGGTCGTTTGATGGCTGCGATCCAGCACATGCAGGAAAACCGCGCCCGCCGTGCGATCTATCGCCAGACGGTCCGCGAACTGAACGTGCTGACCAACCGCGACCTGGCCGATCTGGGCATCAACCGCGCGATGATCGGTCGCCTGGCCCACGAAGCGGCCTGGGGCACGAAATAACGACGGAATTTTCCGGCCCCCTCTCCTCCCTGGGGCACGGAAACGGCGGCATCCTCTCTCCTCCCACCCCGAGGATGCCGCCCAAAGACAGCGCCGGAACCCGTTCTCCTCCCCCAGGGTTCCAGCGACAGGCGGCGGCCCCTTCCTCCTCCCTGGGGTCGCCGCAACCTGACATAGCCGCCCTGATCGCGGCACCAGACACGGCCCGCCCTCTCCTCCTCCCTCGGGCGCGCCGTCTGCGGCGAAGCCTCTCCTCCCCGGCTGACCCGCACCCCATAGCCGCCCCATTTGCGGCACCCGGATGCGACGGACCCCTCCTCCCATTGGTCCGATCGTTGGCGGCAACGGCTCTCCTCCTCCCTGGCCGTGCCGCACCCTAAACGCGGCCCCTCCCTCCTCCCTGGGCCAGCGTTATGCGGCGGCGCCCCTCC
>NZ_JBQEOI010000011.1:21037-91260 GCF_052045125.1 Paracoccus sp. 22332
TCCTCCCTGGGCGCCGCCGCTTTTCGTTTCAGAAAGCCGCATCGGCCCGTGCAAGGCGATATAAGGCTTTCCCCGCAAGACCGCGCGGGCTAAGGGCGCGACATGCTGAGCTATCAACACGCCTATCATGCGGGAAACCTGGCCGACCTGCACAAGCACGCGCTGCTGGCCGCCGCGCTGGATTACCTGACGCGCAAGGACAAGCCGCTGTCCTATCTGGAAACCCATGCCGGTCGTGGCCTTTATCGGCTGGACGGGGCCGAGGCCACCAAGACCGGCGAGGCACGCGCCGGCATCCAGCGGGCCGAGGCGCAAGAATGGCTGCCCCCGGACCACCCGCTGCTGCGCGCCCTGACGCAGGTCCGCCGCAGCCATGGCCCGCTGGCCTATCCCGGATCGCCGCTGATCGCCGCGCATTTCCTGCGCCGGGGTGATTCCGCCCACCTGGCCGAGCTTCACCCCGCCGAATACGACGCCCTGACCCAAGTGGCGGGCTTTGCCGCCCTGCATCGCCAAGACGGATTCCAGATGGCGCAGGCCGTCTGCCCGCCCACGCCCCGACGCGGGATGATCCTGATCGACCCCAGTTACGAAGTGAAGGCGGATTACGCCGCCATCCCCCGCCAGATCGGACTGATCGCGCGCAAATGGAACGTCGGGGTCATCGCGCTGTGGTATCCCATTCTGACCGACAACCGCCATGCGCCGATGCTGGAGGCCTTGACCGCCGCCCATCCCGACGCCCTTCGGTCCCAGGTGTCCTTCCCCCCGGCCCGCCCCGGCCATTCGATGATCGGATCGGGCATGTGGGTGCTAAACGCCCCCTACGGGCTGGCGGACGAGGCCGCGCGGCTGGACGCCACCTTCCGCGCCCATGCCTGAACCGGGGGATTCCCCTGCCCCCGCCCCTGTGGCATGATCCCCCGACCCAACAAAACGGCCCCGTCATGTCGCAGCGTCTTTCCCTCAGCGCCACCGTGCTTTTGGCCCTGGCCGTGGCCCTGGGCCTGTATTTCGCCTTCGCCGCCGTGCAAGGCCCATCCGGCATCCTGCGCCGCATCCAGATCGAAGCCGAGACCGCCGAACTGGCCGTGGAACGCGACAAGCTGAAGGCCGAGGTCCAGGACATGCAGAACCTGACGCGCCGCATGTCGGACGAATATCTGGACCTGGATCTGCTGGACGAACGCGCCCGCGAAATCCTGGGCCTGATCCGCGCGGACGAGGTGATCCTGCGCTGAAAGCCGGGTCTGCGGTTCGCGGATTGCGCCTTTTGGACCGATGCGCTACGGATAGTTTAACGCTGAACTATTCCGACCGCGCTTCGAGGAGGGAACCCCCGCATGGCCAGAAAGCCTGCCACCGCAACCGATACGCAGACCGCCGCCGCGCCGTCGAACGTGTCCCGCGACGAGCTTTTGCAATATTACCGCGACATGCTGCTGATCCGCCGGTTCGAGGAAAAGGCCGGCCAGCTTTACGGCATGGGCCTGATCGGCGGCTTCTGCCACCTGTATATCGGGCAGGAAGCGGTGGTCGTCGGCCTGGAGGCCACGGCGAAGGAAGGCGACAAGCGCATCACCAGCTATCGCGACCACGGCCATATGCTGGCCTGCGGGATGGAAGCGCGCGGCGTGATGGCCGAACTGACGGGCCGCGAGGGAGGCTATTCCAAGGGCAAGGGCGGCTCGATGCACATGTTCAGCCGCGAAAAGCACTTCTATGGCGGCCATGGCATCGTCGCGGCGCAGGTGCCGCTGGGCGCGGGCCTGGCCTTCGCCGACAAGTATCTGGGCAATGACAACGTGACCTTCGCCTATTTCGGCGACGGCGCCGCGAATCAGGGCCAGGTCTACGAGACCTACAACATGGCCGAGTTGTGGGATCTGCCGGTGATCTTCGTGATCGAGAACAACCAGTACGCCATGGGCACCAGCGTCAAGCGGTCCACCAAATCGACCACGCTGTTCGGCCGCGGCGAGGCCTTCGGCATTCCCGGCGAACAGGTGGACGGCATGGACGTGCTGGCGGTGAAGGCTGCGGGCGAAAAGGCCGTGGCGCACTGCCGCGCGGGCAAGGGGCCGTATATCCTGGAGGTCATGACCTATCGCTATCGCGGCCATTCGATGTCCGATCCGGCGAAATACCGCACCCGCGAGGAGGTGCAGAAGATGCGCGACGAACGCGACGCCATCGAACATGTCCGCGAATTGCTGCTGCAAGGCAAGCACGCGACCGAGGACGACCTGAAGGCCATCGACAAGGACATCAAGGACATCGTCAACGATTCGGCCGAATTCGCCAAGGAAAGCCCGGAACCGGCCTTGGAAGAACTGTGGACCGACATTTACGCCGAAGACCTGCCCCAGGGCAGCGCCGAAGAAGTCGCCTGAGGGAGGGCTGAGTATATGGCAACCGAAATCCTGATGCCCGCCCTGTCCCCGACGATGGAGGAAGGCACGCTGGCGAAATGGCTGAAGAAGGAAGGCGACGCGGTGAAATCCGGCGACATCATCGCCGAGATCGAAACCGACAAGGCGACGATGGAATTCGAAGCCGTGGATGAGGGCATCCTGGGCAAGATCCTCGTGTCCGAAGGATCCCAGGGCGTGAAGGTCAACACCCCCATCGCGGTCCTGGTCGAGGAAGGCGAATCGGCCGACGACGTGAAGGCCGAGGCTCCGAAAGCCGCCCCCGCCGAGGCGAAGTCCGAAGCCCCCGCCGCGTCGGCCGTCGAACAGGTCAAGACGCCCGAGCCGGATCGCAGCCCCGACTGGCCCGAGGGCACCAGGATGAAGACCATGACCGTGCGGGAAGCCCTGCGCGAGGCCATGGCCGAGGAAATGGAACGCGACGAGACCGTCTTCCTGATGGGCGAGGAAGTTGGCGAATACCAGGGCGCCTACAAGATCAGCCAGGGCCTGCTGGACCGCTTCGGCCCGCGCCGCGTGGTCGATACCCCGATCAGCGAGATCGGCTTCGCGGGGATCGGCACCGGCGCGGCGCTTGCGGGCCTGCGCCCCATCGTCGAGTTCATGACCTTCAACTTCGCCATGCAGGCGATGGACCACATCATCAACTCGGCCGCCAAGACGCTGTACATGTCGGGCGGGCAGATGGGCTGCCCCATCGTCTTTCGCGGCCCGAACGGCGCCGCCGCCCGCGTGGGCGCCCAGCACAGCCAGGATTACGCGGCCTGGTACGCGGCGATCCCCGGCCTCAAGGTGGTGATGCCCTATACCGCGGCGGATGCGAAGGGCCTGATGAAGCAGGCGATCCGCGACCCGAACCCGGTCATCTTCCTGGAAAACGAGATCCTCTATGGCCGGTCCTTCGAAGTCCCGGACCTGCCCGATTTCACCATCCCCTTCGGCAAGGCCCGCATCGCGCGCACCGGCAAGGACGTGACGATCATCAGCTTCGGCATCGGCATGGCCCACGCGCTGGAAGCCGCCGACAAACTGGCCCAGGACGGGATCGAGGCCGAGGTGATCGACCTGCGCACCCTGCGCCCCATCGACTATGGCACGATCATCGACTCGGTGAAAAAGACCAACCGCTGCGTGACGGTCGAGGAAGGCTTCCCGGTCGGGTCCATCGGCAACCACCTGTCGGCCTATATCATGGAAAACGCCTTCGATTACCTGGACGCCCCGGTGATCAACTGCACCGGCAAGGACGTGCCCATGCCCTATGCGGCCAACCTTGAAAGACACGCGCTGATCACACCGTCCGAGGTCGTGGACGCCGTGAAAAAAGTCACCTACCGCTAAGGGGGAACGCGTTATGCCGACAGAAATCCTGATGCCCGCGCTGTCCCCGACGATGGAGGAAGGCACCCTGGCCAAATGGCTGGTGAAAGAAGGCGACGCGGTGAAATCCGGCGACATCATCGCCGAGATCGAGACCGACAAGGCGACGATGGAATTCGAGGCCGTCGATGAAGGCAAGATCGGCAAGATTCTCATCGCCGAGGGCAGCGCGGGGGTGAAGGTCAACACGCCCATCGCCGTGCTGCTGGAGGAGGGCGAGGACGCCTCGGCGGTCTCCAGCCCCGCGCCGTCCAAACCGGCCCCCGCCGCCGAGGAAAAGGCGGCCGCTGAAAAAGGCTACGGAGGCCCCGTCGGCGCCCCCGTCGCCGGCGAGGCGCCCAAGGCCGCGCCGCCCCGGCAGAACAGCGGCGACCGCATCTTCGCCTCGCCCTTGGCCCGTCGAATCGCGGCCGAAAAAGGCATCGACCTGTCGGGCATCACCGGCAGCGGCCCGCGCGGCCGGATCGTCAAGGCCGATGTCGAAGGCGCAAAGCCAGGCGCCGCCAAACCCGCAGCGGCCCCCGCCGCCGCACCGGCGGCGGCTCAGGCTGCCCCGCAGGCCCCCAAGGCCCCCTCGGCCGAGGCGATCCTCAAGATGTATGCCGACCGCGAGACGACCGAGGTCGCGCTTGACGGCATGCGCCGCACCATCGCCGCCCGCCTGGGTGAAGCCAAGCAGACCATCCCGCATTTCTACCTGCGCCGCTCGGCCAGGCTGGATGCGCTGATGAAATTCCGGGGCGACCTGAACAAGCAGCTTGAGGCCCGCAAGGTCAAGCTGTCGGTCAACGACTTCATCATCAAGGCCTGCGCCCTGGCCCTGCAAGAGGTTCCCGATGCCAACGCCGTCTGGGCGGGCGACCGGATCCTGAAGCTGAAGCCCTCGGACGTGGCGGTCGCGGTCGCCATCGAGGGCGGCCTCTTCACCCCGGTCCTGAAGGATGCGCATCAGAAGACCCTCTCGGCCCTGTCGACCGAGATGAAGGATCTCGCCAACCGGGCCAAGACCAAGAAGCTGGCCCCGCACGAATACCAGGGCGGCAGCTTCGCGATCTCGAATCTCGGCATGTTCGGGATCGAGAATTTCGACGCGGTCATCAACCCGCCGCATGGCGCGATCCTGGCTGTCGGCGCGGGCATCCAGACGCCCGTGGTTGAAAACGGCGAGGTGGTGATCCGCAACGTCATGTCGATGACCCTGTCGGTCGATCACCGCGTCATCGACGGCGCCCTTGGCGCGCAGCTGCTGGAAGCCATCGTCACTCATCTGGAAAACCCGATGGGCATGCTGGCCTGACACCTACCCGGACGAATGCAAAGGGGCGCCCTCGACAGGCGCCCCTTCTCTTTGCCTTGGTCCCAATATCCCGCAGGGGGTCCGGGGGACGCGAAGTCCCCCGGCTTTCGCGGGACGCAATCAGCCCAACGCGTCCTCGATGGCGCCGACGAACGCATCCAAGTCGCCCGGATTGCGGCTGGTGATGACGCCCCGATCCACCACGACCTTTTCGTCCACCACCTCGGCCCCGGCATTCTTCAGGTCGGTGCGGATCGAGCCATAGCCGGTCAAGCGGCGGCCCTGGGCCAGCCCCGCCTCGATCAGCAGCCATGGCGCGTGACAAACGGCGGCAACCGGCTTTCCCGCATCCGCGAAATCGCGGATCAGCGCCACGGCCTTGTCGTCCTGACGCAGGGTGTCGGGATTGATGACCCCACCCGGCAGGACAAGCGCGTCATAGTCACCTGCCGACAGACCGGCGATGGCCTTGTCCGCCGTCACCGACTTGCCCCAGTCGTCCTTGTCCCAGCCGGTGATCTCGCCTGCCTCGGGCGCGGCCACATCGACCTGATGGCCCGCAGCCTTCAGCTTTTCCAGCGGCACGAACAGTTCGGACTGCTCGAATCCGTCCGATGCCATGATCAGAACCCTTGCCATGAATGGCCTCCTTTCGCATCAGCCCACCCAATGCGAGCCGCCCCGCGAAGTTCCGGTCATTCGGCCGCCTGCCGGGGCCGGTTCAGCCCGATCCGCCGGGCGATCCAGCCGGTCAGCCGCCCCTGCCCGCCATGGATCAGCGAAAACAGCGCCGGCACGAACAGCAGCGACAGCACGGTCGACAGCAGCAGCCCGCCGATCACGGCGATCGCCATGGGCGCGCGGAATTCGCCCCCCTCGCCCGTCGCCAAGGCCGAGGGCACCATCCCCGCGCTCATCGCGATGGTGGTCATGACGATGGGGCGGGCACGCTTGTGCACCGCGTCCAGGATCGCCTCGCGCTTGGGCACGCCGCGCTCGATGGCGGTCAGCGCGAATTCCACCAGCATGATGGAATTCTTGGTGACGATTCCCATCAGCATCAGAAAGCCGATCACCACCGCCATGCTGATCGAATGGCCGGTCGCGAACAGCGCCAGGATCGCCCCGCCAATGGCCAGCGGCAGCGACAGAAGGATCGAGACCGGCGTGATGAAGTTGTGGAACAGCAGCACCAGCACGACATAGACCAGCATCACCCCCGCGCCCATGGCGGTGCCGAAGGCGCCGAAAACCTCGCCCATGATCTCGGCATCGCCCGAGGGCTGGATGCGCGTGCCGGGCGGCAGTTCGATCCGGGCTTGCAGCTCGGTCACCTGGGCGCTGACCGGCCCCAGCAGCTGCCCGTCGGCAAGGTTGGCGTTCACCGTGGTCTGGAACTGGCGGTCATATCGCCCGATCTCGGTCGCGCCCGCCGACAGCGCCACATCGGCGACCGCCCCCAGCGGCACCTGGCCCTGGGACGAATTGACCCGCAGATTCTGCACCGTCATCAGGTCGGCCCGCGCATCGGCGTTCAGCCGCACGACGATGGGGATCTGTTCGTCGCCCGCGTTGAACTTGGCCAGGTTGGCCTCGGTATCGCCCAGGGTCGCGACCCGCAGCGTCGTCGCCATGTCGCTGGCCGACACGCCCAGTTGCGCGGCCAGATCGGCGCGCGGCGTGATCTGGATTTCCGGGCGTTGCAGGCTGGCCGAACTGGTCACGCTTTCCAGCGAGGGCAGTTCGGCCATCGCGGCGCTCAGGCGTTCGGCGGCCAGGGCCGCGCCTTCGTCGGTGGTGCCCAGGACGTTGATGGTCAGATCGTTCTGGCCGTTCTCGTTCTGGAAGTTGATGCGCATATCGGGGGTGCCCGACAGGCGGCGCTTCAATTCCTCCTCCAGGACGAATTGCGACCGGTCGCGGGTTTCCTTCTTGCCATAGTTGATCATCACCCGCGCCTCGGTCACGTCGGATCCGTCGCTATAGACGAAGACCGATTGCGTTTCCGGCAATTCGGCAATCTGGGCGGACAGGCGGCGGGCGGCGTCCTCGGTCTCGGCGATGGTGGCGCCGGGGGGCAGTTCGACCTCGATCTGGCTGCGGCCGATGTCGGATGCGGGGATGAATTCGGTCGGCAGCAGCGTCGCGGAATAGATCGAGCCTGCGAAGATCCCGATACCCGTCAGCAGCGTCAGGCCGCGGTGGCGCATGGTCCAGCCGACGACGCGCATCAGGTTCCGCATCACGAAACCGTCGCGCTGTTCCGTGCCGTGCACCGTGCCGCGCATCAGATAGGCCGCCATCATCGGCGTGATGATGCGCGCCACCAGCAGCGAGAACAGCACCGAGACCGCAACCGTCAGCCCGAACTGCTTGAAATACTGCCCCGGAATCCCGCCCATGAAGCTGACCGGGGCAAAGACCGCGACGATGGAAAAGCTGATCGCGATCACCGTCAGGCCGATCTCGTTCGCGGCTTCCTCGCTGGCCTCAAACGGGGGCACGCCCATGCCGATATGGCGGACGATGTTCTCGATTTCCACGATGGCGTCGTCGACCAGGATGCCGGTGACCAGGGTGATGCCCAGCAGGCTGATGCCGTTCAGGGTAAAACCCAGCCAGTGCATCACGAAAAATGTGGGGATGATCGACAGGGGCAGCGCCACGGCCGCGACCAGCGTGGCGCGCCAGTTGCGCAGGAACAGGAACACCACGATCACCGCCAATGCCGCGCCTTCGTACAGCGTCTCCATCGCGCTGTGATAACTGGCCTCGGTATAGGTGGTGGCATCGTCGATAAGGCTGATCCGCACGTTCGGAAACCGCTCGCCGATCTGGGCCAGCCGTTCCTTGGCCCCGTCGCCCGTGGACAGGTCCGAGGCCCCTGTGGTGCGATAGATGCCGAAGGCCACGACGGGCTGGCCGTCCAGCAGGGCGAAGCTGCGTTCCTCGGCCGGGCCGTCGATGACGCGGCCCAACTGGTCCAGCCGGATCGTGCGGCCATCGGCGATCGAGATCGGCGCCGCAGCAAGCTGATCCACGCTGTCGGCGGCGCCCAGGGTACGGATCGAATATTCGCGCCCTGCAAGATCGCCGCGCCCGCCGCCCAGGTCGATGTTTCGGGCGCGAAGCTGGTTCGACACATCCGCCGCCGTCAGCCCATGGGCCAGCAGCCGGTCGGGGTCCAGTTCGACCTTGATCTCGCGGGCCGCCCCCCCGATGCGGGCGGTCTTGCCGACGCCATCGACCGTGGACAGGTCGCGCCCGATCACGTCATCCACGAATTTCGACAGCGATTCGATGGATTGGGTCGGATCGCTGACGGCATAGGTCAGGATCGGCATCCCGGTCACGTCCAGCCTCTGGACCAGCGGCTCGCTGATGCTTTCGGGCATCTGCTGGCGGACGTTCGACACCGCGTCCTTCACGTCGTTGACGGCGCGGTCGCTGTCGGTTTCCAGTTCGAATTCGACCACGATCAGCGCCGTGCTGTCCGTCGCGGTCGAGGTGATGTGCCGGACGCCGGTGACGGATGCGATGCTGTCCTCGACCGGCTGGATGACCTGGGTGGTCAGTTCGGCGGGCGCCGCGCCCGGCTGGTCGATGGTGACCTGGACGATGGGCAGGTCGATGTTGGGCATCGCCGTGACCGGCAGCCGCATGAAGCTGTAAAGCCCGACGATCACCAGGACCATGAAGACAGCGATGGACGGGACCGGATGGCGGATCGACAGGGCCGAGAAGTTCATGGCCCCGCCCCCTGGGCCGGGGTCGGTCGAACCTCGTCGCCGCTGCGGAAAAAGGCGCCGGACCGGGCGATGACCTGTTCGCCTAGGGCCAGGCCCTCGACGATTTCGCGCCGCCCGTCCCACAGCAGGCCCGCGCGCACCGGGCGGGTTTCGACGACGCCGTTGCGGACGACCTGCACCCGTTCGCCTGCGTCGTCGGCCAGCACTGCACCGGCGGGGACGGTGATCGCCTGGCGGCGGTCGGTGACGATCCAGCCGCTGGCGAACTGTCCGGTCCTGACGCCGCTGGCGGCATCCAGGGCGACGCGCATGATCCCCAGCCGCGTCACCGGATCGACCGAGGCCGGGACCAGCCGCACCGTTCCCGACACCGCGCCGACGCCCGCGACGCTGATCTCGGCCGGGTCGCCCACGCTCAGGCGGGGCAGCGCGGTCTCGATCACCTCGGCCGACATCTCGACCGCGCCATCGGCCAGCAGGGTGAACAGCGGGTCCGTGCCGCCGCCCGCCAAGGCGCCCAGTTCGGCGGTGCGGGTCACGACCACCCCGGCCACCGGGGCGGCGATCTGCGCCCGGTCAAGGTTCAGTTGCGCGATCCGCCGCGCCGCCTGCGCCTGCGCCAGCGCCGCGCGCGCCACCGCCAGCCCGTCGGCGGCGGATGCGGCCTGCGCCCGCGCGTTCGCCTCGGCCGCGACGGCGTCGTCCAGGGCCGATTGGGACGCGGTGCCTGCCTGGCGCAGGCGCTGCACGCGCTGCAAGGTGGCCTGCGCCTGGGTCAGCGACGCCGCCGCGCTGTCGATGGTGCTGTGCGCCTGGCCCACGCCCGCCTCGGCCCGCAGGAATTCCGCCTCGGCCTGTTCCAGTTGCGCCGACAGCGTGTCGGTGGACAGCCGCGCCAGCACCTGGCCCTTGGTCACGCTGTCACCCGCCTCGGCCAGGATTTCGGTAATCTCGTAACCCGAGACCTGCGGGAAGACCTGAACAAGCTGGCGCGCGACGATGCTGCCCGATACGGGGACGCGGGCCTGAACCTCGGCCATCGCGGCGGCGGCGACGGTGACCGCCGGGGCCGTGCGCGCGGGGGGTTCCGATGCGGATGCGGGTTCGTTGGCCGGGGCGGATGCCGGCACGGCAAGGGCGGCAAGAAGAACGGCAAGAAGGCGCATGGATCGGCCCGTCATCCCAGGATTGGCTGGCCGACCATATCGACAGATTGCCGCGCCAACAACGCGTGCCGTCGCCGCCCTCTAGAAGTTGACCGAGACGCCCGGCAGGTTCAGTTCCGCCACCAGGTCGCGCAGTTCCTGCCGCGCGGCGATGTTGGACATGGACAGCTGTTCGGTGCCGATATCCTTCAGATCCAGCAGCGTCAGCCCGCGCGGGAACAATTCGCGGAAGATGACGCGTTCGGAAAAGCCCGGCGCCACGCGGAAACCGATCCGCTTGGACAGGGTTTGCAGCGCGCCGCCGACCTTCCGCTTGTTGTGCATCTGCTGGGTGCCCAGGCGGTTCCTCAGCACCAGCCAGTCGATCGGCCCCGCCCCCGCCTGCGCGCGCATCTGCCGCGCCGACCAGACCATTTCCGCATAGATCGACGGCCCCAGGATCTTGCCCTCGGGCGACAGGCGGGCCAGCAGATCGAAATCGACGAAGCTGTCGTTCATCGGCGTGATCAGCGTGTCCGCGACCGTATGGGCCATCTGGCTCAGCTTCGTGTGCGAACCGGGACAGTCCAGCAGGATGAAATCGCAGCACTTTTCCAGTTCGGTCAGCGCCGGGGTCAGCGGATCGCCGCCCTCGCCCATGGTGCCGATGACGGGCATGGGCAGGTCCAGCCCTTCCCGCTGGGCGAAATGGGCGCGGTTTTCCAGATAGCGGCCGAAGCTGCGCTGGCGCACGTCCAGATCCAGCCCGCCGACCCGGTGCCCCATCCGCACCAGGGCGGTCGCCACATGCATCGAGGTGGTGGACTTGCCCGACCCGCCCTTTTCGTTCCCCACAACGATGATATGCGCCACAGCCACCCCTTGCCGGTCCTGATGTCGGCGCGGACCCTAGCCGCGCCGCCGCGCGAAGAAAAGCGCCGCCCGGCAAGTTCGCGTGGCGGCTGATGCCGCAAAGCCGCGCCTGCGGGATCGCGCAGGGCGGGACAGCACACAATCACGACCAGGAAAGTAGATTTTTCTTGCCAAGGCGGCGCCGCTCTGCCCTAATGATCCCAGGCCTGCACGGCAACCAGAAGGGAGGACGACCGACATGACCCCGAATTTCATCACCGGCCTTGCGCTTCAGACGCCGACGGCCGTCGTCAACCCTGCGGCGCTGTGGATGGACGACCTGCCCGGCCACCGCCGGGATCCGGGCTATGCCACCATTTCCGTGGGTCCGCGCCAGCAGGCGCAGGGTCCGATCGTCGGCCGCCTGCCCGACGGCCGCGTCAGCATCGAGGCGGGGGGCCGCATCCTGACCGGCCATACCGTGACGCCCCGGCCCGCGCCGCGCAGCCTGTGGGCGCGCCTCAGCGGGCGCGGCTAAGCCCGGCGGGCTGATCCGACCGCAGCAGCAGGGCCAGCGCGCCCAGCGTCGCCAAAATGCCCGGCAGCAGGACGATGCCGGGCGTTTCCTTGCCCAGGGCGGCTTCCAGAACGATCACCCATAGCGGCGTCAGATAGGTATAGGCCATCACCTTGGCCGAAGGCAGGCGCAGCGCCGCGTATTGCACCAGCATCGTGGTGATCGCACTGGCGAAGATCGCGACATAGAAGATGGTGACCCAGACAATTGCGGGAAGCTGACCCCAGGCGGTCGCGGTCAGCGCCCCCCATCCCCAGACCGCGGTCAGGATCCCGCCCGCCACCAGCGTCCCCAGGGACGAGATCAGCGGCCCTTCGCCCCGGTTCAGCTTGCGCACCAGCGGCGTATAAAGGGCGTGCAGCGCGCAACCGATGAAATAGATCGCCTCGCCCCGGCCGATCTGGAACCGCGCCATCGCCGCCAGGTCGGCGCGAAAGATCACCCACAGCGCCCCGGCCCCGCCCAAGGCCAGCGCCACGGCCAGATGCCCGGTCATCCTCTGACGCAAAAGCAGCCAGCCGAAGCCCGCCGCCATGATCGGCGTCAGGGTGAAGACCGCGCTTGCCGAGACGGCGGGGGCGGTCTTCAGCCCCTCGAACATCAGGACGAAATAGCCGGCGAAGGCGCCGCCCAGCAGCAGGTACCGCCACGGCGCCTGCAACAGCGCGCGCGGCCTGCCCGCGCCGGGGACCAGAAGCACGATTCCCACCAGAACCCCCGCCGCGATGATGAAGCGCGCGACCGTGATCGCCGCCGGGTCGATCAGGTTCGCCGCCCTGACGCCCAGCGAGAACGACCCCGCCACCAGGGCGGAAAACAGCAGCATCGCCGCATGGCCGCGCAGCGCCTCGGTCCGTGTCACGGGGCGACCGGCATGTTGCGACCCAGCATGTAGAATTCGTCGTTGGCGCGGAAATCCCCGGCATTGGCCATGCGGTTCGACATGCCGAAGAAGGCCGCGATGGCGCCGATGTCCCATATCTCGTCGGCATCGAAGCCCGCCTCGCGCAGCGCCTGATGATCCGCATCGCCGATCTGATAAGCGGCGGTCGTGACCTTTTCGGCATAGGCCAGCATCGCCCGTTCCCGGTCGGACAGATCGGCCTTGCGCCAGTTGACCGCCACCTGATCGGCGATCAGCGGGTTTTTCGCCCGGATCCGCAGGATCGCGCCATGGGCCACCACGCAATACTGACAGTTGTTGATGCCGCTGACGGCCACCACGATCATCTCTCGTTCGGCCTTGGACAGCCCGACATCCTTGTCCATCAATGCCTGGTGATAGGCGAAGAAGGCGCGGAACTCCTCGGGCCGATGGGCCAGCGCCAGGAACACGTTGGGCACGAAGCCGGATTTCTCGGCCACCTTGGCGATGGCGTCCTGCATATCCTGCGGCAGGGTCTTCAGATCGGGCACCGCGAAGCGGCTGATGGGGTGGGTCATGACGGTTTCCTCCTGCGGGGCAGATTGGCGCGGCGATTGCAGACTGTGAGGGGGGTCAGTCGCCCCGCAGCGCGGCGACCGCCGCCTGCACCTTGGGCGTGCGGTGCAGATCGACATGCGTGACCAGCCACAGCCGCGATTCCCATTCGGGCAGGGCCATCACCTCGACCAGCCCCTCGGCGCGGGACGGCGACAGGGGACCGATGGCAAGGCCCGCGCGGATCACCGCCTCGCGCGCGGATTCGTCGTTGGCGGTCAGCACGATCTGGCCGGGCTCGATCTTGCCGTGCAGCCAGCGCATCAGCGGCGCATTGCGGGCCTGCGGACCCAGCAGCGCCAGGGGATGGGCGGCGATATCCGTCACCTCGCCATGGGTGGCGATGTATTCGGGCGCGGCATAGACCGGATGGCGCATCGTTCCCATGGAACGCACGACATAATCCGGCTCGGTCGGTTGACTGCCCGCGCGGATCGCCACATGCGCCTCTCCGGCGTCCAGGCGGAACAGCCGCACGTCGGTGACATAGTTCACCCGCAGCCCAGGATGCTGGCGCATCAGGCGGATCAGCCGGGGCATGACCACATCGGCCAGTTCGGGCAAGGAGGTCACGATCAGCTCGCCCTCGATCCGGTCGGCGCCGCCCGCGATCCGCGCGGCAAGCTGGGCGAAGCGTTCGTCGGCATCGCCCGCCACCTTCAGCATGGCCTGCCCCGCCTCGGTCAGGGCATAGCCGCGCGGATGACGCTGGAACAGCTTGACGCCCAGTTGCGATTCCAGCCCGTCGATCCGGCGGATCACGGTGGCGTGGTGAACACCCAGGGACTCGGCCGCGGCGCTGACGGTGCCGGTGCGCGCCACCGCCAACGCGATGCGAAGATCGTCCCAACTATCGATAGTCATGTGCATCCCCGCACAGATGATGCGCGCTTATCGCCCTTCCGTTCGTGCGCGCCTAGACCTAAATCGGTGCCATACCATTCTGGACGAACGGACCAAACCCATGAACATCCTGCATATCGACAGCGCCATCACGGGCGAGGCTTCGGTTTCCCGCAAGCTGACCGCGGACATCGTGGCCAAGCTGACCGCCGCCAATCCGGGTGCGACCGTCACCTATCGCGACCTGAACCAGGGCGTGCCCGCCATCGACACCGACTGGTTCAAGGCCGTGCGCCTGGCGCCGACCGATCCCACGCCCGAACAGCAGAAGCTGATCGAGATCTCGGACGCCTATCTGGCCGAGGTGCAGGCCGCCGACGTCCTGGTGATCGGCATGCCGATCTATAATTTCACCCTGACCGCGCAGTTGAAGAACTGGCTGGACCAGATCGCGAGGGCGGGAAAATCCTTCCGCTATACCGAAGCCGGTCCCGAAGGCCTGCTGAAAGGCAAGCGCGCCATCATCGCCTATAGCGCGGCGGGCACCCCGATGGGATCCGAGATGGACCACGCCTCGGACTATATCCGCTTCATGCTGGGCTTCCTGGGCATCACCGATGTGGATTTCGTGGCCGCCGACCGCCTGGCGATGGACCGCGAGGCCGGTCTGGCCCGCGCGCAGGACGCGCTGGAAAAGCTGGCCGCCTGAAGACTGTCGGACGCGCGATGTAAAGAGTATGACGGCCTGCGTTGACTTGCGGGCCGTTTTTTCGTATCAGCCACCGGATTCCCGGAAGGACTGCCCTTCCGGTCCCTGCCTGGTGCGGGGATCGCCCTCCGTCAGCGCGTCGCGCCCACGGGGGCAAACCTGTTTTGGACCGAAGGAGGCCCGGCGATGTTCGAGAACCTTTCCGACCGTTTGGGCGGCGTCTTCGACCGGCTGACCAAGCAGGGCGCCCTGACCGAGGACGACGTGACCGCCGCCATGCGCGAGGTCCGCGTGGCCCTGCTGGAGGCGGACGTGTCGCTGCCGGTGGCGCGCAACTTCGTCAAGGCGGTGACGCAGAAAGCCACCGGATCGGCCGTCACCAAGTCGATCACCCCCGGCCAGCAGGTCGTGAAGATCGTCCATGACGAGCTGATCAAGGTCTTGCAGGGCGAGGACGCGCCCGACGCGCTGCGCATCGACAATCCGCCCGCGCCGATCCTGATGGTCGGGTTGCAGGGGTCCGGCAAGACCACCACCACTGCCAAGCTGGCCCTGCGCCTGAAGGACCGCGAGAAGAAGCGCGTGCTGATGGCGTCGCTGGACACCAACCGTCCGGCGGCGATGGAGCAGCTGGCGATCCTGGGCCAGCAGATCGGCGTCGACACCCTGCCCATCGTGCCGGGCCAGACCGCCCCGCAGATCGCGCAGCGCGCCAAGCAGCAGGCCAACCTTGGCGGCTATGACGTGGTGATGCTGGACACAGCCGGCCGGCTGCATATCGACCAGGCGCTGATGGACGAGGTTCAAGCCGTCCGCGACATCGCCCAGCCGCGCGAGACGCTGCTGGTGGTCGACGGCCTGACCGGCCAGGACGCGGTGAACGTCGCGACCGAATTCGACGCCAAGGTGGGCGTGTCCGGCGTGGTGCTGACCCGGATGGACGGCGACGGGCGCGGCGGCGCGGCCCTGTCGATGCGCGCCATCACCGGCAAGCCGATCCGCTTCGTGGGTCTGGGCGAAAAGATGGACGCGCTGGAAACCTTCGACGCGCAGCGCGTCGCGGGCAGGATCCTGGGCATGGGCGATATCGTCGCCCTGGTCGAAAAGGCCCAGCAGGTGCTGGAGGTCGAACAGGCCGAGCGCATGATGAAGCGCTTCCAGAAGGGTATGTTCAACATGAACGACCTCAAGGGCCAGCTTGAACAGATGCAGAAGATGGGGGGCATGCAGTCCATCATGGGCATGATGCCGGGCATGGCGAAGATGGCCAAGCAGGCCGAGGCAGCGGGCATGGACGACAAGGCCATCGCCCGGCAGATCGCGCTGATCAACTCGATGACCAAGAAGGAACGCGCCAATCCCGACATGCTGCAAGCCAGCCGCAAGAAGCGGATCGCGGCGGGCGCGGGCATGGAGGTGTCCGAGCTGAACAAGCTTCTGAAGATGCAGAAGCAGATGGCCGACACGATGAAGAAGCTGGGCAAGATGGGCAAGGGCGGGATGCTGAAACAGGCCATGCGCGCCATGACCGGCAAGGGCGGCGGGCTGCCCGACCTGGAGAACTTCGATCCCGCCAAGATGGCCGAGGCGCAGAAGATGCTGCAGGATCCCAAGGGCCTGGGCGGGCAGTTGGGCAAGGCCGGTCTGCCCGGCGGCCTTTCGGGGATGTTCGGCAAGAAATGACGTCTTTGACCCAAACCATCTCGGTCAGCATTCCGGTAATCGAAACTGATCGCCTTATCCTCCGTGCGCCGCGCCTGTCGGATCTGGATGCGATCACTTGCTTCGCCACCTCGGACCGCGCCCGCTTCGTCGGCGGCCCCGGCAGACCCTGGGACGGCTGGACCTCGCTGACCGGCCTGATCGGCCACTGGACCCTGCGCGGCTTCGGCTGGTGGATGATCGAGGACAAGGCCAGCGGCCAGACCGCGGGCCGCACCGGCATCGGCCACCATATCGACTGGCCGGAACCCGAACTGGGCTGGCACATCTATGAAGGCTTCGAAGGCCGCGGCATCGCCCATGAAGCCGCCCTTGCCGCCCGCCGCCACGCCCAGACGCAGATGGGCCTTGGCCCGGTCATCTCGCTGATCCACCGCGATAACGCCCGTTCCCGTCGTCTGGCCGAGCGGCTTGGCGCGCAGATCGAAAGCGAAACGGTGATCCGCGACATGCCCTGTCTTGTCTATCGCCACCCCAAAGGTGACGCATGACCCGGTCCTGTTTTCTGTGCCGAAACATGTTCAGCGGGTCCGGGGGGCAGACGGCCCCCCGGCGCCACCCCCATCAGCCGGAGCCCTGCCCATGGACGCCGTGACCCGCGCCGCCGAACTGCTTAAGGAACATCGCGCCAGCATCGACCGGCTGGACGCGATCCTGGTCTATACGCTGGCCGAACGCTTCAAGCACACCCAATCCGTCGGCCGCCTCAAGGCCGAACACGATCTTCCGCCGTCCGATCCCGCCCGCGAAGCGCAGCAGATCGAGCGGCTGGAACGCCTCGCGCGCGAGGCCGACCTGGACCCGGAATTCGCGCGCAAATTCCTGAACTTCGTGATCGCCGAAGTGATCCGGCATCACGAGACCTTCCAATCCTGACGGGGCGCCGCCCCACCACGCCATTCTAAAGGAGAAACCCAATGGCAACGAAAATCCGTCTGGCCCGTGGCGGCAGCAAGAAGCGCCCGCATTACGCCATCGTCGTGTCCGATTCGCGGATGCCGCGCGACGGCCGCTTCCTGGAAAAGCTGGGCACCTACAACCCGCTGCTGGCCAAGGACAGCGAGGACCGCATCAAGCTGGACCTAGATCGCGCCAAGCACTGGCTTGACCAGGGCGCCCAGCCGACCGACCGCGTGGCCCGCTTCCTGGAAGCCGCAGGCGTGCGCGAAAAGGCCACCCGCGCCAACATGAAGAAGGCCGAGCCGGGCAAGAAAGCCACCGCCCGCGCCGCCGAAAAGGCCGCGAAAGCCGCCGCCCCGGCCGAGGCCGAATAATCACGACGGGCGGGGGCGACCCCGCCCTTTGCCATCGCGGGGGCCGCATGACTGAAGACCGCATCTGCGTGGGCGCGATCGCCGGGGCCTTCGGGGTCCGGGGCGAGGTGCGGCTGAAAAGCTTCTGCGCCGAGCCGTCGGACATCGCCAAATACACCCCCCTGACGACCGAGGACGGCAAGCGGTCCTTCACCGTGAAACTGACCCGCCCCGTCACCGGCGGCTTGGGCGCGCGCCTGTCGGGCGTGGCCACGCGCGAGGATGCCGAGGCGCTGCGGGGCGTGACCCTCTGGGCGCCGCGATCCGCCCTGCCCTCGCTGCCCGACGACGAATTCTATCACGCCGACCTGATCGGGCTGGAGGTCGTCGATACCGGCGGCGCCGTGCTTGGCCGGGTCCGGGCGATCTTCGACCATGGCGCGGGCGACATCCTGGAGGTCGTCGGCGGCAAGGACGTTCTACTGCTGCCCTTTACCCGCGCCGTGGTGCCGACCGTCGATCTGGCGGCGAAGCGCATTGTCGCCGATCCGCCCGCCACCGATGAGTGAGCCGCCCAAATCCCATGGTCGGCTGTCGATCACAGCCAGCCTGCGCCCCCGCGAACTGATGACCGAACCGCAGGTCGCGGGCGCCTGGACCGCCAGCATCGTCACCCTGTTCCCCGAGGCCTTCCCCGGCATCCTGGGCCTGTCGCTGACCGGCAAGGCGCTGGCGCAGGGGTTGTGGAACCTGCGCACCGTGCCCCTGCGCGACTTCGGCATCGGCCGGCACCGCAACGTGGACGACACGCCTGCGGGCGGCGGCGCGGGCATGGTGATCCGCGCCGACGTGATGGACGCGGCCCTGCGCGAGGCCCGCCGGGGCCCGCCTCGCCCGGTGATCTACATGTCCCCGCGCGGCGCCCCGCTGACCCAGGCCCGCGCCCGCGACCTGGCCCAGGGCAACGGCGTCACCCTGATCTGCGGCCGGTTCGAGGGGGTGGACCAGCGCGTCCTGGACGCCCATGATGTCGAGGAGGTCAGCATCGGCGACTATGTCCTGACCGGCGGAGAGATCGCCGCTCAGGTCTTGATCGACGCGACGGTCCGGCTTATACCGCGCGTGCTGGGGAATCACGACTCTCTGGCCGAGGAATCCTTTTCCATCGGCAACAGGGGCCTTCTTGAAGCCCCCCAGTTCACGAAGCCCGCCCAATGGGAAGGCCGCGAGATACCGGAGGTTCTGCTGTCCGGCAATCACGCGGCCATTCAGCGTTGGCGGGCCAGTGAGGCCGAAAGGCTGACCAAGCAACGCCGCCCCGACCTGTGGCGGGCATGGGCCGACCGGCCCGTGGACCCGGCAAAGGACCGACAGCTCTCGGGCGCATCAGACCAATCGCGGGGCTACCGCGAGCATGACAAGGAACCCAGGCGATGAACCTGATCGCAGAACTCGAAGCCGAGCAGATCGCCCAGCTCGGCAAGACCATCCCGGATTTCAAGGCCGGCGACACCGTGCGCGTCGGCTATAAGGTGACCGAGGGCACCCGGTCGCGCGTGCAGATGTATGAAGGCGTCTGCATCGGCCGCAAAGGCGGCGCGACGCTGGCCGCCAGCTTCACCGTGCGCAAGATCAGCTTTGGCGAAGGCGTGGAACGGGTGTTCCCGCTGTATTCGACCAACATCGATTCGATCGAGGTCGTGCGCCGCGGCAAGGTCCGCCGCGCCAAGCTGTACTATCTGCGCGACCGTCGCGGCAAATCGGCCCGGATCGTCGAGAAAACCAACTATCGCCCGCTGTCCGACGCGAAAGCCTGAGGGATCATCCGATGAGAAAAGACATTCATCCCGATTACCACACCATCGAGATCAAGATGACCGATGGCACCACCTACCAGACCCGTTCGACCTGGGGTTCGGAAGGCGCGACCATGGCCCTGGACATCGACCCGACCTCGCATCCGGCCTGGACCGGCGGTTCGGCCAAGCTGATGGATACCGGCGGCCGCGTGTCGAAGTTCAAGTCGAAATACGCGGGCCTGGGCTTCTGATCGCCCGGCCCTGGAAGTGCGAAGCGCCGCCCCGACCGGGCGGCGTTTTCTTTTGCGGTGCAGGATGGGGGCGCTGCCCCCGTCCCTGCGGGACTCCCCAGGGATATTTGAACAAAGGTGAAAAGGGCGGCGTTAGGCTGCCTCGACGCTGGGTTCCACCAGGGCCACGATATCCATCATGATCGCGTTCAGCTGGAAGTCCTTGGGCGTATAGACCCGGGCCACGCCCATCGCGCGCAGCCGTGCCGCGTCCTCGTCGGGGATGATGCCGCCGACGATCACCGGGACATGGGCCAGGCCCGCCGCACGGATCCGCGACATCAGATCCTCGATCAGGGGCATATGGCTGCCCGACAGGATCGACAGGCCGATGACATGGGCGTCTTCTTCCTGCGCGCGGGTGACGATCTGTTCGGGGGTCAGGCGGATGCCTTCATAGGTGATGTCCATGCCGCAATCGCGGGCGCGGAAGGCGATCTGCTCGGCGCCGTTGGAATGGCCGTCGAGGCCCGGCTTGCCGACCACGAATTTCAGCCGCCGTCCCAGGCGGGCGCTGACCGCATCGACGGCCTCGCGGATCTCTTCCAGCCCCTCGGTGCGGTTCGACGGGCTGGCGGACACCCCTGTCGGGCCGCGATATTCGCCATGGACCTGGCGCATGACGCCCGCCCATTCGCCGGTCGTGGCCCCGGCCTTGGCCGCCGCAATGGACCAGGGCATGACATTTTGCCCCCGCCGGGCCGCATCGCGCAACGCGCCAAGCGCAAGCTGCACCGCGCCTTCGTCGCGGGCCTGCCGCCAGGCGTGCAGCCGGGCGATCTGGTCCTGTTCCACCGCCGGATCGACCACCATGATCCCGCCATCGCCCGCCGTCAGCGGCGAAGGCTCTCCCTGCTGCCAGCGGTTCACGCCGACCACGACCGTCTGGTTCGTCTCGATCCGTCCCAGACGCTCGGCATTCGATTCGACCAGCCGGGCCTTCATATAGTCGATGGCGGCGATCGCCCCGCCCATTTCGTCCAGCAGGCGCAATTCGTCGCGCGCGCCCTGCTTCAGTTCCTCGACCTTGGCGGCGATCACCGGATTGCCGTCGAACAGGTCGCCATATTCCAGCAGATCCGTTTCATAGGCGACGATCTGCTGCATCCGCAGCGACCATTGCTGGTCCCAGGGGCGCGGCAGGCCCAGCGCCTCGTTCCAGGCAGGCAGTTGCACGGCACGGGCGCGGGCGTTTTTCGACAGCGTGACCGCCAGCATTTCCAGAAGGATCCGGTAGACATTGTTTTCCGGCTGCTGCTCGGTCAAGCCCAAGCTGTTGACCTGCACCCCATAGCGGAAGCGACGGTATTTTTCATCCGCGATGCCGTAGCGGTCGCGCGTGATCTCGTCCCACAATTCGGTGAAGGCGCGCATCTTGCACATCTCGGTCACGAAACGGATGCCCGCATTCACGAAGAAGCTGATCCGGCCCACCATCTCGGGGAAGGTATCAGACGGCACCTTGCCCTTCAGGTCGTCCAGCACGGCAATGGCGGTCGCCAACGCATAGGCCAGTTCCTGCTGCGGCGTCGCCCCGGCCTCTTGCAGGTGATAGGAACAGACGTTCATCGGGTTCCACTTGGGCAGGTGTTCCCGCGTGTAGGCCGCCACGTCCGTGATCATCGCCAGCGAAGGCTTGGGCGGGCAGATATAGGTGCCGCGCGACAGGTATTCCTTGATCAGGTCGTTCTGCACCGTGCCTTGCAGCTTGGCGATGTCCGCCCCCTGCTCCTCGGCCACGGCGATGTAGAGCGACAGCAGCCAGGGCGCCGTTGCGTTGATCGTCATTGAGGTGTTCATCTGTTCCAGCGGGATCCGGTCGAACAGCGCCCGCATGTCGCCCAGATGGCAGATGGGAACGCCGACCTTGCCGACCTCGCCCCGCGCCAGGACGTGATCGCTGTCATAGCCGGTCTGGGTCGGCAGGTCGAAGGCCACCGACAGTCCGGTCTGTCCCTTGGCCAAGTTGCCGCGATACAGCGCGTTCGACTTCTCGGCCGTGGAATGGCCCGCATAGGTGCGGAACAGCCAGGGTTTGTCCTTGTCAGCCATGGGCCACCTCGCAACAATCTTTCGGTACAGAAAGGAATATAGAAACAAACATGCGCCGTCAATTCGCTGCAGCGCGGCAAGGATATGCGACTTTCGGACATTTTATTGCGATTATATCCGCATAGTTGTTGCAATGTTGCGCAAGTCTTCATACCACTTGTGCCAGACACCCGGCGATTCTGCGCCGCGGCACGACAAGGAGACGCGCATGGCCCTCGATTCCCCTACTCCGATCGCCCCCTACGACGCCCCTGTGAAGGATCTGTACGACATCGGCGAGATGCCGCCCCTGGGCCATGTTCCGGCAAGAATGCACGCCTGGACGATCCGCCGCGAACGCCATGGCGAACCCGACACGGCGATGCAGCTGGAGGTCGTCGAAACCCCCAGCATCGACAGCAACGAGGTGCTGGTTCTGGTGATGGCGGCGGGCGTCAACTATAACGGCATCTGGGCCGGGCTGGGCCAGCCGATCAGCCCCTTCGACGGGCACAAGGCGCCCTATCACATCGCCGGATCCGACGCTTCGGGGATCGTCTGGGCGGTGGGCGACAAGGTGAAACGTTGGAAGGTCGGCGACGAGGTCGTGGTCCATTGCAACCAGGACGACGGCGACGACGAGGAATGCAACGGCGGCGATCCGATGTATTCGCCGACCCAGCGGATCTGGGGCTATGAAACCCCGGACGGCAGCTTCGCGCAGTTCACCCGCGTCCAGTCCCAGCAGCTGATGCCCCGCCCCCGTCACCTGACATGGGAGGAATCGGCCTGCTATACCCTGACGCTGGCCACCGCATACCGGATGCTGTTCGGGCACGAGCCGCATGAGCTGAAACCCGGCATGAACGTGCTAGTCTGGGGCGCGTCGGGAGGCTTGGGGTCTTACGCGATCCAGCTCATCAACGCGGCGGGCGGCAACGCCATCGGCGTCATCTCCGAGGAAGACAAGCGCAATTTCGTCATGGGCCTGGGCGCCAAGGGCGTCATCAACCGCAAGGAATTCAACTGCTGGGGCCAGTTGCCCAAGGTCAACACCCCCGAATACAAGGACTGGTTCAACGAGGCGCGCAAGTTCGGCAAGGCCATCTGGGACATCACCGGCAAGGGAAACAACGTCGACATCGTCTTCGAACATCCGGGCGAGGCGACCTTCCCGGTCAGCACCCTGGTCTGCAAGAAGGGCGGCATGGTCGTGATCTGCGCGGGCACCACGGGCTTCAACTGCACCTTCGACGTGCGTTACCTGTGGATGCACCAGAAGCGCATCCAGGGGTCGCATTTCGCGCATCTGAAACAGGCCAGCGCGGCCAACAAACTGATGCTGGAACGACGCCTGGATCCCTGCATGTCCGAGGTCTTTCCCTGGGCGGAAATCCCGGCCGCGCATATGAAGATGTATCGCAACCAGCACAAGCCGGGCAACATGTCGGTGCTGGTCCAGGCCCCGACCACCGGGCTGCGCACCTTCGAGGACGCGCTGGAGGCCCGTCGCGGCTGACGCGGCCTAAATCCTGGTGTCGCCTGCCTCGGGCAGGCGGCATTTCCATTCGACCACCCGGTCCTTCGGATGGGCGGCGACCCAGCGGGCCAGTTCGTTCTGGCTGGACAACATGCAGGTCTGGATGCCGTTGCGCCGTTCGAACAGCAGGCTGTGTTCGGTGCAGCGTTGCGGGTCGCTGATCAGGCATGTGACGAAGAACAACTCGATCATCGCGTGTTCCTTTCGATGATCCCTCATACAAGCGCCAGGGCCTGAAAAGTTGCAGGGACGGTCCTGTTCTGCCCACAACTTGCGCGACCTGCCCGAATATGTCGCGACTTCCCATTTAATTTGCCTGAAATAACGGCTAACGCGCTGTCAGAATCACAAAAGGGACAGTGCCATGCCGCAGATCGACGACAAGTTGACCCCCATCTATGACGAGGTCGTCCGCCGCAACGCGGGCGAGGCGGAATTCCATCAGGCCGTGCGCGAGGTTCTGGAAAGCCTTGGCCGCGTCGTCGCCAAGCACCCGGAATATCTGGACAACGCGCTGATCGAACGGATCTGCGAACCCGAACGCCAGATCATCTTCCGCGTGCCCTGGACCGACGACAAGGGCCAGGTCCAGATCAACCGGGGCTTCCGCGTCCAGTTCAACTCGGCCATGGGCCCCTACAAGGGCGGGCTGCGGTTCCATCCGTCGGTGAATGTCGGGATCATCAAGTTCCTGGGCTTCGAGCAGACCTTCAAGAACGCCCTGACCGGCCTTCCCATCGGCGGCGGCAAGGGCGGGTCCGACTTCGATCCCAAGGGCCGCTCGGATGCCGAGGTCATGCGCTTCTGCCAGTCCTTCATGACCGAGCTTTACCGCCATCTGGGCGAATATACCGACGTGCCGGCGGGCGACATCGGCGTCGGCGCGCGCGAGATCGGATACATGTTCGGCCAGTACAAGCGCCTGACCAACCGTTACGAGGCAGGCGTGCTGACCGGCAAGGGCCTGTTCTATGGCGGATCGCTGGCCCGCAAGGAAGCGACCGGATACGGCAACACCTATTTCACCCGCGCCATGCTGCAAACCACCGGCGACGATTTCGACGGCAAGACGGTGGTGGTGTCGGGATCCGGCAATGTCGCGATCTACACGATCGAGAAGGTCCGGTCCTATGGCGGCAAGGTCGTCGCCTGTTCGGACAGCGGCGGCTATATCGTCGACGAGAATGGCCTGGACCTGGATCTGGTCAAGGAAATCAAGGAAGTGCGGCGCGGCCGGATCAGCGAATATGCGCGGATCAAGGGCGAAGGCAGCGGCGTCTATTTCGTCAAGGCGGGCGACGGGTCGATCTGGGACGTGCCCTGCCAGGTTGCGCTGCCCTCGGCCACGCAGAACGAACTGACCGGCAAGGACGCCAAGACGCTGATCAAGAACGGTGTGCAGGCGGTGGGCGAAGGCGCCAACATGCCCTCGACCCCCGAAGCGATCCGCGCATTCCAGCAGGCGGGCGTCAAGTTCGGCCCCGGCAAGGCCGCCAATGCGGGCGGCGTCGCGACCTCGGCGCTGGAGATGCAGCAGAACGCCTCGCGCGACCGCTGGACCTTCGAAAAGACCGAGGCCCGGCTAGCCGAGATCATGCGCGACATCCACGACGCCTGCTATTCCACCGCTGAGGAATTCGGCGCGCCGGGCGATTACGTGATCGGCGCGAACATCGCCGGTTTCATCCGCGTGGCCGAACCGATGCGCGCCTTCGGCGTGATCTGAGGCCTGTTCATCTTGGCGGGCCGCCCTNGACGCGGCCCGCTACCTGAAGGCTCCGACAACCGGGCGGATGCGGTCGATGTGTCGCCTCGCGATATCCCGACAGGCGCCTCCATCCCCGCCTTTCTCTGCGCAGG
Organism: Paracoccus sp. 22332; assembly: GCF_052045125.1. Classification (NCBI taxonomy): domain Bacteria; kingdom Pseudomonadati; phylum Pseudomonadota; class Alphaproteobacteria; order Rhodobacterales; family Paracoccaceae; genus Paracoccus; species Paracoccus sp. 22332. The sequence continues at coordinate 45,997 of NZ_JBQEOI010000011.1, forward strand.
CGTAGAGCACGTCCTGACAGACCCGGCCATGGAGCCGTTGATCGTCGCAGACTTGTACATGCCGGAGGGACTGCGCCAGATCGCCATAGATGGGCTTCAGTTGATCGCTTGTGAAAACCGCGACCATCAACAAGGCGTAGGCCACAAAGCAGACCCCCATCGCCAGTCCGAGGGGAAGCACCACGAACCAACGCGCGGCGGATGTCATGCGTTCGAACACGCGCGCGACGGGAACAAAGACCGAAAAGCCCAGCACCCCGGCAAACAACAGCAGCACGGTTCCAAGCATGATGGACGACCAGACCACAAAACCCTGCCCAGCCAGGTCCGGCAGGTCATGGCGACGCGCTCGCAGCAATGCGTCAGCCGCCTGCCAGACCGGATAGGCGATTGTCGCCACAATGGCAAACGCCCCGAAACGGGTTGCAATGCGGTCGATCAATGCGCCGTAATCTATCGGACTGTCCGTCTTTGGTGACTGTCCGGTGTCAGTGCTTCTTGTGCACTCGGTCGCAGGCCCATCGTCCATCGTCGCCAGAACAACCCTCAAGGCGAGTAACTTGATAAGAAACCCGACAGTCCTCATTTTTTACACTCTCTCTGCTCTCGATCTTCGAGCATTATATGTCGCCCCATATGAATAAGGACGGCCCTTCGCTTTTGCCGGCGGGCAGGGTATGACCCCCGCATGACCCTGCCCGCCCCCACCCTGTCCCCCGACCAGGCCGATGCCTGGGACGCCCTGTCCGACGCCCTGGGCGCGGCGGGCATCGACCTCGCCGCCGGCGACCTGCACCCGCCGCAGCCGGGCAAGGGGCGCGTGATGGCGGTGATCGGCAAGGCCGGGTCGGGCAAGACGCTGCTGCTGTCGCAGATCACCAAGGCGCTGCGCGACGCGGGCGTCGAGATCGTCAGCGGCGACTACGAAGGCCGCAAGCGCAAGGAGCGGCGCAGCGTGGCGATCCTGGCGCCGACCAACAAGGCGGCCTTCGTGCTGCGGATGCGCGGGGTTCCGGCGACGACGATTCACCGGATCCTGTATACCCCCGTCTATGACCCGGAATATGAAAAGCTGGCCGAATGGCTGGCGGGCACCGGCGACCGCCCGGTGGTCGAGGGCATGACGGATGCCGCGCTGGATCGGGCCAAGGCGTTCTACGACCAGAACGCCTCGATCCCCGGCGCGCTGGCGGCGGCGGGGCTGCGCGGGTCCGATTTCATCCGCGGCTGGAAACGGCGCGAGGATTCGCTGGACGTGGGGCTGATCGACGAGGCCTCCATGCTGGACGAAAAGCAGTTCGAGGATCTGCGCGAGATCTTTCCCCTGCTGGTCCTGTTCGGCGATCCGGCGCAGCTTGCCCCGGTCGGCCAGTCGGGCGAGATGGTCTTTGACAAGCTGGCGCCGTCGCAACGGCTGATCCTGAACCGCATCCACCGGCAGGCCGACGACAGCCCGATCCTGGATCTGGCCCATGCGCTGTCCGACGAAAGCCTGTCCTTCGAGGGCTTCGAAAGCCAGATCCGCGCCGCCGCACGGCGCGACGACCGGGTGGTCTGGTCGGAACGGGTGGAAAGCGACCTGATGGCCCGCAGCCCGGTGCTGGTCTGGCGCAACGCCACGCGGATCCGGCTGATCCACGCCTTCCGCGCCGCCTATGGCGCGCCGGGCGACGCGCTGCTGCCCGGAGAGCCGCTGATCTGCGACGGAATCGAGCTGCCCCTGAAACACCGCAAGAAGCGCATCGACCTGGAGGCGCGGGGGCTGATCAAGGGCGCGCAGGTCGTCTATCTGGGACCGGGCCGCAAGCCGGGCTTTTCGCGGCTGCACGTCATCGGGGCCGAGGATCCGCGCCTGTCCGCCGCCAGCATCGTCAAGATCGAGCTGCCGGATGAGGAAGAGCCTTTCATCCCCTTCGCGGCCCGGATGGGGGCGACCTTCCTGCACGGCGCGGCGGTGACGATCCACAAGTCGCAAGGCTCGCAATGGCCCGACGTGCAGGTTTTCGGCCCCGATATCAGCGCCGCCGCCTGGTCGAACCGGACCGAGGCCGGGATCCCCCTGTGGAAGCGGCTGGCCTATGTCGCCATCACCCGCGCGCAGGAACGGCTGTTCTGGGTCACGAAATCGCGCCTGGCCCGGCCCACCGCGCCGCTTGGCACGGACGATCTGGACGCGCCGGTCGCCGACCTGACCCTGGCGGCCGAGGAGGAATAGCGTCCCGCGCCGGTCGGGGGCGCTTCGCCCCCCGAACCCCCAGAGGATATTTAGACCAAGGCAAAACAGCCTTCGGCTTCAGCGCGCCGCCTGGCGGTGGTCCAGCCGTTCGATGGACAGGCGCAGCGCCTCGACCAGGGCTTCCTTGGGAATGCCGGTTTCGCGGGACAGGCGCATGATGCCGAAATGGACGCGGGCCAGTTCCTGATAATAGCGCGTGAAGGTATAGTTGATCGACGCGCCCACCACCGCCCCGAAGATCGGCGCCGCCTGCGCCGCAAGCTTCTGGCCCATCGACACCGACAGGCGCGGCGCGACCTTGGAAATCAGCCCCTGCACCGTCTGGCCCGTCACCGACATGCGCGCGGCCAGCAGGCCCAGGTCGGTGCTGTCATCCTCGGCCATCGGACCGGCGGCGGCGAAGATGCGCAGGCATTCCATCCGCACCTCGTCGCTGTCGGGATCCAGACCGTGTTCCACGGCAATATCCAGCATCGCGCGCAGCAGAAGCGTGATCGTGAAGGGCAGTTCGATCATCGCGCCCGCGAAACCGCCCACGCCCCCCGCCGCCCCGCTGACGGTCGAGGCCATGCGGTTGAACCAGTCGCCCCGGTCGCGGACCATCCGACGCGAAGTTGTCGCCGCAGCGAAGGCCCGGTTCAGCCCGGCGCGGGTGATGCGGTCCATGCGGCTGCGCACGAAACCCGGCAGTTTCTCGATCAGCCCTTCGGCGCCGTTGCCGACGGCGGCCATCAGTTCCATCCCCAGCCCGCCCGCATCCAGATAGCGCCGCGCCAGGCGGTCGACCTGGGCATGGACCGAGGGGTCATTGATCGGCGGAAGCACCAGTTGCGGAGTGGCGGGCATCGGTATCCTCTTTTGGATGGTCGACCGTCACGCAGGCCGACAGGTCATTGGCGCCGCGCGACAATTTCCCCGCATCGGGAAAGGTTTCGCGCATCACCGGTCCCACGACATCAACCCAGGCGCCGGGGCGAAGTTCCAGCCCCAGAACCCGCGCCGGATTGGTCGGCGGCGGCATGACCACATCGTCCAGCCGCGCGAAGCCGAAGCGGCTGTAATAGGGCGCGTCCCCCACCAGCAGAACCCGTTCCCAGCCCAGCTTGCGCGCGCGGGCCAGGCTGTCGCGCATCAGCAGGCCGCCCAGCCCCTCGCCCTGGGCGGTGGGATGCACGGCGATCGGACCCAGCAGCAGCACCGGCTTGCCGCCTACGCGCACCGGCCAGAAGCGGATCGCGGCCATCACGGTGTTCGACCCGTCGCGCAGCACCAGGCACAGGTCGGCGACCTTGGGCACCCCGTCCCGCAGGCGGTACGACGACAGCGCCGTCCGCCCCGGCGCGAAGCACAGATCGTAAAGACCCTCGACCTCGGGCTCGTCGGCGGGCGTCTCGGGGCAGATCTCGTACATCGCGCCTCCTCTCGGGTCTTGCCGCCCCTTAGCACGGGGACGGGGACGATGAAACATCCGGGGCATTGCGGCGCGGCCGTGCGAATGGCAGGTTGAGCCGACAAGACAGGAGGCCCCGATGTTCTACCGCCCCGAGTCCGGCCACGGGCTGCCCCACAGTCCCTTCAACGCCATCATCGCCCCCCGCCCCATCGGCTGGATTTCGACGCGCGGGACGGCGGGCGACAACCTGGCGCCCTATTCGTTCTTCAACGCGGTGGCCTATGTCCCTCCGCAGGTGATGTTCGCCTCGACCAGTGCGAAGCCCGACCGCAAGGGCACCAAGGACAGCGTGGCGCAGATCATCGAATCGGGCGTGTTCTGCGTCAACATCGCCACCGGAGACCTGCGCGACCAGGTGAACGCCAGTTCCGCCACCCTGCCCGCCGGGGTCAGCGAGTTCGATGCCGCCGGGATCCCCGCCGCCGAATGCGAGACCATCGCCTGCCCACGCGTCGCAGGGGCCGCCGCCGCGCTGGAATGCCGGATGACCCGTGTGCTGCCGCTGGCGGGCCAGGCGAATTTCGTCGTCTTCGGCGTGGTGACGGGGGTGCATATCCGCGACGATTGCGTGGTGGACGGCCGTTTCGATCCGCGCGCGGCGGGCGGATGGATCGCGCGGCTGGGCTATCACGACTATGCCGCCGTCACCCAGCTGTTCGAAATGGAACGCCCTGCATGAGCCTGAACGTCAAGGACTATATCCGCACCATCGCCGATTTCCCGCATGAAGGGATCCTGTTCCGCGACGTGACCACGCTGTTCGCGGACGCGCGCGGCTTCCGCATCGCCATCGACCAGTTGCTGGCCCCCTATGCGGGCGCGCGGATCGACAAGGTCGTGGGGCTCGAGGCGCGCGGCTTCATCCTGGGCGGAGCGGTGGCGCATCAGCTTTCCACCGGCTTCGTGCCGATCCGCAAGAAGGGCAAGCTGCCCGGCGCGGTGATTTCCCAGGCCTATCAACTGGAATACGGCGAGGCCGTGGTCGAGGTCCATGACGACGCCTTGAAGCCGGGCGAACGGGTGCTGATCGTGGACGACCTGCTGGCCACGGGCGGCACGGCGGCGGCGGGGATTTCGCTGTGTGAGAGGCTGGGCGCCAAGGTCGTGGGCTGCGCCTTCGTGATCGACCTGCCGGATCTGGGCGGAAGGCGTCTGCTGGAGGGGTTGGGGCATGAGGTTCATGTGCTGTGCGCGTTCGAGGGGGAGTAAACGGAGCTCATACGCACCTATGCCAGGATCACCCCCGGATTCATGATCCCCACCGGATCCAGCGCGTCCTTGATCGCGCGCATGGCCGCCAGCCGCGCCGGATCGCCCCATTCGGCCAGGTCCGCCGCCTTCAGTCGCCCCACCCCGTGTTCCGCCGAGAACGACCCGCCGCGCGCCACCACCATCTTATGCACCGCGCGCGACAAGTCTCGCCGAACCCGGTCATAGGCGTCACGGGTTTTCCCCTCGACCGGAAACAGGTTGAAATGCAGGTTGCCGTCGCCCAAGTGGCCGAAGCAGTTGATGCGCAGGTCGGCCATGTCCGCCAGCATGGCGCTGGCGTCGCGAATGAAGCGGGCGATTTCCGACAAAGGCAGGCTGATGTCGTGGCTGGCGATGGCGCCGATATGGCGGTTCGCGTCGGGGATCGTCTCGCGGATCGCCCACAACTCGGCGGCCTGCTGGCCTGACTGCGCTATCACGCCGTCGCGGACCAGCCCCTCCTCGGCAGCCTCGGAGAACAGGCCCTCCAGCGCGGCATCTGCGGACAGGCCCGCGGGCAGGCCCACCTCGATCAGGACCAGCCAGTCGGGGCGGTCGGCAAAGGGCTGGCGCAGCGCCGGAAAGGCCACGTCCAGGAAGCGGAGCCCCTGCCCCGAGATCAGCTCGAACGCCGTCACGCCCCCCGCCATCCGGGCCTGCGCCAGCGACAGCAGGGTCAGCGCGGCCTCGGGCGATTCCACAACCAGCATCGCCACGCCGACCTCGGGCGGGACCGGAGCCAGCACCAGGGATGCAGCGGTGATGATGCCCAGCGTGCCCTCGGCGCCGATCAGCAGGTCGCGGACGTCATAGCCGGTGTTGTCCTTCCGCAGCCGTTTCAGGTCGTGCATGACCTGGCCCTGCGGCAGCACCGCCTCGACCCCCAGGCACAGCGCGCGGGCATTGCCATAGCGCAGCACGTTGACGCCGCCCGCATTGGTCGACAGCACCCCGCCGATCTGCGCGGTCCCCTGCGACGCCAGCGCCAGCGGGAACTGCCGCCCTACGGCGGCAGCGGCCTCGCGGACCTGTTGCAGGGTGGCGCCCGCCTCGGCCACGATCACGCCTTCCTCGGGGTGGACCGCGCGGATGGCCCTCATGCGCTCCAGCGACAGAAGCAGGGGGACGGGCCCCTCGGGCATCACCTGCCCGCCAACCAGCCCCGTGCCGCCGCCGCGCGGCACCACCGCCACCCCCGCCTCGGCGCAGGCGCGGATCACCGCCGCCGCCTCCTCGGTATCGCGGGGGGCGGCGACCAACCCAGCCTGGCCGCGATAGCGGCCGCGCGGTTCCTCAAGATAGGCGGGCGCCGCCTCGCGCAGAACACCTTGCGGCAGCCGTGCCGCCAGCCGCTCATCCGCCGGATTCAATCCCATCGTCCGCCCCATCTTCTGTGTTCAAATATCCCGGGGGTCCGGGGGCTGGCCCCCGGGATCGCGGGACGCAAAGCCGTCAGCGCGCATCGCTGCGGCCGCGCCGGTCGCCGCGCAGGTTGGCATACAGCACATGGTTCCGCCACCGACCGTCGATTTGCAGATAGCTTTGCGCGACGCCTTCGTATTTGAAGCCCGACTTTTCCAAGACGCCGCGCGACGCGGCGTTTTCCGGCAAACAGGCGGCCTCGACTCGGCTGAGGTCCATCACGGTGAAGGCGTGGTGGACCAGCGCGCCGATCGCCTCGCGCATATAGCCCTGGCGGGCGAAGGGCTGGCCGATCCAGTAACCGATGGTTCCCGACTGCGCGGGGCCGCGACGGATATTGTCCAGGGTGATCGCGCCCAACAAAACGCCGTCGCGGCGCACCAGGAACAGGGGCAGCGCGGTGCCGCCCCGACTGGCGCGGGCAGCCCAATAGACGCGGTTGACGAAGCTCTTGCGGGACAGGTGGTCCGGGGACCAGACCGGCTCCCACGGGGTAAGGAAGTCGCGGCTGGCCTGGCGCAGCGCGGTCCAGGCGTGGAAATCGGCATGGGCAGGCAGGCGCAGCACGATCCGTTCGGCCTCCAGCCTGACGGGCCGCGCGCGCAGGAACATCAGGCGGCAAGCCGTTCGGCTAGGGTGCCCAGGGCGGGCGCCGCCTTGACCGGACCATACAGCGCCAGCGCGGGGCGGGCCTGCCCGATCAGGCGTTCGGCATGGGCGCGCACCTCGGCCACCGATACGGCGGCGATGCGGTCCGCGACCTCGGCCGCGTCGGGCACCCGGCCCCAGATCGCCAGGGTCCGGGCCATGCGTTCCGCCTGTGACGACGGACTTTCCAGCGACATCAGCAGGCTTGCGCGCAGCTGCGCCTTGGCGCGGGCGACCTCGGGTTCGGACATGTCCTCGGCGGCCCGCTTCATCTCGTCGATGGTCAGGGTGGACAGGTCGGCCAGATCCTCGGCCCCGGTGCCGGCATAGATGGTCAGCATTCCGGTGTCGTCATGGAATCCCGACTGCGCGAAGATCGTATAGCAGAGGCCCCGTTCCTCGCGGATCTTCTGGAACAGGCGGGACGACATGCCCCCGCCAAGGGCCGAGGAAAAGATCTGCGCGGCATAGAAATCGGGCGCCAGATAGCCCGGCCCCTCCAGGGCCAGCGCGAAATGCGCCTGCTCCAGCCGCTTGACCTTGCGGGTTTCCAGACCCTGCCAGCGGGCGGCTTCCTTGGGGGCCTGCGCCACGGGGGCCAGATGGCCGAAGGCCCGTTCGGCCAGCCGCACGATGCGGTCGTGATCGACCGCCCCGGCCGCGGCCACGATCATCTGGCCGGGGCCATAGTTTTCCGCCACGAAGCCCGCCAGGTCGGCGCGGCCGAAGCGGCTGACGCGTTCCACTGGTCCCAGGATGGTGCGGCCCATCGGCTGGTTCGGATAGGCCGCCTCTTGCAGCCAGTCGAAAATGATGTCGTCGGGCGTGTCCATCGACTGCCCGATCTCTTGCAGGATCACGCCGCGCTCGACCTCGATTTCCCGTTCGTCGAAGATCGGGTTCAGCACGATGTCGGACATCACGTCGAAGGCCAGATCGACATCCTCTTCCAGCACACGGACGTAATAGGCCGTCGCATCGCGCGAGGTATAGGCGTTGATATAGCCGCCCACGTCCTCGATGGCTTCCGCGATCTGGAGGGCACTGCGCGTCGCGGTGCCCTTGAAGGCCATATGCTCCAGGAAATGCGCGATGCCGTTCTGTTCGGGGCGCTCATTGCGCCCGCCCGCATTGACCCAGATGCCCAGGGCGGCGGAATGCAGCCCCGGCATCAGGCGCGTGGCGACGCGCAGGCCGTTGGCAAGGGTCGTGATCTGCGGGGTCGGGTCTTGGTTCACTGCGTTCTCCGGTCAAGGATCAGCGATTTAAGCGCCTGCACGTCGTTTTCAACCCGCGTCACGCGTTCGGCCAGGTCGAACAGCCCGGCCATATGCGGCGGCAGCGGCGGCCGGACGCCGATCGCGGCCTCCACCGCGTCGGGGAACTTGGCCGGATGGGCAGTCGCCAGCGTCACCATGGGCACGCCGGGTTCGACATGCTGGTGTGCGACGGCGACGCCCACCGCGCTGTGGGGACACAGGATTTCGCCGGTCTCGGCGCGGATGGTGCGGATCATCGCCAAGGTCTCATCCTCCGAGACGCGGCCCGACAGGTATTGTTCGCGCAGCGCCTGCAAGGCGCCCTGGCTGATGGTGAAGCCGCCGTGCTTCAATTCGTCCATGATCTGCGCCACCGCGGCTGCATCGCCGCCATAGGCCAGATACAGCGCCCGTTCGAAGTTGGAACTGACCTGGATGTCCATGGACGGGCTGATCGAGGGTTCGACCGTGCCGACACGGTATTCGCCGGTGGTCAGCGCGCGGTGCAGGATGTCGTTCTGGTTCGTCGCCACGATCAGGCGGCGGATCGGCAGGCCCATGGCCCGCGCGATGGATCCCGCGAAGATGTCGCCGAAATTTCCGGTCGGCACGGTGAAATCCGTGTCCCGCATTCCCAGGGACGCGCAGGCCGTGAAGTAATAGACGATCTGCGCCACCACCCGCGCCCAGTTGATGCTGTTGACCCCCGCCAGCCCCACCTGGTCGCGGAAGGCGTGGTCGTTGAACAGATCCTTCAGCCGTGCCTGGCAGTCGTCGAAATGCCCGGTCACAGCCAGGGCATGGACATTCGCCGCGTCGGGCGTGGTCATCTGGCGGCGCTGCACGTCGCTGACGCGGCCATGCGGGAACATGATGAACACGTCCACATTGTCGATGCCCTTGAAGGCCTCGATGGCCGCCGATCCGGTGTCGCCCGAGGTCGCGCCGACGATGGTGATCTTCTGGCCGGACCGTTTCAGTGCGATCTGGAACAACTGCGCGATCAACTGCATCGCGAAGTCCTTGAAGGCCAGGGTCGGGCCGTGGAACAGCTCCAGCAGGTGATGGCCGGGGGCAAGCTGGCGCAGGGGAGCCTTGGCGGTATGCTCGATGCGCGCATAGGCGCGGTCGATGGCGCCGCGCAGTTCGTCGTCGGTGAAGCTGTCGCCGGTGAAGGGGCGGATGACACGGAAGGCGACCTCCTCATAGGGCAGGCCGTCCAGGTCGCGCAGGCCGCCGAAGGCGGGGATCGTCTCGGGCAGGTACAGGCCGCCGTCGCGGGCCAGGCCCGACAGCATCGCCTGTTCGAAGTTCAGCACCGGGGCCTGACCCCGCGTCGAGACATAGCGCATCCGTGTTCCCTCAGTATTTCCGCTGCCTGATACGCCAGATCAAGGCCACTGTCATCCCTGCCCAGGTGGCCGCGATCATGAACCATTGGACGGCATAGGACAGGTGGTTGTTGGGGATCCCCTCGATGGCGACGGGGATCGGCTCGACCCCCTGGGCGTCGCCCTCGACGAATCTGGCGACGACCAGGATCGGTTCGGTGTCCAGCGCCTTCGCCATGGCGGGCACGTCGCGGGCGAACCAGATGTTCTCGTCCAGGTTCGGCTCGGGCGTGGCGCTGCCCTTTTCGTCGGGCCAGTGCAGGTTGCCGCGCACCGACAGCCGGGTCGGCCCGCGTTCGGCATGGCGAAGTTCCTGCGGCACGAAGCCCCGGTCCAGCAGGATCGCGCGGCCGTCGTCGGTGACGAAGCGGGACACGATCTGGTAGCCGCCGCCCTGTTCCTTGCTGCCCGACAGCACGTCGATCTCGGCCCCGGTGGTGGTGCCGCTGACGGTGACGGGCAGGTATTTCATCGACGGATCGACGGCGGCGGGCAGCGGCACGGCGGGGGCCTCGATGCCGGCCTGGATCCGTGCCAGCAGCCCCTCTTTCTCGTCCAGGCGGCGTAATTGCCACAGGCCGAGATTGATCAGGATCGCGCAGCCGAGGATGCCGAAGATCAGGGGAATCAGGATGCGGCGCATGAGAGGACCAGCCAATCGCAAAAGAAAACGCGCGGGAACCGTCCCCGCGCGTCGTGTTTCGGTTTCGGCGGGGATCAGCTGCCCCAGACATAGACCACGGCGAACAGGAACAGCCAGACCACATCGACGAAGTGCCAGTACCAGGCGGCGGCCTCGAAGCCGATATGCTTCTCCTGGTCCATCTGGCCGTTCAGCATCCGCAGCAGGCAGACGGCCAGGAAGATCGTGCCGATGATGACGTGGAAGCCGTGGAAGCCCGTCGCCAGATAGAAGGCGCTTGCATAGGCGGTGTCGGCCAGGCCGAAGGCCGCGTGGCTGTATTCATAGGCTTGCAGGATGGTGAACACGACCCCCAGGAAGACCGCGACGATCAGCCCGTTGATGGTGGTCTTGCGGTCGTTGTCGTGGACAAGCGCGTGGTGCGCCCAGGTCACCGCGACGCCCGACAGCAGCAGGATCAGCGTGTTGATGAAGGGCAGATGCCAGGGGTCGAAGGTCACGATGCCTTCGGGCGGCCAGACGCCGTCCTTGATCGGGCTTTCCGGCCCCATCGGATACATCGCGTTCTTGATGAAGTTCCAGAACCAAGCCGTGAAGAACATCAGTTCCGAAATGATGAACAGGATGAAGCCGTATTGCAGGCCGATCCGCACCACAGGGGTGTGATCGCCCGCCTGGCTTTCGCGGACCACGTCGGCCCACCAGCTGTACATCACGTACAGCACGCCGACGAAGCCGATCAGCGCCAGCCAGGGTCCGTTGACCGGAATGAACAGCAGATGCACATCGCCCGAATGCATCCAGCCGACAGCGCCATACAGCATCAGGAAGGCCGAGATGGCGGCGACGAAAGGCCAGATCGACGGCGGAAGGATGTGGTAATCGTGGTTCTTTGCGTGCGCCATGAGCTGTCCCCGTCGGCTCCTCTTGGTTCAGTTGACGTTACCCGCCGGGGCAGCGTCAAGCGCGGCCTGCTTCGGCTGGGTGCGGTGGAAGGTATAAGACAGGGTGATGTCCCTGACCCAGCCTGCGTCGCGGTCCTTGACCAGGTCGGGATCGACGAAGAAGCTGACCGGCATCTCGATCCGCTCGCCCGGCTGGAGGGTCTGTTCCGTGAAGCAGAAACACTCGATCTTGTCGAAGTAATAGCCCGACACCTCGGGCGCGACGTTATAGCTGGCGGTGCCGGTGATGGCCACGTCGGAATTGTTCACCGCCTCATAGAAGGCCAGGCCGGGTTCGCCGATCTTCAGCTCCATGCTGGTCTGCATGGGACGGAAGGTCCATTCCATATCCTTGTCCACATTGGCGTCGAAGCGGACCCGGACGACCTCGTCCAGCACCTGATCAGGCGCCGATTCCGCGACCTGCGTGGTGCCGCCGAAGCCGGTGACGCGACAGAACCAGTCATAGAACGGCACGGCGGCCCAGGCCAGCGCGCCCATCGTCACGACGACGCCCACCAGGACGGCGACGGTGCGGGTTTCCGGGGACATGCGCCGGGTCATTCCGCCGGCTCCTCGGCAGGCAGGACGGACACGCGCGGCTGGTGGTCGAAGGCCTCCATCATGTCGCCCTGCTGGACCTTGACCACCGTCAGGCCGAAGACCAGCGCGACAAAGGCCAGCAGCACCAGGCCCAGCCCGACATTGCGCGACCGGCGGCGGCCGTGGATCTCGTGTTCGGCGTGCAGCGGCATCACCAGCCCCCCATTGCGTTCTGAACCAACAACGCGACGAAATGCAGGAACAGGTAATAAAGCGACAGCTTGAAGACCCGCTTTTCGACCGCATAGCCGTCGGCGATCGCCGCATCCTCGGACCGGCGCAGGATCCGCCAGCCGCCATGGATGAACAGCGCGTTCAGCACGACCGAGGCCGCCAGATAGACAGGCCCCCCGACCGAGGTCAGCCCCAGCCAGATCGCGAAGGGCGCCAGCACCAGTGTATAGGCGAAGATATGGCGGCGGGTGGCGGCGCGGCCATGCGTCACCGTCAGCATCGGCACCTTGGCGACGTGGTAATCCGACTTCATGAACAGCGCCAGCGCCCAGAAATGCGGCGGCGTCCAGAAGAAGATCAGCGCGAACATCAGCAGCGATTCGATGCTGATCCCGCCCGTCGCGCAGGCCCAGCCGATCATCGGCGGGAACGCCCCGGCCGCGCCGCCGATGACGATGTTCTGCGGCGTCCAGCGTTTCAGCCAGATCGTATAGACGACGGCATAGAAGAAGATCGTGAAGGCCAGGAAGCCCGCAGCGAACCAGTTCGCCGCCAGCCCCAGCATCATGACCGCGAACCCGGCCAGGATCAGGCCCAGCGACAGCGCCGCGCCCCCCTCGATCCGGCCCGAGGGGATGGGGCGGGACTGGGTGCGGCGCATCACGGCGTCGATGTCCGCGTCATACCACATGTTCAGCGCGCCCGAGGCGCCGCCGCCAAGCGCGATGAACAGGACCGAACAGAAGGCCACGAAGGGATGCAGATCGACCGGCGCCACCCACAGCCCAACGAAGGCGGTGAAGACGACCAGCGACATCACCCGCGGCTTGAGCAGCGCGACGAAATCGCGGAACTCTGCCTCGGGGGCGCCTTCATAGGTGTTGATATCGGTCATCTTTCCTTCGGCCTGGCTTTGTCGCTGGTCGGTCCGACGCTCAGTCGGCCTTGGCCAGCGTCACGGTGTCGGCAGGGGCGGCCGAAGCGGTTTCTGCGGCCCCTTCCAGGGTGCCGCCCTGTTCGGCGACCCAGGCGGCATAGGTTTCGGGGCTGACCGCCTTCACGACGATCGGCATATAGGCGTGGTTGATGCCGCACAGCTCGCTGCACTGGCCGAAATAGACGCCTTCCTGTTCGACATTGAACCAGGCCTGAGCGATCCGGCCCGGAACCGCGTCCTGCTTCACGGCGAAGGCCGGGATCGTCCAGCTGTGGATCACGTCGTTCGCGGTCACTTGCAGCAGCACGGTCTGGCCCACCGGCACGACGACGGCGGTATCGGTCGCCAGCAGGTATTCGTCCTCGTTATAGCCGTAATCCGCCAGCTCTTCCTTGGTCAGCATGATCGAGTCGAAGCTGATGCCGTTTTCGGGATATTCGTAGGACCAGTACCACTGGTTGCCGATGGCCTTGATCACCACATCGGGATCGGCGGGCATTTCCTGGCTGCGGAACAGCGCGGGCAGCGAAAAGGCCCCGATGGAGACCAGGATCAGCACCGGCACCAGCGTCCAGGCGATCTCCAGCGGGGTGTTGTGGGTGAACTTCGCGGGAACCGGATTCGCCCGGCTGTTGAAGCGCAGGATCGCGAACAGCAGCAGCGCGCAGACCACCAGCGTCACGACCGAGATGATGATCAGCACGAAATGGTCCAGCCATTGCTGGTCATGGGCCAATTCGGTCACGGGGGGCTGGAAATTCACCCCACGCGCATGGGGCTTGCCGATCACCGGCAGTTCCCCCAGCACATCCTGCGCCCAAGCCGCGTTGGCTACCATCCCCGCTGCCGCCAGCCCGGAAGCTGCCGCGACTGCACGGCGAATCATCGCTATTGCCATCATCCCATCCCGTTATCCTGGCGCGGCCGCGCGACCGCAGGGGCGCCCCAAGACCGCCCCTTTTCCTTTAACACTGACCGTTCTATGACCATATCTCGTCCCTACGGGCAAGTGATACATAAGCCTGCCTTCGCAAAATCCACGGGCCGGGACCGTCCTCCAGCCCTGTTCGCAGCCTTGTTTCGCCGAGAGAAAGACGACGCCCCGCCATGAGCAGCACCCCCTTCGACCCCTTCGCCACCCATCTGGACCGCGACCGCGCCCTGGCGATCCTGCGCGACGCCACGGCGGGGGCCGAGGACGGAGAGCTGTTCCTGGAACATTCCGTGTCGGAAACGCTGGTCTTCGACGACGGGCGGCTGCGCAACTCCGGCTATACCGCCGAACAGGGCTTCGGCCTGCGCGCCGTGCGGGGCGAGGTCACGGGATACGCCCATTCGACCGAGATTTCCGAACCCGCCCTGCGCCGCGCGGCGGAAACCGCACGCCTGGCGGTGGGCCAAGGCGGCGGCGTGATGGCGCCCGCCGCGCCGATGCAGGTCCGGCCGATGTACATGGCCGCCGACCCGGCCGAAGGCATCCCCTTCGCCACCCGGATCGAGCTTCTGCGCCAGATCGACGACTACGCCCGGTCCCGCGATCCGCGCGTGGTGCAGGTCACGGTGTCCCTGGCCTCGTCCTTGCAGCAAGTGGCGATCCTGCGCCCCGAGGGCGGGCTGGTGACCGACATCCGACCGATGGCGCGACTGAATGTCGGCGTGATCGTGGAAAACAACGACCGCCGCGAATCCGGCGGCCATGGCGGCGGCGGCCGCGTGTCCCTGGCCGGGCTGATGGATCCCGCCCATTGGCAGCCCGCGGTGGACGAGGCGCTGCGCATCGCCCTGGTCAACCTGCGCTCGGTCCCCGCGCCTGCGGGGGTGATGGACGTGGTGCTTGGCCCCGGCTGGCCGGGCATCCTGCTGCACGAGGCCGTGGGCCACGGGCTGGAGGGCGATTTCAACCGCAAGAAGGCCTCGGCCTTTGCCGGGCTGATGGGCCAGCGGGTCGCGGCGCCCGGCGTCACCGTGGTCGATGACGGCACCATCCCCGACCGGCGCGGCAGCATCGGCGTCGACGACGAAGGCATGCCCCCGGCCCGCAACGTGCTGATCGAGGACGGGATCCTGGTGGGCTTCATGCAGGACCGCCAGAACGCGCGCCTGATGGGGGTGGAACCGACCGGCAACGGGCGGCGGCAGGGCTTTGCCCATGCGCCGATGCCGCGCATGACCAACACCTACATGCCCGGCGGCGATGCCGATCCGGCCGCGATCCTGGCCGACCTGCGCGACGGCATCTATGCGGTGGGCTTCGGCGGCGGCCAGGTGGACATCACCAACGGCAAGTTCGTGTTTTCCTGCACCGAGGCGTATCGCGTGAAGAACGGCGTGGTGGGCGATCCGATCCGGGGCGCGACCCTGATCGGCGATGGCGCCACCGCGCTGCGGCAGGTGCGCGCCATCGGCAACGACATGGCCTTGGATCCCGGCATCGGCAATTGCGGCAAGCAGGGCCAGTGGGTGCCGGTGGGCGTCGGCCAACCGACCCTGCTGATCGGCGGGCTGACGGTCGGCGGATCGGCGGCCTAAGGGATCGCTAACCAGTTGTTAACGCCTTCCGGGTAAGGGTGATTCCCGGACAAGGCGGGGGCAGCATGGATACCGGGCATCTTCCTTTCGGCAGGCAGGGCACGCAGGACGACGACCTGACGGTACTGCGCCTGATCCGGTCGCGACGGGTGGGACCGGCCACCTATCACCGGCTGATCGCCGAACACGGCGGCGCGCGGGCGGCGCTTGACGCCCTGCCCACCATCGCGGCGGCGGCGGGCATTGGCGATTACGAACCCTGCCCCGAAGGCGTGGCGGCGGCGGAACTGGCGGCGGGGCGCAAGGCGGGCGCCCGGCTGATCCGCTGCGATTCGCCGCTCTATCCCGCCGCGCTGCGCGAGATCGACGGGGCGCCGCCGATCCTGTGGGTGCGTGGCGATCCGGCCTGGCTGGCGAAGAACCCGGTGGCGGTCATCGGCGCGCGCAACACATCCTCGCTGGGGTTGCGCATGGCGCGCGGCATGGCGGCGGGCCTGGGCGAGGCCGGGCATACCATCGTCGCGGGCCTGGCGCGCGGCATCGACACCGCCGCCCATAACGCCGCCCTGCCGACCGGCACCGTCGCGGTGATGGCGGGGGGCGTCGATGTGATCTATCCCGCCGAAAACCTCGTCCTGGCCGCCCAGATCGCCGAAAAGGGTGTGCTGGTCTCGGAACAGCCCCCCGGCACCGAACCGCAGGCCCGGCATTTCCCGACCCGCAACCGCATCGTCTCGGGCCTGTCCCTGGCCGTGGTGGTGATCGAGGCCGCGCATCGCTCGGGCACCCTGATCACCGCGAAGAACGCCCTGGACCAGGGCCGAGAGGTGATGGCGGTGCCCGGCCATCCGATGGATGCGCGCGCGGGCGGCTGCAACCAGCTGATCCGGGACGGCGCGCTGCTGGTCAGGAACTCCGCCGATGTCTGCGCCGCCCTTGCCCACGAAGCCGGGGCGGCGGATACGCCCGAAGCGCCCCCTGCCCCCGCCCCCCGCCCCGAACCCGTCGAGGCCGGAGAGTTGGAGGCGCGGATCCTGTCGCGGCTTGGCCCCTCGCCTTCCGATGAGAATGATGTGATCCGCGACCTGGGCCTGCCCGCGGCGGCGGCTAACGCGGCGATCCTGTCGCTGGAATTGCAGGGGCGGCTGCTGCGGGTGCCGGGCGGACGTCTGGCGCTTGGCTGAGGATGCTGCACGGAACGGTTGACCGCGCCCGGTTGACACTGGCAGGCGCCCGACACATGTTCCCGGCCCATTGCAGATGCGCCTTGAGGTAAGAATGCCCGTTGTCGTCGTGGAATCTCCGGCCAAGGCCAAGACCATCGAAAAATACCTTGGCGGCAACTATCGCGTGCTTGCCAGCTTCGGCCATGTCCGCGACCTGCCGCCCAAGGACGGCAGCGTCGATCCGGCCGACGATTTCGCCATGAAATGGGAGGTCGCGGCCGACAGCAAGAAGCATCTGAAGGCGATCAAGGACGCGCTGAAGGACGACCCGACCCTCATCCTGGCGACCGACCCCGACCGCGAGGGCGAGGCGATTTCCTGGCATCTGCTGGAAGCCCTGCAACCGGCCCTGAAGAAGGGCAGCGGGGTCAGCCGTGTGACCTTCAACGCCATCACCAAGGCCGCCGTGACCGAGGCCATGGCCCATCCCCGCCAGATCGACCAGCCGCTGGTCGACGCCTATCTGGCGCGCCGCGCGCTGGATTACCTGGTGGGCTTCAACCTGTCGCCGGTCTTGTGGCGCAAGCTTCCGGGCGCGAAATCGGCGGGCCGGGTGCAGTCGGTGTGCCTGCGCCTGATCGTCGACCGGGAAATGGAGATCGAGGCCTTCAAGGCCCGCGAGTACTGGTCCGTCCATGCCCGGCTGGCGACGCCCCAGGGCGCCGAATACGACGCGACGCTGGTCTCGTTGGCGGGCGCCAAGCTGGATCGGTTCGACCTGCCCAATGCGGAAAAGGCCGCGATGGCCGTCAGCGCGGTCGCCAGCCGCGACTTGCGCGTCGGCAGCGTCGCCGCCAAGCCCGCCACGCGGAACCCCTGGCCGCCCTTCATGACCTCGACCCTGCAACAAGAGGCCAGCCGCAAGCTGGGCATGGGCGCCAAGGCCTGCATGTCGGCGGCGCAGCGGCTTTATGAAGCGGGGCTGATCACCTATATGCGGACCGACGGCATCGACATGGCGCCCGAGGCGGTCCATGCCGCGCGCGACGCCATCAAGGCCAAGTTCGGCGACAGATACGTCCCATCCAGCCCGCGCATGTACAAGAACAAGGCCAAGAACGCCCAGGAAGCCCACGAATGTATCCGCCCCACCGACATGATGCTGTCGCCCGACAGGCTGAACGTCAGCGCGGACGATCAGCGCAAGCTGTATGACCTGATCTGGAAGCGGACGATCGCCAGCCAGATGGAAGCCGCCCGGATGGAGCGCACCACGGTCGAGATCGCCAGCCCCGATAATCAGGTCGGGCTGCGCGCCACTGGCCAGGTGGTGCTGTTCGACGGCTTCCTGCGCGTCTATGACCAGGGCCGCGACGACGACGAGGGCGAGGACAGCGCCCGCCTTCCCGCGATCCGGGAAGGCGAACCCGCGACGCTGGTGAAGAACGCCTTCCTCTCGGATTATGAAAAGGCCGCGGCGTCCGAGGATTCGCTGATCGAGACCGCTTCGGCCGGGCAGTTGGTGGCCGGGGGTTTCGTGGCGAATGAAACCGCCGCGGTGGCCGCCCGCCAGCACTTCACCCAGCCGCCCCCCCGCTATACCGAGGCGACGCTGGTCAAGCGGATGGAGGAACTGGGCATCGGCCGCCCGTCCACCTATGCCAGCATCGTCACCACGATCCAGGACCGCGACTATGTCCGCAAGGACAAGAACCGCCTGATCCCCGAGGACAAGGGGCGGCTGGTCACGGTCTTTCTGACGAAATACTTCCCGCGTTATGTCAGCTATGACTTCACCGCCGATCTGGAAAACGAACTGGACGAGATCAGCGCGGGCGACCTGATGTGGCGCGAGGTGCTGGGACGTTTCTGGAAAGATTTTTCAAAGGCCTTGGAAGGCACCTCGGAACTGCGCATCACCGAGGTTCTGGACGCCATCGACGACGCCCTGGCTCCGCACCTGTATCCGCCGCGCGCCGATGGCGGCGATCCGCGCGAATGCCCGCTGTGCCACAAGGGCCGGTTGAACCTGAAGACCGCGCGGTCCGGGGGCGCCTTCATCGGCTGCTCGAACTATCCCGAATGCCGCTATACGCGCCCGATCTCGGCCCCCGACGGCGAGGCGGTGGTGGGCGACCGCATCCTGGGCGAGGATGACGGCGACCCGATCAGCCTGAAGACCGGGCGCTTCGGCCCCTATGTCCAGCGCGGCGAGGCCACCGAGGCCAATCCCAAGCCCGCCCGCGCCTCGATCCCCAAGGGCTGGGATCCGGCGACGCTGGATCTGGACCGCGCCGTGCAACTGCTGTCGCTGCCGCGCCCGGTCGGCCCGCATCCCGAGGATGGAGAGCTGATCGAAGCCGGGATCGGCCGCTTCGGCCCCTATGTGAAGCACGGATCGAAATACGCGAACCTGCCGGATGTCGAGGAGGTCTTCACCATCGGCATGAACCGCGCGGTCGAGGTGCTGGCCGCCAAGCAGACCCGCGGCCGTGCGGCCGCCGCCGCGCCGCTGCGCGAGTTGGGCGACCACCCGGATGGCGGCGCGATCCAGGTGATGAACGGCCGCTATGGCCCCTATGTGAAATGGGACAAGGTGAACGCCACCCTGCCCCGCGATGTCGCGCCCGAGGATCTGACGGTGGAGCAGGCGCTGGAGCTGATCGCGGCGAAGGCGGCGAAATCGCCCGCGAAGAAGAAGGCCGCGCCCAAGGCCAAGGCAGCGGCAAAGCCTGCGGCGAAGAAGGCGACCGCGAAAAAGGCCGCGCCGAAGAAACCGGCGAAGAAGGCTGCCGAATAACGAAAGGTCGGCGGCCCGACCCATGCCGGTCCGTCAAACCCCGGCGGCGATGCCTGCGGCTTCGGCCAGGAAGCGGCTGCGGACGCCCTCGGCATGGGGGTTGTCGCGCAGGATCGTCGCCAGCAGTTCGGGCGAATCGTCCTGCACCATGGCGGCGGCCTCGGCCAGCTTCTGGAAGCTGCGGGTCGCCATGCGCTGCGGCAGGGGGCCAAGCCGCGACAGGCTGCGGGCGATCAGATGCGTCAGCCCCTGGACCACCGCCATGTCGCGGTCATGCTGGTCCGGCGTGGTCGGGATGACCTCCAATCCCTGGGCGCGCAGGAAGGCCGCGATCCGCCGGTGCGCCCCGCCCCGCAACGGGCACCAGGCGATGCGGTGGCCCGCCAGGCCCTCGGCCGCGCTGGCGGGACCGAACAGGGGATGGCTGGCGATGACCTGAACATGCGGCGGCAGCAGATCCAGCATCAGCCGCGCCGGTTCGACCTTGACCGAGGCCACGTCGATCACCACAGCGCCCGGCCGCAGATGCGGGGCGATGGCGCGCAGCACCCCGGCCATCCGCGACAGGGGCACCGCCAGCACGACGATATCGGCAAGCGCCGCCTGCGCCAGATCGACCTGCGGCAGGTCGTTCGCGCGGACCTGCGGATCGCAGACTGTCAGCGCCAGATGCGGGCGCAGGTGGCGGGCGGCCAGTTGGCCGAAGGCGCCAAGGCCGATGATGGAAAGCGTTTCGGGACGGAATGACATGGGACGGACCTTTCGGCTTGCGCAAAGGTCGTTGTCATGTCGCCGTCAACCGCACCCCTGCGCGGTTGACATGATGCTGCCCCCGCTATGTCAGCGGGCGGTAATAGGTCGCAAAGGCGGCAGCGCGTTTCATGCCGTCCTGATGGCGCCGCGTTCCGGCAAAGTCAACCATGCTGCACCGCCGCATTGACTTGGCGCCGGACGCGGGCGACAAATCGGCAGCGGTCATTCTGGGGAGGGACGATGAAAAAGGTTTATGCCACGGCGGGCGAGGCGCTGGACGGGCTGTTGCACGACGGCATGTTCATTGCCGCCGGAGGGTTCGGGCTGTGCGGCATCCCCGAACTGCTGATCGCGGCCATCCGCGACGCGGGCACCAAGGATCTGACGATCGCGTCCAACAACTGCGGCGTCGATGATTTCGGCCTGGGGATCCTGCTGAAAACCCGGCAGATCAAGAAGATGATCAGCAGCTATGTCGGCGAAAACGCCGAGTTCATGCGCCAGTATCTGTCGGGCGAGCTGGAGCTGGAATTCAACCCCCAGGGCACCCTGGCCGAGCGGATGCGGGCGGGCGGCTGCGGCATCCCCGGCTTCTATACCAAGACCGGCGTCGGCACCGTCATCGCCGAGGGGAAAGAGGTCAAGAGCTTCGACGGCCAGGATTACATCCTGGAGCGCGGCATCGTCGCGGATCTGTCCATCGTGAAGGCCTGGAAGGCCGACGATACCGGCAACCTGGTGTTCCGCAAGACGGCCCGCAACTTCAACCCGCCCGCCGCGATGTGCGGGCGTGTCTGCGTGGCCGAGGTCGAGGAGATCGTCCCGCGCGGGTCGCTGGACCCCGACCTGATCCACTTGCCCGGAATCTATGTGCATCGGATCGTCCAGGGACAGCACGAGAAGCGCATCGAACAGCGCACCGTGCGCAAGCGGGAGGACGCGTAGTTTGGACTATGACGCAATTAACCGTGACATTGAGCGAGCAGAGCTTATCGTAGGTCTCTCTCTCACTCGTGCTCAATATTTTGTTGAAGAACGGTTCGGAAAGGACGTCTTAGCCGGACGACCCGAATTATCTGTCAACTTAGCGATTGCTATTGCTTCAGTTATGAAAAGCAAATCCACGGAGGCTTACTGATGCCCTGGGATCGCAACCAGATGGCCGCGCGGGCGGCGCAGGAACTGGAAGACGGGATGTATGTGAACCTCGGCATCGGGATTCCGACGCTGGTGGCGAACTATGTCGGCGACAAGGACATCACCCTGCAATCGGAAAACGGGATGCTGGGGATGGGGCCGTTCCCGTTCGAGGGCGAGGAAGACCCGGATCTGATCAACGCGGGCAAGCAGACCATCACGGAACTGGACCGCACCGCCTATTTCGACAGCGCGACCAGTTTCGGCATGATCCGCGGCGGCAAGATCGCCGCCGCCATCCTGGGCGCGATGGAGGTGGCCGAGAACGGCGACCTGGCGAACTGGATGATCCCCGGCAAGCTGGTCAAGGGCATGGGCGGGGCCATGGATCTGGTCGCGGGCGTGGGCCGGGTGATCGTGGTGATGGACCACACCAACAAGGCGGGCGAATCGAAGGTTCTGCGCGAATGCACTCTGCCCCTGACCGGCAAGGGCGTGGTGGACCGCATCATCACCAACCTGGGCGTGCTGGACGTGGTGCCGGGCGGGTTGAAGATCGTCGAATGCGCCGAGGGCGTGACCGAGGAGGAACTGCGCGCCGCGACCGAAGCCACCATCGTCGGCTGATCCGTCGCGCGGGGTGGAAATGTCGGCGGGGGGCCTTGCCCCCCGTCGCCGTTTCGGCGACTCCCCCCAGGATATTTGGGCAAAGGTGAAAGACCAGGCATGACCGCCGATCAGATCGCAGCAGCCTTCACCCGCGCCGACGGGACGTTCCTCTGCGCCCGCTGGGGGCGTCCGGTGGCGCCGGTGATCTTCGGTCTGGCCGATGAAAGCCTGGACATCTTTCGCGGCGCGATCCGGGCGGGCTTTGCCCATGCGCGCCATCCGCTGGGCGAGACCGACCCCGAGATGGGCGCGAACCTGATGCTGTTCTTCGTCCGCGACTGGTCCGACCTGGCGGATATTCCCGATCTGGACCGGCTGACCGACGCGCCGGGCCTGCCCGACCGGCTGGCGCGGGCGGAGGCGGATCAATACCGGCTGTTCCGCTTTGACGCGGATGGCGGCATTCGCGCCTGCCTGGCATTCCTGCGCATGGGCGGCGCGCTGGCCGACAGCCATCCGGGACACCTGGCCGAGGCGATCTTCATGCGCTGCGCGCTGACCTTCGCGCGGGACATCGCACCCTCGGCCCCGGTGGCCGCGCTGATCCGGGCGGCCTATGACCCGGTGCTGCCGGTCGCGGCGACGGATCCGGCCCATGCGCTGCGGCTGGCGGCGCGGATGGGGGACGCGTGATGCACAGGCTGACCGTGCGCGTCTATTACGAGGATACCGACCTTGCCGGGATCGTCTATTATGCCAACTATCTGAAATTCATCGAACGCGGCCGGTCGGAATGGTTGCGGGCGCTTGGTGTCGACCAGGCCGCGCTGAAGGCAGCGGGCCGGGTGTTCGCCGTCCGCCGGATCGAGGCCGATTACCTGCGCCCCGCCCGCTTTGACGATCTGCTGACGGTGGAAACCATGCTGGCCCAGGCGACCACCGCGCGGATCGTCATGGACCAGGCCGTCCGGCGCGGCGAAGCGGTCCTGTTCACGGCGCGGGTCACGCTGGCCTGCCTGGACGCGGCCGGGCGGCCGGTCCGGCTTCCGGCATCGCTGGCGGGTCTGCTGGAAACCCCTTCGGGCATTGATGAAAAGTGACGGCATTGTGTTGCGGCAAGGGGCTGCAACCTTTGCTAGGAAGGCGCTAGAAGGCCAGCAAACCGACCGGAACGCCGGCCGGGTCCGCGATGGATCACGACGAAAAGGCAGTGATGATGGAACCGATCCAGGCCGCGCAGGCCCTTGATTTCTCGCTGATGGCGCTGTTTGCGCGCGCCTCGCTGACGGTGCAGGTGGTGATGGTGCTGCTGATCATCGCCTCGGTCTGGTCCTGGGCGATCATCATCCAGAAATTCCTGGCCTTCGCCCAGGCCCGCAAGGAAGCCGCGCGCTTCGACCGCAGCTTCTGGTCGGGGGAACCGCTGGACGACCTGTATGACCGGCTGGGCGATCGTCCCTCGGGCGCGTCGGAACGGATCTTCGCGGCGGGCATGACCGAATGGCGCCGCAGCCACCGCGACGACGGCGCGCTGATCCCCGGCGGCCCGGCCCGCATCGACCGCGCCATGAACGTCGCCATTCAACGCGAGGAAGCGCGGCTGTTCCGGGGCCTGTCCTTCCTGGCGACGGTCGGATCCACCGCGCCCTTCATCGGGCTGTTCGGCACCGTCTGGGGCATCAAGACCGCCTTCGAGGGCATCGCCATGTCGCAGGACACCAGCCTGGCCGTGGTCGCGCCGGGCATCGCCGAGGCGCTGCTGGCGACCGCCCTGGGGCTGCTGGCCGCGATCCCCGCCGTCGTCTTCTACAACAAGCTGTCGGGCGATGCGGAGCGCGTGACCGGCAACTGGGAGGCGTTTGCCGACGAATTCTCGACCCTGCTGTCGCGCCAGATGGACGAGGCCTGAGATGTCGGCCGCCGTCGTCAAGCGGGTCAGCCGCAAGGGCCGGGGCCGCCGCCGCAACGCGCCGATGTCGGAAATCAACGTCACGCCCTTCGTGGACGTGATGCTGGTGCTGCTGGTGATCTTCATGGTCGCCGCGCCGCTGATGACGGCGGGCGTGCCGCTGAACCTGCCGCAGACCGCCGCGACCGCCGTGCCGACCGAACCCGAAGAGCCGCTGGTCATCTCGATCCCCGCCGATGGCGACGTGATGCTGATGGACGCGCCGGTGGCGCAGGACCAGATCGTCACCCGCCTGCGCGAGATCCTGGCCACGCGCGAAAGCCAGCGGGTGTTCCTGCGGGCCGACGGGGCGATCCCCTATGCCCGCGTCGTCCAGGTGATGGGCGCGCTGAACGCGGCGGGCCTGTCCGACATCGTGCTGGTCACGGATATCGGCGGGCCGAGGATGGACGGCTGACGCCATGGATGACCGCGAAGGGCGCATCGGCTGGTGGGTTTCGGGATCGGCGCATACCGCGCTGATCCTGTGGGCGGTCCTGGGCGGGGTGTTCCTGCGCCCGCAGCCCTCGACCCCGCTGCGCACGACCGAGGTCGCCACCATGAGCGGCGCCGAGTTCGAGGCGCTTGCCGCAGCGTCACGCGGGGCCGGTCCCGTGGGGCGCGACGCCACGGCGGTGGCGACGATGCCGGCCCCGACGGATGCCGACGCCACGGCCCAGGCCCCCGCAGCCGCCAGCCTGCCCGACGCGCAGGAGGCCGCGCAGGATCTGGCCCCGCCCGACCGGCCCGAAGCGCGGCCCGACCTGTCCGATTTCGCCCGCCCCGATCCGGTTGCGGTCGCCACCGATCTGGGGGCACCTGCGCAAAACCAGACCGCCGCGGACGCGGTCCCGGCGACTCCGCAGCCCGAGACCCGGCCCGATGCGGCACCCGCCGGGCAGCCGGTGGCGCCCCGGTCGGAATTGGCGCTGGACCGTTCGGCCCTGCCCCGGCTGCGGCCCGAAGGCCTGGTCGAGCAGCGCAATGCCCGCCTTGCCCGGCAAGAGGCCGAACGCCGCGCGGCGGCCGAGGCTGCCCGCGCGGAAGCCGAAGCCGCCGCAGCGGCCGCAGAGGAACGCCGCCTGACCGCCGAGCGCGAAGCGGCCGAGGAAGCGCGCCGGGCCGAACGCGCCGCCGCCGAGGAGGCGGAGCGTCAGGCCCAGGCGGAAGCCGAGGCCGAACGGCAGGCCGCGGAGGAACGGCGCCAGGCAGCGGAGCGCCGAGAGGCCGCCGAACGCGAGGCCCGCGAACAGCGCGAAGCCGAAGCCGCGCGCGCCGAGGAAGAACGTCGCGCAGCCGAGGCCGAGCGCGCGGCCGAAGAACGTCGCGCGGCGGCCGAGCGTCGGGAGGCCGAGGAACGCCGGGCGGCAGAGGCCGCCGAGGCGGAACGGCGTGAAGCCGAGGCCCGCGAGGCGGCCGCCGCAGCCGAACGCGAAGCCGAGGAGCGCCGCGCCGCCGAAGCCGAACGTCAAGCGGAGGAAGAACGCCGGGCAGCCGAGGCCGAGCGGCGGGCCGAGGAAGAACGCCGCGCGGCGGCTGAACGCGAGGCCGAGGAACGCCGCGCCGCCGCCGAACGAGAGGCCGCCGAACGCGCCGAAGCCGACCGCCAGGCCGAGGCCGCGCGCCAGCAGGCGCTGGAGGATGCGCTGCGCGAGGCGCAGGACGGCAATGCCGGAGCCGAGGGCACGGATACGGCCTCGACCGGCGATGCCGTGGGCGGCAACAGCCAGATGATCGACGGCGGGTCGGGGGCCTCTGCCGCGCAGGATCCGCTGGCGGCAGCCTTGGCCGGGGCGATGTCGGGCGGCGGCGGCACCACGGACAGCCCGTCCGGCGGGGCGGCAGGGGTCGAGCCGATGCAGCTTGCGCCCTCGACCATCCGCCCGGCACCGCTGGACGGCGGCATCGACATGTCCAGCCTGTCGCAAGCCCAACCGCTGTCCCTGGCCGAAAAGGACGCCTTCCGCACGGCCCTGCGCCAGTGCTGGAACGAAGGCGCCTTGTCGATCGAGGCGCGGCAGATGTCGGTCTCGGTCGCGTTCAGCATGACCGCCGACGGCAGGCCCATCGCGGACAGCCTGCGCATGGCCGATTACCGGGGCGGGCCGCAATCCGGGGCGGACCACGCCTTCCAGGTCGCCCGGCGCGCGATCATGATGTGCGGCGGCGCTGGCTTTCCGCTGCCCTTCGACAAATACAGCCGCTGGCGGGATGTCGTGGTCGAGTTTCGCCCCGACGGTATCGGATTTGACTGAGGCCGGTCCCCCGGTCCCGTCGCAAGGATGATGAGGATATGATGCTTCGGACGCTGACCCTGACCCTGTCGATGGCCCTTGCCGCCGCATCGGCCGCCCTGCCCGCCCTTGCGCAGGACGGCCCCCTGAGGATCGAGATCACCGACGGCGTGACCGAACCGATGGCCGTCGCCATCCCGGCCTTCCACGGCGACGCGGCCGTGGCCCAGCGGATCCGCGACGTGGTGGCCGCCGACCTGACCGGCACCGGACTGTTCCGCGAAATCCCGAAGGACGCGCAGGTCGCCCGCCCCGGCAGCTTCGGCGAGGCCATCGCCTATGAGGATTGGCGCGCGGTCAACGCCCAGGCGCTTGTCTCGGCCGAGGTCACGCAATCGGGCGAGGCGATCAGCGTCAAGTTCCGGCTGTTCGATGTCTACGCAGGCCAGGCCCAGGGCGACGGGATGCAGTTCGACGCCCGCGCCGGCGACTGGCGGCGCGCGGCGCACAAGATCGCGGACCAGATCTATGCCCGGCTGACCGGGGAGCAGCCCTATTTCGACAGCCGCGTGGCCTTCGTGCAGGAAACCGGACCCAAGGACGCGCGGATCAAGCGGATCGGGGTGATGGACTATGACGGCCAGAACATCCTGTGGATGACCGACAGTTCATCGCTGGTGCTGGCGCCGCAGTTTTCCCGCGACGGGCGGCGGCTGGTCTATACCAGCTTCGACAGCGGGTTTCCGCAGATCCGGGTGATGGAGGTGGCGACCGTCACGTCCCGCGCGCTGACGCAGGACGCGAACAGCATGGCGTTCTCGCCCCGGTTCAGCCCGGACGGACGCTGGATCGCCTATTCCCGCGAACAAGGCGGCAATACCGACATCTGGCTGATGGACGCGGCATCCGGCGCGCAGCGCCCGCTGGTGCAGTCGCCCGCCATCGACACCGCGCCCAGCTTCAGCCCGGACGGGCAGCGGATCGTGTTCGAATCCGACCGTTCCGGCAATCCGCAACTGTATGTCGTGGGCGTCGGCGGGGGCGAGCCGACCCGGATCAGCTTCGGCGACGGGCGCTATGGCTCGCCCGCCTGGTCGCCCAAGGGCGATCTGATCGCCTTTACCAAGCAGGTGGGCGAACGGTTCCACATCGCCACGATGCGCGTCGACGGGTCGGGCGAAAAGACCCTGACCGAATCTTTCCTTGACGAGTCCCCCACCTGGGCACCCAATGGCCGCGTGGTGATGTTCACGCGGGTCACGCCGGGCGGGAATGGCCAGCCGCGCCTGCATTCCGTGGACATCACCGGACGCAATATGCGACCGCTGAGCCTTGACTTTGCCGCCTCGGATCCCTCTTGGGGTCCATTGATGCCCTGAAGCCCGCACCGGAACACCGACCGGAAGGATGACCCGATGATCGCCTGGAAAAAGCCTGTCGCCGCCGCCCTGCTGCTGGCCCTTGCCGCCTGCGCGCAACCCGCGCCGCCGGTCACGCAGACCGTGGTCGACCCCTATGCCAACGCAGCGGGCGGGGCGCTGTATCAGGGTCAGCTGGCCGGGGGCACCCTGGGGGCCGAAGCGACGGCGGAATATTTCAACAACACCATCGGCAACACGGTCCTGTTCGCGGCGAACCAGACAGCGCTGACCGGCGACGCCCGCGCGATCCTGGCCCGCCAGGCCGAGTGGCTGAACCGGCACACCAACTTCACCGCGGTGGTCCAGGGTCATGCCGAAGAAACCGGCACCCGCGAATACAACCTGGCCCTTGGCGCGCGCCGCGCCAGCGCGGTCCAGGAATACCTGATCGCCCAGGGCGTCGCGTCGGACCGCCTGCGCACCCTGAGCTTTGGCAAGGAACGCCCGCGCGAGGTCTGCTCGGACGAGGCGTGCTATGCCAACAACCGCCGCGCCGTGACCGTGGTCAGCGCCACGGGGGCCGGATCGTGATCGGCCGCGCCGTCGCCGCCGCCGTCCTGGCCGTGACGGTGGCGCTGCCTGCGCTGGCGGATGAACCCCGGCTGGCCGATCTGCGCGCGGAACTGTCCGAGATTCGCGGCCAGTTGCAGTCGCTGCGTTCGGAACTGGTCGCCTCGGGCGCGGCCGGGTTCCAGGCGGCAGGCGGGGATGCCGCCATCGACCGCATGAACGCGATGGAGCAGCGACTGGCGCGGCTGACCGACCGGACCGAGCAGTTGGGAAACCGCATCGACAGGATCGTCGCGGACAGCAACCGCCGCATCGCCGACATGGAGTTCCGCCTGTGCGAGATGGACGAGACCTGCGACCTGGCCGCACTGACCACGGCTGACCCCGGCCGCATGGCGGGCGGGACGGGCGTCGCCGTGCCTCCGGCCGCGCCCCAACCGGGGCGCAAGCCGGCCTCGGCGGGCGAACAGGCCGATTTCGACGCCGCGCGCGAGGTGATGGCCAGCGGCGATTTCCGCCGCGCGGCCGACCTGTTCGGCACGGTCGCCGAAACCCATGCCGGGGGCGCCCTGACGGCCGAGGCGCTGTTCCTGCGCGGCGCGGCCCTGGACAGCGCGGGCGACGCCAAAGGCGCGGCGGCGGCCTGGCTTGAGGGGTTCTCGGCCGATCCAGACGGCCCGCGCGCGGCCGAAAGCCTGCTGGGCATCGCCCGCGTGATCGAGACCGAAGGGGACGCGACGGCGGCCTGCCTCTATCTGGCCGAAATCCCCGCCCGCTTCCCCGGATCCCCCTTCGCCGCCGAGGCCGAGACCCGGATGAGCCGCCTTGCCTGCGGCAGCAACGACCTGGAACCCCTGCCCGGCGATGATGCCCAGGCCGATCTGGCCGAAGACCAGCGGCAATAGCGCGTCCATGTCCCTGCCGCCCGCCGATCCAGCCTTTCGCGTTCATGCAGCCCTGGACCGGCTGGCGGGCGACCTGCCCGCCATCGGCATTGCGGTGTCGGGCGGCGGCGATTCGATCGCCCTGATGCATATGATCGCCGAATGGGGGCGCGGCCGCAGGATCATGGTTGCCACCGTTGATCACGGCCTGCGCCCCGAAAGCAGGGACGAGGCCCGCCAGGTCGGCCGCGCAGCCCGCGCGCTTGACCTGCCTCATGCCATCCTGCTCTGGCAGCGCGGCACCGAGACCGGCAACCTGATGGCCAACGCCCGCGATGCCCGGCTGCGGCTGCTGGCGGGATGGGCGCAGCGCAACGACCTGCCCGCCGTGGCGCTTGGCCACACGGCCGACGATCAGGCCGAAACCCTGCTGATGCGGCTGGCGCGGGGGTCGGGGATCGACGGGCTGGCCTCGATGGCGGAATGGCGCGACCGCTTCGGTATCCGCTGGCTGCGCCCGATGCTGGCGGCCGGGCGGCAGCCGTTGCGCGACTGGCTGCGGGCGCGCGGCATCGGCTGGATCGACGATCCCAGCAACGAGAACGAGGATTTCGACCGCGTCCGCATCCGCAAGGCGATCCAGGCCATGGGCCTTGATGTCCCCGCCCTGGCCCGCGCCGCCAACCACATCCAGGAAGCGCGGGATGCGCTGTCCCATTACGCCGCCCATGCCGCGCGCGATGCCGTGGCCCGCGATGGCAGCCTGACCCTGCCGCGCCGCGCCTATGGCGACGCCCCGCCCGAGATCCGGCGCCGCCTGATCGTCGCCGCCTGCCGCTGGGTCACCGGGGCGGACTACCCGCCGCGCCGCAACACCGCGATCCACGCGCTGAACGCCATCGCCACCGGCCACCGGGTCACGCTGGACGGCACCCTGATCGAGCCCGAGGGCGACCGGATCCGGCTGTTCCGCGAAACCGCCGCAGCCCTGCGCGCGCCCGACGTGCAGAACGGCATCTGGGACAACCGCTGGCATGTCAGCGGCCTGAAGCCCGGCCAGCATGTCGCGGCGCTTGGCCTGGGCCAGGTCGCGCGGGTCAAATGGCGCCTGTCGGGCTTGGGCCGCGACGAGGCCGCCGCCAGCCCTGCGGTCTGGGAGGGCGACCGGCTGGTGGCCGCGCCGCTGATCCGCCCGGTGGCGCCCTATGACGTGCGCCCGGTCCGGATTGCGTCAGATTTCCACAGGCTTGTCATGGCGCATTGAACCTGCCCCGATAATCCCTATTTTCAAGCCAAACCGCTTTCCGCCGGAGGTCCGATTTGGGCAACGCACGCAACCTGGCCTTCTGGGTCGTCCTTTTCCTGATGATCCTGGCGCTGTTCAATCTGTTCAGCGACGGCGCGACGACCATGAACAGCCGGCAGATCAGCTATTCGGACTTCATCCAGCGGGTCGACAACGACCAGATCGCCGCCGTCACCATCGACGGGGAATCGCTGGCCATCACCGGCACCGACGGCAACCAGTATGCCACCGTCCGTCCCCAGGGCGAGAATCTCGCCGACCGCCTGATCGCCAAGAACGTCGATGTGAAGGTCGTGCCGCAGCAGCAGTCGGGCTTCATGTCGCTGCTGGGCGTCTGGCTGCCCTTCATCCTGCTGATCGGCGTCTGGATCTTCTTCATGAACCGGATGCAGGGCGGCGGCAAAGGCGGCGCGATGGGCTTTGGCAAATCCCGCGCCAAGCTGCTGACCGAAAAGCACGGCCGGGTGACCTTCGACGATGTGGCCGGGATCGACGAGGCCAAGGAAGAACTGGAGGAAATCGTCGAATTCCTGCGCAACCCGCAGAAATTCAGCCGCTTGGGCGGCAAGATCCCGAAGGGCGCGCTGCTGGTCGGCCCTCCGGGCACGGGTAAGACCCTGCTGGCCCGCGCCATCGCGGGTGAGGCGGGCGTGCCGTTCTTCACCATCTCGGGTTCCGACTTCGTGGAAATGTTCGTGGGCGTCGGTGCAAGCCGGGTCCGCGACATGTTCGAACAGGCCAAGAAATCCGCCCCCTGCATCGTCTTCATCGACGAGATCGACGCGGTGGGCCGCGCGCGCGGCGTGGGCATCGGCGGCGGCAACGACGAACGCGAACAGACCCTGAACCAGCTTCTGGTGGAGATGGACGGGTTCGAGGCCAATGAGGGCATCATCATCGTCGCCGCAACCAACCGCCGCGACGTGCTGGACCCCGCCCTGCTGCGTCCGGGCCGCTTCGACCGCCAGATCCATGTTCCCAACCCCGACATCAAGGGGCGCGAGAAGATCCTGTCCGTCCATGCCCGCAAGGTGCCGGTCGGCCCCGATGTGGATCTGCGAATCATCGCTCGCGGCACGCCGGGCTTTTCCGGCGCCGACCTGATGAACCTGGTGAACGAGGCCGCCCTGATGGCCGCTCGCATCGGCCGCCGCTTCGTCAGCATGGAAGATTTCGAGAATGCCAAGGACAAGGTGATGCTGGGCGTGGAACGCCGCAGCATGGTCCTGACGCCGGAACAGAAGGAAAAGACCGCCTATCACGAGGCGGGCCATGCCGTGGTGGGCCTGTCGCTGCCGAAATGCGATCCCGTCTACAAGGCGACGATCATCCCGCGCGGCGGCGCGCTTGGCATGGTGGTCAGCCTGCCGGAAATGGACCGGCTGAACTTCCACAAGGACGAGGCCAAGCAGAAGTTGGCCATGACCATGGCCGGCAAGGCCGCCGAGATCATCAAATATGGCGAGGAAGGCGTGTCGAACGGCCCCGCAGGCGACATCCAGCAGGCCAGCCAGCTGGCCCGCGCCATGGTGATGCGGTGGGGCATGTCCGACAAGGTCGGCAATATCGACTATGCCGAGGCGCATGAGGGCTATAACGGCTCGACCGGCGGTTTCTCGATTTCCGCTGCGACCAAGGAACTGATCGAACAGGAAGTCCGCGACCTGATCGAGGAAGGCTATCAGGAAGCCCGTCGCATCCTGCTGGAGAAGTCCGAGGAATTCGAACGCATGGCCCAGGGACTGCTGGAATACGAAACCCTGACCGGCGAGGAGATTGGCAAGATTCTTCGCGGCGAACCGCTGGGCGGCGACGACGACACGCCGGGCAGCGTGATCCCCTCGGTCACGGCGATCCCCAAGGCGGGCAAGCCCGCGCCCGGCGGCGATCCCGCCCCGGCATGATCCCCAGAACCCCGGCCCCGCGCCGGGGTTTTTCATTTCTTCCTGCCCCGTGCCCTTGCACCCCGGTGCCGCGCGGTGCATCCCCCTTCCAGGTGAACGGAGGGGCCGATGCAGATCGACGACATTCCAGACATGGCAACGCTGCGCGCCCATATCGACGCGCTGGACGAACAGCTTGTCGCGCTTCTGGCGCAGCGTCATGCCTTGATCGCCCGCGCCGCCCGGATCAAGGAACAGGTCGGCCTGCCCGCCCGGATCGACGACCGGGTCGAGGAAGTGGTCGCAAATGTCGGCCGCCATGCCGCATCGCGCGGACTGGATTCGGCGCTGATCCAGAATATCTGGCGGCAACTGATCGAAGCCGCCATCGCGCAGGAAGATCGCTATCTGAACGGAGACCGCTCGTGACCGCATCGTTGCCCATCACCGCGAAACTGATCGACGGCAAGGCTTTCGCCGCCGCCCTGCGCGCCCGCATCGCCACCCAGGCCGCAGGCATGGCTGCCCAGGGGATCACCCCCGGCCTGGCCGTCGTCCTGGTGGGCGAGGATCCGGCCAGCCAGGTCTATGTCCGGTCCAAGGGCCGGATGACGCGCGAGGTGGGGATGAACTCCTATGAACACCGCCTGCCCGCCGACACGCCCCAGGCGGACCTGCTGGCGCTGATCGACCGGCTGAACGCCGACCCGGCGGTGAACGGCATCCTGGTGCAGCTGCCGCTGCCGTCCCATATGGACGAATTCTCCGTCATCAACGCCATCGATCCGGCCAAGGACGTGGACGGGTTCCATATCCTGAATGTCGGGCGGCTGGCGACAGGACAGAAGGCGATGGTGCCCTGCACGCCGCTGGGCTGCCTGATGCTGCTGCGCGACCATCTGGGCAGCCTGTCGGGCAAGAACGCCCTGGTCATCGGCCGCAGCAATATCGTCGGCAAGCCGATGGCCCAGCTTCTGCTGCGCGACAGCGCCACGGTGACGGTGGCCCATTCGCGCACCGCGAACCTGCCCGACCTGTGCCGCCAGGCCGACATCGTCGTGGCCGCGGTGGGCCGCGCGCATTTCGTGCGGGGCGACTGGATCAAGCCGGGCGCGACGGTGATCGACGTGGGCATCAACCGCACCGATGACGGGCTGGTCGGCGATGTCGATTTCGACGCGGCGGCCAGGGTGGCGGGCGCCATCACCCCCGTTCCTGGCGGCGTCGGCCCGATGACCATCGCCTGCCTGCTGGCCAACACGCTGACCGCGACGGCTCGCGCCAACGGCCTGCCCGATCCCGACGGCCTGACGCCCTGAGCCCGGAACCGGGGGCCGCGATATTTGCAGTCTGCATCAGGACATAAACCGAATCTTAAGCAATCTTGGCAATCATGGGCCTACGGTACAGGCGGGGACGCCGATGACCGTGTCCGAAGCAGGCGCCCCATCCGTCAAGGATGGGGCGTTTTTCATTCCTGCATTGGACCACAAATATCCTGGGGGAGTCGCGCGGAACGCGCGGCGGGGGCAAAGCCCCCTGCCCCCTGTCAACCGTCGAACAGCGTCGCCTGCGACGGCGCGGCGGGGGCCGACAGACCCAGATGCCGCCAGGCGCCCGCCGTCAACTGCCGTCCGCGCGGGGTGCGGGCGATCAGGCCCTGTTGCAGCAGATAGGGTTCGATCACTTCCTCGATCGCGTCGCGGCTTTCCGACAGCGCCGCCGACAAGGTTTCGACGCCCACCGGGCCGCCGCCGTAATGTTCGGCCATTTGCATCAGATAGCGCCGGTCGGCGCCGTCCAGGCCCAGGTCGTCCACGCCCAGCCGGGTCAGCGCCGTATCCGCGATCTGGCGCGTCAGACGCCCGTCGCCCTCGACCAGGGCGAAGTCCACCACCCGGCGCAGCAGCCGCCCGGCGATCCGGGGCGTTCCGCGCGCGCGGCGGGCGATTTCGCGTGTCCCTTCGGGATCGGCGCTGATGCCCATCAAGCGGGCGCCGCGCTGCACGATCAGGTCAAGTTCGGCAATGGTATAGAATTCCAGGCGCGTGGGAATGCCGAAACGGTCGCGCAGCGGCGTGGTCAGCAGGCCCAGGCGGGTGGTCGCCCCAACAAGCGTGAAGGGCTGCAACTCGATCCGCACCGTGCGCGCGGCGGGGCCTTCGCCGATCACCAGATCCAGTTCGAAATCCTCCAGGGCGGGATAGAGGATCTCCTCGACCGCCGGGTTCATGCGGTGGATTTCGTCGATGAACAGCACGTCGCGGGCTTCCAGGTTGGTCAGGATCGCCGCCAGATCGCCCGCCCGCGCCAAGACCGGGCCCGAGGTCATGCGAAAATTCACGCCAAGCTCTCGCGCCATGATCTGCGCCAGCGTGGTCTTGCCCAAGCCGGGCGGGCCGAAGAACAGCGTGTGATCCATCGCCTTGCCGCGCATCCGGGCGCTTTCGATGAAGACGCGCAGGTTGGCCCGCGCTTCGGCCTGGCCGACGAATTCGGACAGCATCTGCGGGCGAAGGGCGCGGTCTTCTGATTCGCCTTCCATCGGTTCCGGGCGCAAGGTCGGATCGGGCTGGATCATCCGCGACCCCAGGGGCCGTCGTCGCGTCCGCTGCGCGGGATGGACGACGGCCGTTCGCGCAGCCCGCCCTCCATCGCCATCAGCCGGGCGATCCGATCCTCGGTCGCGGGGTGGGTGGCGAACAGGCGGTCCATCCGCAGCCCGTTCAGCGGGTTGACGATGAACATGGCCGCCGCCGCCGGGTTCCGTTCGGCAGGGATGTTCAGCGTCCGCCCCGCCAGTTGCGAGATCTTCGCCAGAGCCGAGGCAAGCGCCCGCGGCTGCCCGCAGATCTGCGCGCCGGCCGCATCGGCCTCGAATTCGCGGGCGCGGGAAATCGCCATCTGCACCATCATCGCCGCCATCGGGGCGAAGATCATCGCCAGGATCGCACCCAGGCCACCGCCCCGGTCGTCGCGCCCGCCGGTGAACAGCATCATGTTGCCCATCATCGCGACGGCACCCGCCATGGTTGCGGTGACGGTCATGGTCAGCGTGTCGCGATGCTTGATATGCGCCAGTTCATGGGCGATCACGCCCGCGATCTCATCCCGCGACAGGCTGCGGACCAGGCCCTGCGTCACCGCCACGGCCGAGTTTTCGGGATTGCGCCCCGTCGCGAAGGCGTTGGGCTGTTCGGTCGGCAGCAGATACAGCTTGGGCATCGGCAGGTCGGCCCGCCGGGCCAGTTCGGCAGTCATGCGATACAGATCGCCGCCCTGCTGCGGCGACAGTTCGACCGCGCCCTGCTGGCGCAGCA
This sequence comes from Paracoccus sp. 22332, assembly GCF_052045125.1. Taxonomy (NCBI): domain Bacteria; kingdom Pseudomonadati; phylum Pseudomonadota; class Alphaproteobacteria; order Rhodobacterales; family Paracoccaceae; genus Paracoccus; species Paracoccus sp. 22332. Next base: position 81,458 of record NZ_JBQEOI010000011.1, read on the forward strand.
CCATCTTGTCGCTGTTCCACCAGGAAAAGACGTTCATGCCCCCGGCCAGCAACAGCGCGATCACCGCGCCGCCCTGTCCGCCCAGCATCCAGCCAAGAGCCATGACCAGGGCGGTCATGGCAGCCATCAGGACAAAGACCTTTGCGTTCCCGTGCATCAAGCGCCCCCTTATTCCTTCGGCGCCAGCAGGCGCAGCGCCGCGCGGATCAACGCGGGCGTCGCGGCGCCGGGTTCCCGCGCCTGCGCCTCGGCCACGGCCTGCGCGGCCTCGCTGGAAGCATAGCCCAGATTGGTCAGCGCGGACAGCGCGTCCGAGGTCGTGCGGGCGGCAAGCATGGCGTCCGACGGCGCGGCGGGCGTGGCGGCGGGGGCGGCGGCTGCATCAACGACCGCATCCGCATCCACCACCGGCACACCCATATCCACGCTGAGCGTTCCGCCAAGCGCCATGACCGAAGGCGCCTTGTCCTTCAGTTCCAGAACCACGCGCTGCGCGAGCTTCGGCCCCACGCCCTGCGCCTTGCGGACCGAGGCCCAGTCGCCAAGCGCGATCGCCCGCGCCAGCCCCTCGGCCCCCAACGTGCCCAGGATCGCCAGCGAGACCTTGGCCCCCACGCCCTGCACGCTGGTCAGCAGCCGGTGCCATTCCTTTTCCAGCATGGACGGAAAGCCGAACAGTTGCAGCAGATCCTCGCGCACCATCAGGTCGGTATAAAGCGCGGCGGCCTGGCCCACCGGCGGCAGACCGGCGGCGGTGCGTTCGCTGACATGGACGATATAGCCCACCCCGCGCACGTCGATCAGAACGTGATCGCGCGCCCGGTGCAGGATGATCCCGGCAATGCGGCCGATCATGCGGTCCTCGCGATGCGCAGGGTGCGGGTTTGCAGGTGGCGGGCGTGGCAGATGGCGATGGCAAGCGCGTCGGCAGCGTCAGCGCTGTCGAAGATCACGCCGGGAAGCTGGACCTTGACCATGTGCTGCACCTGTTCCTTGCCGGCATGCCCCACGCCGACCACGGTCTTCTTCACCGCGTTCGGGGCGTATTCGCCGATGGCCAGCCCCGCCTCGGCCGGAGCCAGCAGGGCGATCCCGCGCGCCTGGCCCAGCTTCAGCGTCCCCACCGCGTCCTTGTTCACAAAGGTCTGTTCGACCGCCGCCGCGTCGGGCGCATGGGCGGCGATCACCGCGCAAAGGCCCCGATACAGCCGCGACAGCCGCGCGCCCAGGTCGCCCCCGTCCGTCTGAATCACGCCGTTGGCGACATGGCGCAGGCGCGATCCGTCCACGGCGATCACGCCCCAGCCCATATTCCTCAATCCGGGATCAATGCCCAGGACGCGCATAGCCTGCCCTTCCGATTTTCCCCAAGACTAGCACGAAACGCGAACATCTGCCTAGGGGCAAAGCCTATTCCTCGACCACATCCAGGACGCCCGGCACGGCGCGCAAAGCCTGACGGGCGGGAGTCGTCAGGGGGGCGTCGTTCGCGATCTCGATCTCGATCACCTCGTCGCCTTCGCGGATGCGCAGCAGCACCGGGCCGCGGCTGCGCGCGGGAACCGTGATCTCGGTTCGGATGCGGTCCAGCGTCTCGGCGATGCGCGGGATGGTGTCCGCGCCCTGCATGTCCACGGCCAGGCAGCCCGCACCCGCGTCGGCAACGAAATCGGGCAGCGTGACAACCGAATTTGCCAGCATCTTCACTTCATCGCCGGAAGGTTCGACCTTGACCTGCAGAACGACGTTCTGACCCGGTTCCAGCAAAGCACGAGAGGCGGTCAAAAGATCCGAAAACACCGTCACTTCATAAATGCCCGTGGGATCGGACAGGCTGACAAAGGCGTAAGCCGTGCCCTTCGCCGACTTGCGTTCCATCCGGGCGGCGACGGTGCCGGCGATATAGGTGACACAAGGGCCGTCTGCGGCCTTGGCACAGATCTCTGCCAGCGTCTTCGCGTCCTTGCGCTTCAGCGCGGGCAGGTAATCGTCCAGCGGATGGCCGGACAGGTAGAACCCCACGGCCTTGTGTTCCTCGGCCAGCTTTTCGGTGGGCAGCCAGACCCCCGCGATGGGCGCGCGGGGGGGCGGCAGATCCTCGCCCCCGCCGAACAGCGAGGTCTGGCTGGATGCCGCCTGGTCCTGCACCGCCGCCGACCAGGCGCACAGCGCGTCCAGCCCCTTGACCACGCGGGCGCGGTTGTCGTCCAGCACGTCGAAGGCCCCGGCGCGGGCCAGCATTTCCAGCGGGCGCTTGCCCACGCGCTTCATGTCCACGCGGCGGGCGAAGTCGTGCATGTCGCGGAAGGGCGTCTCGCCCCGCGCATCCTGGATCAGCTTCATCGCCTCGATGCCCACGCCCTTCAGCGCGCCCAAGGCATAATGGATGCGTCCCTCGCGGACGCTGAAGGTCGGGGCGGACCGATTCACGCAGGGCGGCACGATGGCGATGCCCATGCGGTCGCATTCGCGCTTGTAGATCGCCAGCTTGTCGGTCAGGTGGATGTCGCAGTTCATCACCGCGGCCATGAACTCGACCGGGTGGTTCGCCTTGAGCCAGGCGGTCTGATAGCTGACCACGGCATAGGCCGCCGCGTGGGATTTGTTGAAACCGTAATTGGCGAATTTCTCCAGCAGGTCGAAAACCTCGCCCGCTTTCTTGGCATCCACGCCGTTCGCCACCGCGCCGTCCACGAATTTCGGGCGTTCCTTGGCCATCTCGGCGGCGATCTTCTTGCCCATCGCGCGGCGCAGCAGGTCGGCGCCGCCCAGGCTGTAGCCCGCCATGACCTGGGCGATCTGCATCACCTGTTCCTGATAGACGATGATGCCCTGCGTCTCGGCCAGGATATGGTCGATGCTGGGATGGATCGACTCCAGCTTCCGCAGCCCGTTCTTGACCTCGCAATAGGTCGGGATGTTCTCCATCGGGCCGGGACGATAAAGCGCCACAAGCGCCACGATATCCTCGATGCAGGTCGGCCGCATCCGGCGCAGCGCGTCCATCATGCCCGAGCTTTCGACCTGGAACACCGCGACCGTCTTGGCGCTGGCGAACAGGTCATAGGTCGCCTTGTCGTCCAACGGGATCAGGTTGATCTGGTTTTCCGTGCCCGGCGCGGGGTCGTAAAGCTGCCGCCCATCCGCCGCGACATGCAACGGGCGGCCCCCGCCGTTGATCAGGTCCACGGCGTTCTGGATCACCGTCAGCGTCTTGAGACCCAGGAAGTCGAACTTGACCAGCCCGGCCTGTTCGACCCATTTCATGTTGAACTGCGTGGCGGGCATGTCGGATGCCGGGTCGCGATACAGCGGCACCAGCCGGTCCAGCGGCCTGTCGCCGATCACCACGCCCGCCGCATGGGTCGAGGCGTTGCGATACAGCCCCTCAAGCTGTTCGGCATAGTCCAGCAGGCGCTTGACGACCTCTTCCTTGGCCGCTTCGCGCAGGCGGGGTTCGTCGGCGCGGGCCTTGGCGATGCTGACGGGCTTCACGCCTTCGACGGGGATCATCTTGGACAGCCGGTCCACCTGGCCGAAGGGCATCTGCAAGACGCGGCCCACGTCGCGCACGGCGGCCTTGGACAGAAGCGCGCCGAAGGTGATGATCTGGCCCACCTTGTCCTTGCCGTATTTGTCCTGGACATAGCGGATCACCTCTTCCCGCCGGTCCATGCAGAAGTCGATGTCGAAATCCGGCATCGACACCCGTTCCGGGTTCAGGAAGCGTTCGAACAGCAGGTTGTAGCGCAAAGGATCCAGGTCGGTGATGGTCAGCGCATAGGCGACCAGCGACCCCGCGCCCGAGCCGCGCCCCGGACCCACCGGAATGTCGCGGTCCTTGGCCCATTTGATGAAATCGGCCACGATCAGGAAATAGCCGGGAAAGCCCATCTGCTCAATGATGCCCAGCTCGAACTCCAGCCGGGCCTGATATTCCTGGACCGGAACGGCGTGGGGGATGACCGCCAGCCGCGCCTCCAGCCCCTCGCGCGCCTGGCGGCGCAACTCGTCCACCTCGTCATCGGCGAAGCGCGGCAGGATCGGCTTGTGCTTCTTGACCGCGAAGGCGCAGCGGCGGGCGATTTCGACGGTGTTGTCCAGCGCCTCGGGCAGGTCGGCGAACAGCACGGCCATCTCCTCGGCCGACTTGAAGTAATGCTGCGGCGTCAGGCGGCGGCGGGGCTGCGACTGGTCCACATAGGCCTTTTCCGCGATGCAGATTAGCGCGTCATGGGCCTCGAACATGTCCGCCTTCGGAAAATAGACATCGTTCGTCGCCACCAGCGGCAGGGACTTCGCATAGGCTAGGTCGATCAGCCCGGATTCGGACGCGGCCTCGGCGGGCATCAACTGGCCGTTCTCGCCGGGATGGCGCTGCAATTCGACATAGAGCCTGGTCGGGAAGGCGGCGGCCAGACGGTCGGCCAGGGCGTCGGCCTTGTCGCGCTGCCCCTGCGCGATCAGGCAGCCCAGCGGCCCGGTCGCGCCGCCCGTCAGGCAGATCAGCCCCTCGGCATGGGCGCACAACTCTTCCACGGTGACATGCAGCGGCGCGCCGCCCTCGCGCAGATAGAGACAGGATGACAGCGCCATGAGGTTCAGCCAGCCCGCATCGTTCTGGGCCAGCAGGACCACCGGCCCGGTCGCGCCGTCCAGCAGGGTCATCTGGCAGCCGACGATCGGCTGGACGCCCTTGTCCATCGCCTTCACGCTGAATTCCAGGGCCGCGAACATCGCATTGGTGTCGGTCAGCGCGACCGCGGGCATCCCGGCATCCGCCGCCAGGGCGGGCAGCTTGCCCACGGGGATGGCACCTTCCAGCAACGAATGCTCGGAATGGGTGCGAAGATGGATGAATCGGGGATTTTTCGCGGGCATGGTCAGACATCTATCGCAACCTGCCGAAACAGCGCAATTGCCCTGGGCGTCACTTGCGCGATAAGCATGGGAAAAGACTTTGACCAGGGGGACAAAATTTGACCGAAGGCGCAGTGTTCCGGGCAGAGGGGATCGGCAAATCCTATCCCGGCGTGCGCGCCAATGACGACGTGTCCTTCGCCGTGGCGCCCGGAGAGATCCATGCCCTGCTGGGCGAAAACGGCGCCGGAAAATCGACCTTGGTCAAGATGATCTATGGGCTGGTGCGCCCCGATGACGGGCGGATGCTGCTGAACGGCCGGCCGCACCAGCCGGCCGACCCCCGTGCCGCGCGGGCCGCAGGCGTGGCGATGGTGTTCCAGCATTTTTCGCTGTTCGACGCGCTGACGGTGGCGGAAAACATCGCTTTGGGCATGGAAAACCCGCCGCCCCGGCGCGCGCTGTCGGCCAGGATCGCGCAGGTCAGCCAGGATTTTGGCCTGCCGTTGAACCCCGACCGCCGGGTCGTCACCCTGTCGGCGGGCGAACGCCAGCGCGTGGAAATCATCCGCTGCCTGTTGCAGAACCCGCGCCTGCTGATCATGGACGAACCGACCAGCGTCCTGACCCCTCAGGAAGCGGAACTGCTGTTCGCCACGCTGCGCAAACTGGCGGCGCAGGGGACCGCGATCCTCTATATCAGCCACAAGCTTGAGGAGATCCGCAGCCATTGCGACCGCGCCACGATCCTGCGCCATGGCCGGGTGGTGGACAGCTGCGACCCGCGCGCCCATTCCGCCCGCGATCTGGCCGCGATGATGGTGGGCGGCGACATGCGCCCCATCGACCGCAGCGGACGGCAGGCGGGCGAGGTGCTGTTGCAAGTCCGCGCCCTGTCCCAGCCCGCCCCCACGGCGGACGCCACGGCGCTGAAATCCGTCGCCCTGACCCTGCGCGCGGGCGAGATCCTGGGCATCGGCGGCGTCGCGGGCAACGGCCAGGACGAGTTGCTGGCCGCGCTGTCGGGCGAGATACGCAACGCGCCGGGCACGATCCTGCTGGAAGGCGCGGATCTGTCCCGCCTTGGACCCGAGGCGCGGCGCGGCGCGGGCCTGCTGGCCGCGCCCGAGGATCGGCTGGGTCATGCCGCCGTTCCCGATTTCAGCCTGACCGACAACACCCTGCTGACCGCAGGCCCGCGCAAGGGGCTGGTCCGCAACGGCCTGATCGACCGCCCCGCCGCCCGCGCCTTTGCGCAGGACGTGATCCGCGCCTTCGACGTGCGCACCCCCGGTCCCGACACCGCCGCCAAGGCCCTGTCGGGCGGCAACCTGCAAAAATTCGTCATCGGGCGCGAGGTGATGCAGGCCCCCCGCGTGCTGGTCGTGAACCAGCCGACCTGGGGCGTCGATGCGGGCGCTGCCGCCGCCGTGCGCCAGTCCCTGCTGGATCTGGCGCGGGCAGGCGCGGGGGTGATCGTGATCTCTCAGGATCTGGACGAGCTTCTGGAACTGTCCGACCGCTTCTGCGCCCTGAACGAAGGCCGCCTGTCCGCCCCCCTGCCGACCCAGGGGCTGACGCTGGACCAGATCGGCCTGATGCTGGGCGGCGCGCATGGGATGGAGGTCGCGCATCTATGATCCGCCTGGTTCCCCGGTCCGACACGTCCCCGCTGTTGCAGGTGGCCACGCCCGTCCTGGCGGTGCTGGCGACGATGCTGGCGGGCGGCCTGCTGTTCGCCGTCATGGGCTATGACCCGGTGACGGCGATCAGGACGATCTTCTGGGATCCGCTGTTCGGCCCCGCCGCCAGCTATTCCCGTCCGCAATTGCTGGTCAAGGCCGCGCCGCTGATCCTGATCGCCTCGGGACTTGCCGTGGGCTTCCGCGCGGGCATCTGGAACATCGGCGCCGAGGGGCAGTATATCATCGGCGCCATCTGCGGCGCGGCGGTCGCGCTTGCCGCCTATCCCGCGCCGGAAATGTGGATCTTTCCCGCCATGGTGATCGCGGGCGCGGCGGGCGGCTGGGCCTGGGGCATGATCCCGGCGCTGCTGCGCAACTGGTTCGGCGCGTCCGAAATCCTGGTGTCGCTGATGCTGGTCTATGTCGCGCAGCGCATCGCCGCCTGGATGGCCTTCGGGCCGATGAAGAACCCCGAGGGCTTCGGGATGCCCGGATCGCGCAACCTGCAACAATATCCCGCCGCCGCGAACCCCGAACTGATCGCCGGGACCGGCGCGCATTGGGGCGTGGTCGCCGCCGTCCTGGCGGTGCTGGCGACATGGTTCCTGATGTCGCGCCACATCCGGGGCTTTCACATCCGCGCCGCCGGGACCGCGCCGCGCGCCGCCCGCTTCGCGGGGGTGAAACCGGAAACGCTGGTGGCCTTTTGCCTGGGCCTGTCGGGGGCGCTGGCCGGGATGGCGGGCCTGTTCGAAGTCGCAGGCCCCGCGGGCCAGATCACCGACAAGATCGGCGTGGGTTACGGCTTCACCGCGATCATCGTGGCCTTTCTGGGGCGGCTGCATCCGCTGGGCATCCTGCTGGCGGGGCTGCTGCTGGCGCTGACCTATATCGGCGGGGAATTGGCCCAACTGACGCTGAACCTGCCCGGCGCGACCGTGCAGGTGTTCCAGGGGATGCTGTTGTTCTTCCTGCTGGGTTTCGACCTGCTGACCCGGTTCCGCATCGCCAGAAGGATCGCGGCATGATCGACCCCGTCGCGCTGTTCCTGATGCTGTTGACCGCATCGACCCCGATCCTGTTCGCCGCCTTGGGAGAGCTTGTCGCGGAACGCGCGGGCGTGCTGAACCTGGGGGTCGAGGGGATGATGATCACCGGCGCCCTGGCCGGGTTCGCCGCTGCCTATCACAGCGGCAGCCCGGTCCTGGGCTTTGCCGCCGCCGCCCTGGCGGGCGCGCTGATCGCCCTGCCCTTCGCGGTGCTGACCCAGTTCCTGCTGTCGAACCAGGTCGCATCGGGCCTGGCGCTGACGCTGTTCGGCCTGGGGCTTGCCGCGCTGTTCGGCAAGCCGATGGAGGGGGTCAAGGCCCCGACCATGGCGCCCGGCCCGCTGGGCCTGCACTGGATCGTCTGGCTGGGCCTGCTGATGGTGCCGCTGATCTGGTGGTTTCTCAACCGCTCGCGCGCGGGCCTGATCCTGCGCGGCGTGGGCGAGAATCACGACGCCGCCCACGCCCTGGGCTATGACGTGCGCCGCGTGCGCATCGCCGCCATCGCCTTCGGCGGCGCCATGGCGGGGATCGGCGGGGCCTTCATTTCGGTCGCGACGGTGCTGCAATGGACTGAAGGCATGACGGCGGGCGCGGGCTGGATCGCGCTGGCCATCGTGGTCTTTTCCAGCTGGACCGCGCCGGGGGTGCTGGCGGGGGCCTGGCTGTTCGGCGGCGTCACGGTGCTGCAACTGCGCCTTCAGGCGGCGGGCGTGCGGGTGCCCGTGCAGCTTTTGTCGATGGCGCCCTATCTGGCGACCATCGTCGTGCTGGTTGCGATCTCGGCCCGGCAGAAATTCAGCCGCCGCGCGGGCAGCACCGCGCCGGGATCGCTGGGACAGGATTTTCATGCCCTGCGCTAGGCGCGCGGGGACCAACAGAGAGGCAAGCATGAACCGCAGAAACCTTATCGCCAGCGTCGCCGCCATGACGACCATCAGCCTCGCCCTGCCAAGCTGGGCGCAGGACGAACCGCTGAAGGTCGGCTTCATCTATGTCGGCCCGGTCAGCGACGGCGGCTGGACCTATCAGCACGACCAGGGCCGCCTGGCCGTGGAACAGGAATTCGGCGACCGGGTAGAGACCACCTATCTGGAAAACGTCCCCGAGGGCGTCGATGCCGAACGCGCGCTGACGCAACTGGCCCTGGCAGGCAACGACGTGATCTATGCGACCAGCTTCGGCTACATGGACGCCGTCATCAACGTCGCGGCCAAGTTTCCCGACGTGAAGTTCGAACACAATACCGGCTACAAGCGCGCCGACAACGTGGGCACCTATGACGGCCGCTTCTACGAAGGCCGCGCCGTCACCGGCACCATCGCGGGCCGGATGACCAAGTCGAACAAGATCGGCTATATCGCCACCTTCCCGATCCCCGAGGTGATCCAAGGCATCAACTCGGCCTATATCCACGCCAGGAAGGTGAACCCGGATGTCGAGATGCGCGTGGTCTGGGCCTATAGCTGGTTCGATCCCGCGAAAGAAGCCGATGCCGCGAACGCCCTGATGGCCGAGGGCGTGGACGTGATCCTGCAACACACCAACTCGACCGCGCCGCTGGCGCAGTTGCAGAAGGCGGGCAAGATCGGCTTCGGCCAGGCCAGCGACATGGCGTCGTTCGCGCCGACGCCGCGCGTCTCCTCGGTCTACAACAACTGGGGCGCGCATTACGTGAAAAGCGTGGGCCGGATCCTGGACGGCACCTGGAAGCCCGAGGCGATCTGGGGCGGCATCGGCGACGGCATCGTCGCCATCGGCGAGATCACCGAGGCCGTCCCCGCCGAGGTCAAGGCCGAGGCCGAGGCGCTGCGCGACAAGATCGCGGCGGGCGAATACCATCCCTTCACGGGTCCGCTGAACAAGGCCGACGGCAGCGTCTGGCTTGCCGAGGGGCAGACGGCCACGGATGAAGACCTGTCCGGCATGAACTTCTATGTCGAAGGCATCACGGCGGAACTCCCGCAATAAGAAAAGGGGGGCGCTGCCCCCCCGTCCCCAAGGGGGACTCCCTCCGGGATATTTCAACCAAGGCAAAACAATGACGCCCCGCTTCCGGAAGGAAACGGGGCGCTTTGCCTTGGACGGTCATCGGCGTCCCCGCCTGTACCGTAACCCCGTCATAACGGCTCAAGGTTAAGAAATCGTTTCGCCGCTTTGCCTTGGCGAAAATATCCTGCGGGGGGAGACGCGCGCAGCGCGGCGGGGG